>CAMAVI010000007.1 GCA_945861625.1 Candidatus Sulfopaludibacter sp. SbA3
GATCACCGCAAGTACCCCGTTGGGCGCAAAATCACGGATGAAGAGTTTGCCCATGTCCATCTGAAGCCCGACACATTTCATGGCGAATGGAACTACACGATCCATCCAAGCACAACCGTTAGATGTAAAGGTTATTGATTTACGCTGCCTTACCAATAGATTCGCCCCCAACGCCGTATTCAGTTGGACGCGGATGGAACCGTCATTCTGTCCCAGGAAGCGGCCCCGCAAGCGCGAAGATGGACTGCCGCTGGCGTCCAGAATGATAGTCAACTCGGGATGCGCATCAAGCGTTTCCCGAATGCGAAGGCGGGCCTGCGTGGATCCTGATTGCATCTAGTCTCCGGTTGCCGGTTTGGCAATGTAGATCTATCGGCGTTTCCACGGCTCGTGATAGTACATGAATTACCCTACTACCGATACCGGGATCTAAGGCCCTCCGATGGTTGACCTTTGCTCGCAGAGCGCCGTGGATTTCCGGTATAATCAAAGTGCCACAACTACCACTTGATGTTGACCTTGTCCCTGTCCCCCGCATTCCTCCTTGCCAACGGTGTATTTTCGAGTGCCAGCCGGCTGGTGGACGCCCTATTTGACTCCACGTTTACCGATATCTACCGCCTCCAGCCGTTCGATTACGCCATTCTGGTGCCCTATTTCGCCGTGCTCATCGTGTTGTCGTTCTACGGCCTGCACCGCTATCACATGATCCGCGGCTACTGGAAGTACCGTAAGCAGATGCCCGCGCAGGCGCCCCAGAAATTCGAGCGATTGCCCCGTGTTACCGTCCAGCTCCCCATCTATAACGAACAATACGTAGTACAGCGGCTGGTCGAGGAGACCTGCAAGCTGGATTATCCCCGCGATCTTCTGCAAATCCAGGTCTTGGACGATTCCACCGACGAAACGCATCCTTTCACGGAGCGTCTGGTTGCCGAGTATCAGGCCGCCGGCTGGCCCATCGAATACATTCACCGCGGTAACCGCCATGGCTACAAAGCCGGCGCGCTGCAGAACGGACTGAAGACCGCTACCGGTGAGATTGTCGCCATCTTTGATGCGGACTTCATTCCTCCCGTGGATTTTCTGCGCCGCACTGTGGATTATTTCGCCGATCCAAAGGTCGGCATGGTACAGACCCGCTGGGGCTATTTGAATCGCCACTACAGCCTGTTGACCGAAGTGCAGGCGATGCTGCTCGACGGCCACTTCGTGCTGGAACATGTGGCGCGTTCCGGCGGCGGACGATTCTTCAACTTCAACGGCACCGCCGGCATCCTGCGCAAGTCCATGATCGACGACGCCGGCGGCTGGCAGCATGACACTTTGACCGAAGATTCCGACCTTAGCTACCGCGCGCAATTGAAGGGGTGGCAGTTCGTCTACGTCCCTTCGATTGAGTGCCTTTCCGAGCTGCCTGTGGAAACGTACGGCTTTCAGGTACAGCAATCGCGTTGGGCCAAGGGTCTCACCCAGGTGGCCATGAAGCTGTTGCCGACAATTTTAAAGTCGGACGTTCCATTCAAGGTCAAGGCGGAAGCGTTCTTCCACCTGACGCCGAACATATCTTATCCGCTGATGATCATCATGAGCGCCCTGATGCTCCCGGTGATGGTCGTGCGCTTTTACATGGGCTGGTTCCAGATGATCGTCATCGACCTGCCGCTCATCATCGCGTCGTTCTGGTCCATTTCGGCATTCTACGTGGTGGCCCATCGCGAGCTGTTCCCGAACAACTGGAAACGGGCGTTCCTATTCCTGCCCGCCCTGATGGCGGCGGGCGTGGCGCTCACTATTATCAACTCGCGCGCCGTGCTGGAAGCGCTGTTCCGCCATGAAACCGCGTTTGCCCGCACGCCCAAGTACGCGATCGGCGGCACCCAAAAGGTAAAGATCGAGAACATCCAGTACCGTCGCCGCAGCGGCTGGCTGCCCTACGCCGAGCTTGCGGCTGGAACGTTCTTCCTGGGCATGACGGCGTTTGCCATCGAGTCGTTTAACTTCCTTGCGGTACCGTTCCTGCTGCTCTTCGTGGGAGGCTACTACTGGGCAGGCTCGACGACGCTGTGGGAAGAGTATCAAGGCAAGCTGGCGTGGCAGAAGCAGCAACAACTCGCGCTCAATTCTTCAACTCCACAATCGTAGCCCCCGAGCCGCCTTCTTCCGGCGGCGCGATATAAAACTTTTCAACATGTGGATGGCGCGCCAGCAGCTCCGCCACCGCGCGTTTCAGAATGCCCATGCCGTGCCCGTGGATGATACGGATACGATCCACTTCCGCCAGCGCCGCGCTGTCGAGAAGCTTGTCCACCCGCGCGCAAGCTTCCTCGGCCCGCTGGCCCACGATGTTGATTTCGCGGAAATTTCCCTCAAAGCTGGGTCCCTGGCGGAACGTGATATGGGGGCGCGCGGCGGGGGCTCCCGACGGCGCAAGAACCTCTTCGATGTCCGTATCGGGCACTTTCATCTTGAGGAAGCCTGCGTCAACTTCGAGCATTCCGTTGGCCAAGATCCGTCGCACCGTCGCCGGCTGCCGGACACCTTTCAAGCGCACGCGCACGCCTTCGGCCAGCTTGATCCGCGCCGGCTCGCCCGCGGTGACGACCCGCTTGGGGGCCAATGTCTCCACGGCCGACTCCACCGCCTCCTGAAACTCCCGCCGCGTCTTGGTGACTTTCACGCGCGCCTTCTGGCTCAGCTCTCCGAGGGTCTCTTGGGCCTGCTTTTCAAAGCCAGCGGAAAGTTCGGCGGCGCGATGTTCCAGCTCGCGAATCTTCGCCGTGAATTTCTTTTCCCAGGTCTGTTCGAGGGACTGTTCGCGGGCGGCGAGGGCTCGCTCCTTAACGGCGACGGCGGTCCGCTCCGCTTCCAATGCGTCGAGCCGTTGATGCATCTCATTCAGGAAGTGCGCGATATCGCGGTCCGTTGTGGTCATCCGTGCGCGTGCGTCGTGAATCAGCGCTGGATCCAGGCCTAAGCGGCTCGCGATATCCAGGCCGGCCGACTTGCCGGGTGCACCGAGCCGTAATACATACGTCGGCTCCAGGGTAGCGTCGTCGAAGCCCATCGAACCGTTACGGACGCCCGGAGTCGAGGCCCCATACAGCTTCAACGCAACAAGATGCGTCGAGGCAAGGGTGAACGCTGCGCGCTTCTGAAACGCGTCGAGTACGGCAGTGCCCAAGGCGCCGCCTTCCTCGGGATCGGTGGCGCGGCCCAATTCGTCGATTAGGACCAGCGAATCGGGCGTGGCGTGTTCCAGCATTCCGCGGATCGCCACGATGTGCCCGGAAAACGTGCTGAGGCTTTCTTGCAGAGATTGATGATCGCCGATATCGGCAAGAACCTCGTCAAATAACGGAAACTCGGCGGCCGCCGCGGGAACCGGCAGGCCTGCTTGGGCCATCAGAGCCAAGAGACCCGCGGTCTTGAGCGTGACTGTCTTGCCACCCGTATTCGGACCGCTGATCAATAACGTACGCTGCCGGCCGTCAAGATCGAATGTCACCGGCACCACCGCTTTGTTTTGTCCGCGCAATATGTCTTCAAGCAGCGGATGGCGAGCTTCGTTGACGATCATGCGCCGCGCATCGTCCGGGCTGATGCGCGGGACCACGCAGCGGAAATCCAGCGCGAATTCGGCTTTGGCAAAAATCAACTCCAGCCGCGCGAGCGCCTTGATGGTGGCCGCGATTTCCGCGGAGTGTTTACGCAGCCGATCCGTGAACTCGCGCAGGATGCGGTGCACCTCACGGGCTTCTTCTTCGCGCAGCCGCACCAGTTCGTTATTCAGTTCGATGGTTTCCAACGGCTCCACGAACAGCGTGTGACCGCTGCCGCTGGCTCCGTGAATCACACCCTGCACGCGCCGTTCGCGGCCGGTGACGACAGGAACCACAAAGCGGTCGTCGCGGATGGTGACGAAATCCTCTTGCAGGGTGCCGTCCTCATGATGTGCACGGAGGAAGCGTTCGAGCGATTGCTGGATCGCCCCGCGCTGCTTCTCCGCGTCGCGCCGCAGGCGCGCCAGCGCGACGCTGGCATGATCGGCCAGGCCGCCGCCCGGTAAAATCTTTCCGGAGAGCTCATGAGCGAGCTCACGCAAATCCGCAATCGCGGCTCCGTGGGTTCCCAGGCGGGGAAACCGTGAAGCGGCGGCAAGCAGAATGCCGCGCGCCTCTGCTGCCAGATCCAGCAGGCGCGTGAGTTCGAAAATATCCTGCCCCTCGAGCGTCGCACCCTCGATGCGCAACCGGCTGACAGCGGAGATGGGGTCGGCGATATCGCCGAAGCTGACGCGAATCGCCGCACCCCGGCTGGCTGTTTGCGGTTGCGACGCCGCGCGCACATATTCGATGCCCTCGGCTGTTTCGGCGAGTGCCGTTTCAATCAGAACGCGATCGTTGGACGGAGTGACGCTCGCCAGCTCGCCGCGTCCAAGCGGACTGCGCAGGTAGCGGCCGATCAGGGCTCGCAAGGCTTCGAATTCCAGGACATCAGCCGCGTGCATGGGTGAATGCTCGTTCTACCGCCTCAATCGTACCCGAGGTCACCTTGTAGTCGCGCAGGCGCGTGCAAGGAACCCATTCGACGCGGCTCACGTCATCGCCGGGCTCCAGCATGCCGCCCGCGGCCCGGCAAATGTAGTCGACCAGAACATAATGATATTCAGCACGGCCCTCCGCGTCGCGCATGATGCGCTCGAAGATGTCGAAGCGGGAAAGAATCTCCACGGCCAAGCCGGTCTCCTCCAGTACCTCACGGCGCAACGCGTCTTCGAGCGTCTCGCCGGTTTCGAGTAACCCCCCGGGGATCGACCACCATCCCTTCAGCGGCTCACCCGCGCGTTCGACCAGCAGCACCGTGTCGCCATCAAAAATAATCGCGCCCACGCCGAGGAGTGGATGGCGCGGATATTGGCGGCTCATCCTAGTAAGGAAGCGCCCCTTTCACGCCCAAGCGGACGCGATACACGCCGGTGCGAGCCGTGATATACAGCGTGGCCATGTCCTGGTCTCCGAAGGCCAGATTGGAAGGCGCTTCGCGCAGAGGGATTTCGCCCAGCAGCTTTGCCGGTCCGCTATTGGGCAGCGCGTAGACCAGCACGTCCTTCGCGGCTACATACAGGTTCCCCTTTTCGTCCGTGCGGATGCCATTGGGAACGCCGGGAATTTTATCCACGACCGTGCGCTCTTTAGATGCGACACCTTTCCCGTCCAGATCGTAGGCGCGCACGAGGCGGGCATCGGAATCGGAGACGTAGAGCACGCGGCCGTTCGGAGACAGCGCGATACCGTTGGGGCGCGTTTTCCATTTCGCGACCACATCGATCTCACCTTTCGGAGTCACGTGGAACACGCCGTAGTAATCCATCTCGCGTGCGTCCTGCTGCGCACCGAAGGCGGGATCGGTAAAGTAGACATGGCCGTCGCGCCGCACCACGATATCGTTGGGCGCATTGAACCGCTTGCCTTCGAAGCGCGAGACGAGGACCTCAATCTTCCCGTTCTTCAGAGTACGTGTAACGCGGCGCTCGCGAAACTCGCACGTGTAAAGGCGCCCGTCCACGTCAAACGCGTTGCCCATGACTCCGCCGGCGCGTTCGGCGAACACGACATCCCCAGTGTTGCTCAATTTGTGAATCTTATCGACTACCGAGTCACTGACCAGCAGGTAGCCCTCGTGGGACCACACCGGCCCTTCGGCGAAATGCAGGCCGCCGCCGACCCGTTCCACGGAGATGTGGCTGAAATCCTGCGCGGAAAGAGCAGCCGCGACCGCGAGAACTAGGAGCATCGCCTTCACCTACTTAGAAACTATAGCGGACGGCAAGCGATAAATAGGAATTGCGGTGGTATTGGCCCAGAAAGTCGTTCATGCTGCCGCGAATCCAAGCGACGCCCGGAGTCACGCGCCAGTGCTCGCCGAGCGCCTGCGAATATTCGAAGCGCACGAAGGAACCGCCGGAGCGCACTGCCGACTCCACGACCAGGGTACGATTCACGTCGATGGTGAGCGCGGCTCGTCCGACAAATGACTTGGCAAACCCGCGATCCGGCGTAAAGCGGAGCGGATTATTCGCGCCTGCCGTCACCGCTTCTCCAGCGTAGCCGCCGACCAGGGACCATTCCTTCACCTGGCGCTCCACTTGAACCACGTAAAGAATGTACTCCTGGGAGCCTGGCGTCGAGGTCGTGAAGTATCCGGCTTCGCCTTTCAGGGTTACCCAAGGCAGTTGAATGGCCGTGTCTCCTCCGTACATGCGCATGTTCGGGTAGAATCTTTGCGCGCGCACCGCCGCGGCGAGCGGATCGAATTGCGCGGCGAACTGCGGCAGCGTGTTGAAGCCATCGAAATAAGAGAGCGAGTATTCGTAGCCGGATGCAAAGTGATTCCAGCGCGCTCCGTACTGGCTGCGTCCCGGATAGCGCGCGCCGGCGTCAGTGATCGCGATGCCGTTCAACGCGGGAGGCAGTGCAGTCCAACGCTGGTTGAGTAGTGGTGTGCGGCTGGGAGTAAACCACGGTTGATAGACCATATCGAACGAGTCATTGGCGCCAGCCACCGTGAATCGCGCCGCCGTGACCCCGAGAAAATCACTGTCTACCACACTGCTCAAATAGTCTCTTGGCGCAAAACGATCCGTAGGTGTGAGGATGTCAGTCTTGCCCCAACGGATGATCTGCCGCCCGAGCTCCGCAGTAATCTTGCCCTTGTGAATCGTGGCGCTGAACTGGCGCAGCGCGAGGGCCGGCCTTTGCGCCGTGCGATCGTCCAAATTCAAGCGCAGTTGACGATCCGCCTGACGGTGCGTGTCGAGCCGCGCGTCGAAGGACCCGTTGAATTTCAACCACGGGGAAGGTTTGTAAGACCCCTCCCAGCGGAGGAGAGACTGATTGACGGCGTTGGCGCTGTCATTCGGCGCGTCTTGTGGAAACAGCAGCGCACGATTTTCGATGAACCCGCGCTGTTCCACGTTCTGCGCCAGCAGAGTCAGTAGTAAAAGACCGGTCATGTCCCCGGCATCCTCATCAGGCGCCCCTCCGGAGGGCATCCAGCGTGAAGCCGGCATCCTTCATGGGGATGTTGTACTCCAGCTTGTCGTACTTGAGAATCGTGCGGCTATTGCGCGTGACATCGTGCACTTCCGTTGTGCGCGCCGTCCAGATTCCCTTGGCTTGCTCGAAGTCGCGATAGTCGATGACGCGTACCAAACCCTTTTTGTTGTACGACTCGATCTTCACGATCGTATAGTTGTCCTTTTTCACCCACAGGTAGCCGTAGGTGTATTGCGAAGACTTGCGCGGAGTGGATTGCAGCTTCCACGTGCCCGCTTCTTCGCCGAGGAACTTGTAATCGTACTGCTCCACATCGCGTTCTTCCAGATCTTCAAAGCTGAAGTCGGTGCCGAAGAAACGGGTGGAACGGTCCTGTAACGCGATGCGCTGCTCGCGGCCGATATTGGGCCGCCACATCCATTGATCGCTGGCGCGGTCGGGATGATTGACGATCAGCAATCCCACGCCTTTCACCTCGGCCGGTACCGTGAAGCGCAGCATCCCCTTGCTGTTGCCGAAATCGCCGAGGCGGTCGAAGATCCAGCGCTTGGTGGCGATGCGATTTCCTCCGCCGATCACTTCGAGTGTTCCTTCATAGTGCTGGGAAGTGGAATGCTGGCGCTTCTGCACTTCCTGCATGATCTGCCGGGCGTCTTGAGCAACCGCGCACGGGGTTAGCAGCGCGAGTGACAGCGCGGGCGCGAGCAGCAATCTATTCATATTCGAGGGCCTCCACCAGCGACCCGCGTACCGCGCTTTCGGAGGGTCCCACGGCGGCGAGAAACGCGGCGATCAGGATTACAGGCGCCAAGGCCAAGGCCGTTCGGAACGGATACGCGTATCCGATATCGATGCCGACCAGATCGCGGCGGGAAATTTCGATGGCGTAATACAGCTCCACCGCGCCGAGCAGCAAGCCCAGAACCAGTCCGATAAAACCGATGGCCGCCGCTTCCATCCACACGGTGTGCCGGATCTGCTGACGCAATCCGCCGACGGCCTGCAATACACCCAACTCACGCCGACGGTCCGTGATCGAGACGGTCAACGCATTCACGATGCCCAGGATTGCCACCAAAACCGCCACGGCGATCTGAACATAGGTGAGGCCGAACCACTGATCTGTCAACCGCGTCACGTAGTCGCGCACGTCTTTATTGGTCAGCACGAAAAGCCGCTGTTGCTTTCCGAAGGTGTCCAGAATGCGCTGGCGCACGTCCGAATCCTGAGCGCCCTGTTTTACATAGACGCGGAAGACGTTCACGGAATCGTCGTTCCAGAACCGAATGTAGGCTTGGCGGGAAATCAGCAGACTGCCCTGTTGATCTGAAAAATCACGCACAATGCCGGCGATGGGCAGCTTGAGCACTCCACTGGGCGCGGCGATTTCCAGTACCTCCCCGAGCTTGCCGCCGTGCAAACGCACAAAGTTTTCCGAAGCCAGGACGGCCTCTCCGCGCTCGGTGCGGCGGTACATCGTGGCCGCGTCGCCTTCCACTGCGGGGAGTTTCGCGCGCCGCTCGACGGAGCCGATGTCTAGAGCCACCAACATCACCGGACCGCCTTTCACGGGAACGCGCACACTGCGCACCAATTGCACTTCATCCACGCCGGGAATCGCACGCAGGCCATCGCCGAGGGACGCCGGAAATACGAACGTGCGTGACGTCACGCTCTGCGCGGTGGTAACGAACAAGTCCGGGTTGAGCGCGATCCGCATCCAGTCCGCCAGCGAGTCGTAGCTGGAGCGCGCCAGACCGCCCAGCGAGATCACCAGCGCAAGAGACAGCATGAGCGCGGCGACGGTGCCGGAGGTTCGCCGCGGGCTTTGAATCAAGCTATCCGCGGCGAGCGTTCCTTCCACGGGCCGCAGGAAAGCTAATAGCGGCCGCAAGAAGCGGGACAGCCACAGGGTCAAACTCGGAGCGAGTAAAACGGCTGCCACGCCGCCGAGTACGAAGCCGGCATAGAAGATCGCAGTACTGTGGCTGAAGATCACAGCGATGACGGCAGCCGCCGCGCAGCCGACCGCCGCCCAGCGCCGGAGCAAGCTCTCGCCCTCGCTCAAAGCCTGGTTGCGGCCCTTCTGCAACGCCTTCACAGGATCGACATAGGCGGCGGCGCGCGCCGGAATGACGGCGGCAAACAGACTCGTCACGATGCCCATGGCCCAGGCCCCACCAATCAAAACGGGATCCACCTGAATTCCATCGGCGCGCTGCGCCACACCGTAGACCTCGGTCAGGATGTTGCCGATGTAGCTGGCCATCGCGTGTGCCATCACGATTCCAAACAACACGCCGAGGCCGGAGCCGATGGACCCTGCAATCGCACTTTCGGTCAAAAACAAGGTACGAATCTGTGAGCGCGTCGCCCCCAGCGCGCGCAGGATGCCGATCTCCGACCGCCGCTGCGTGACCGCAATGGCGAACGTGTTGTAGATGATGAACATCCCGATGAAGAGCGCGAAGATGCTGGTGATGTTGGATGCCAGCGAGTAAATGCGCGAGGTTTGCTCGAACTGCTCTCCGCGAGAACTGGGAGGACTCACCTCATAGCCGGAGCCGAGCAGGGCGCGCAGCTTCGCCGAGCCGTCCGCCAGCGTAACGCCGTCCAGCAGGGCCAGATCCACGCGGTCGAAGCGGCGGCCACGCCCGAAGAACTTCTGCGCGGCGTAGATATCCATGATGGCTAAGTCGCCTCCGAAGGCGCTGGCCAGGCCGCCGGGCTTCATGATTCCACGCACGGTGAAGATCAGATCGCCCTGCATGGTGCGCATGGGCACGCGGCTGTTGACTTGCAGGCCGTTCTTCTCCGCGAACGTCCTGGTCACGATCAGGGAGTCTGCTTGCGCCAGGAAGATGAGCGGATCGTCGATGGCTTCGTCCGTGCCCTCCAGATCGTAGGTGCGCAGACTGCGGTCCCCCAGCATGTCGACGCCGAGGATCAGGAGATTACCTTGGCCAGTGGAGACTGTCGCTTCGATCACGGGCGCGGCGGCGCGCACTTCCGGCAGGCTCTGCACTTTTTCGAGAACTTCCTCGCCGAATCCCGGCTCGCCCGCGGTGATCTGCAACTGCGTGGTCCCGGCGACCTTGTCAATGGTTTCGCGAAACGCGGCCAGCACGCTTTGGTTCGCCGTATGCATGCCGACGAACACACCCACGCCGAGCACAATGCCGGCCATCGTGAGCAGCCAGCGCAGCAGGTGCTTGCGCGCATACGGCCAGCTAATGAGGCGCAGGAGCATCATGCGCGGCTCATTTCCCGGCGGGCGTCTCCGCGTCTCACGTCAGTAACAATCCGCCCGTCGCGAATTCCAATGGTCCTGGGGCAACTCTCGGCTACCACCATGTCATGTGTAACGATCAGGATCGTCGCGCCCAGGCGATCGTGCAGGTCGTGAATCAACTTCAAGATCTCAGCCCCGGTGTGCGTGTCCAAATTTCCCGTGGGCTCGTCGGCCAGCAGGACTGGGGGAAACACGCTCAATGCGCGGGCGATGGCCACGCGCTGGCGCTCTCCGCCGGAGAGTTCATCGGGAAGATGTTCCAGGCGTCCGCTGAGCTGCACCAGGTCCAGTAGTTCGCGTGCGCGCTCGTCAATTTTCTTGCGAGGCCAACCGCGCAGGTGCAAGGGCAGCGATACGTTTTCCAGGCAGGAAAGCGTGGGCAATAGGTTGAAGAACTGGAAAATGAAACCGATTTTGTCGCGGCGGACGCGGGTGAGGCCGTCGTCGCTCAAGGTGGAAAGAGCCTGGCCGTCGATCTTGATTTCACCTTCCGTGGGCCGGTCCAGACCGCCGATCAAATTGAGCAGCGTCGATTTGCCCGAGCCTGAAGGTCCGACGATGGACACCATCTCGCCGCGCGCGAGGTGCAAGTCCAGACGCTCCAGCGCAGTGACCTGTCGCTTGCCGGCGAATTGCTTGGTAACACCCTGGAGATGGATCACCTGCTTCTATCATGCCGCACGTCCGCCCGGGGACGCGAATGTTGATAGGTAAAATAAGAACTCAATGCGCATTGGTGTGGATGCTGGGGGAACGTTTACCGATTTCGTGGTTCTCCATGACGACGGCCAACTGGAAACATTTAAGCAGCGCTCCAACCGAATCGATCCCGCCCAGGTGATCCTGCAAGGGCTGGAGCAAGCCGCCGGCAAGCGGCGCGTGGACGTGGTGCATGGCTCCACGGTTGCGACCAATGCGTTGTTGGAGCGCAAAGGCGCGCGTACCGCGTTTGTGACCACGGCCGGGTTTGAAGATCTGCTGGAAATCGGACGCCAGAACCGAGCTGAGCTTTACAATCTGACCCCGGCGCCGCGGCGTCTTCTAGCCGATCCCAAGCTATGTTTTGGTGTGCACGAACGCGCCTATTACGACGGCGCCATCGCGCTGCGTCCCACGGCGGCGGAACTGGCGCGGCTGGCGGCGAAGCTTCGACGCGCGCGAGTCCAGTCCGTCGCGATCTGCTTCCTGCACTCGTATCAGAACGCGGCCAATGAACGGGCCGTCGTCAAAGCGCTCACCGGCGCCCTGAGGGGCGTCTACATTTGTTCCTCGCACGAAATCAGCCCGGAGTTCCGCGAGTATGAGCGCAGCTCCACCACCTTCGTGAATGCCTACGTCGGGCCGCTCATGGAAAGTTACCTCGATAGTCTCTCGCGGGCGCGCAACTACCGCATCGCAATTATGCAATCGAACGGCGGATTTCTGTCCGCCAAGACCGCCGCCAAACATGCCGTACGTACGGTGCTTTCAGGGCCCGCTGGAGGTGTTGTCGGAGCGCTCGAGACCGCGCGCCTCAGCGGATACCGCCGCGTTCTGGGCTTCGATATGGGCGGCACGTCGACCGACGTGAGCCTGGCCGATGGAGCGCCGCGCGAAACCACGGAAGCGATGATCGATGGTTACCCCATTCGCATTCCGATGCTGGATATCCACACGGTGGGGGCGGGTGGCGGGTCCATCGCGCGCGTGGATGCCGGGGGCCTGTTACGAGTCGGTCCGCAAAGCGCGGGCGCCGATCCCGGACCGGCATGTTACGGCGCCGGAACTGCTGCCACCGTGACCGATGCGCACGTGGTCCTCGGACGGATCAGTGCGGCGCAATTACTTGGTGGAGCCATGTCAATAGACGTGGAGCGCGCCGGTGCCGCTATAGACCGCATTGCGAGGGCATTGGAGCTGGACCGCACGGCCGCTGCCGCTGGGATCTTGCGCGTAGCCAACGCCAACATGGAACGGGTGATTCGTGTGGTTTCGGTGGAACGCGGCCATGATCCGCGCGACTTTGCGCTGGTGGCTTTCGGCGGCTCCGGCGGCCTGCATGCTTGTGAGATCGCCCGTGAACTCGGCATTCGCACGGTTATCGTGCCGGAACACGCGGGGGTTTTGTCCGCCTTGGGAATGCTGATGGCGGACGCCGTGCGTGACTACGCCGCGGGCGTGCTCGGCCGTACCCATTTGGAAAAGGAATTCGCCAAGTTAGAGCGCCGCGCGCGCCGCGAATCGCCAGGCGCGCAGATCGAGCGTAGTGCCGACCTGCGCTATCGCGGGCAAAGCTACGAACTGAACGTACCCTGGAATGCCGATCCTTGGCGGGCTTTCCATCGCGAACATAAGCGTGTCTATGGTTATGCTGGGGGCTACGCAACTCTGGAGCGTGAAGTTGAAGTCGTGACCCTGCGCGTCCGTGCCCGCCAGCGGCTCGCCAAGCCCAACCTTCACCGGACGCCATACAGCAAGGGAAACCCGGAAACACGCCGCGTCTGGCTTGACGGCGGCTGGAAGACAATCCCGGTACTACAGCGCGCGCAGGTGCCATCTCGCGATAACCCGGGTCCCGCGTTGATTCTGGACTACGGCTCAACGACGTTGATTCCGTCGGGATGGAAATATCGAAATGATCGAGCGGGGAATTTGATCGTCGCGGGCGCTTAGACGAGCGCCTAAACTTTCGCCGCGCGCGATACCGGAGCCTTGAGCTGCGCCTCTTCCAGGCGTTTGGATTCCTGCCAGGTGAAGATCATGCGGTGGACTACGGTGATGTTACCCAATACCGCCAGCACCCACAGCACCGGAGCCATGCGGTCAAACAAAGCGCCGATAATCACCAGCACCACGCGTTCGGGACGCTCCAGGAAACCCACCTTGCACATGGGGATCGAGTTTTCCGCCCGCGCCCGCGTGTAGCTGATCATGACCGAGGCGATCATGGCGATCGCGGTGAGCACGACATACGCCGGGCGGTTGATGGAGCCGTACCAGACCAGCAACCCCACCAGCAGCGCCAGATCCGAATAACGGTCCATGACGGAATCGAAAAAGCCGCCGAAGCGGGTCACGCGGTTTGTCTCGCGCGCCACCCGGCCATCCACCATATCGAACAGGCCTGCGCCAATGATGACGGCGCCACCCCAACGGAACTGGCCCGCGGCCAGCATGTAGGCCGCAACGATGTTGATCACTAATCCGAGAAAAGTGAGTACGTTGGGGTGAATCCGCGATAACGCCAGACCGCGCACAATCAGCCGGATAGCCTTGCTGCAGACGTATCCGATGCCGTGCGTGAGCGTCATTTCGATCCGTTACTTTGATGAATGGTGATGAGTTCGATGATTTCCAGGTCCCGTACGCCTCCTGGGATCTGGATCTTTACGGTATCACCCACGTTCTTCCCCAGCAAGCCTCGTCCGATGGGAGAACTGGTGGAAATAAGACCTTTGGCCACGTCGACGTCTTCGCTGGTCACCAATTTGTAACGGATTTCTTCTTCCTTGATAAGATCCAGCACGGTCACGGTTGACCCCAGACCAATGCGATCATGCGGGATCTTCGACATATCGATCATGGAGACTTCGCGCAGGCGGGCGTGGAGCTGGCCCAGGCGCGCGCTGACGAAAGCCTGGCGCTCCTTGGCGGCGTGATACTCCGCGTTTTCACTCAGATCGCCATGGGCCCGGGCCTTGAGAATTTCCCGCGGAAGTTCCACCCGCAACTCGACTTCGAGCACCGAAATCTCTCCCTGGAGCCGCTTGATGACTTCTTCCATTTACAGTGCGATTATACCGCGCCCCCGATACTGAAAGTAACGTAATCCGGCCGGGCCGCATCCGGTTCATCAGCTATGTCCACAGCCGCCGAGTTTAAGACCGCTGACCGCTCTCACACCAGTCTGTTAGCTGAGGTTGAGAAACGCACCCTGATCTGGATCGCCCAGCGCCTGCCGGCCGGGGTGAACTCCGACCACCTGAGCGGACTCGGATTCGTCTCGCTGGCGGCGGCCGGTGGGGCCTACTGGTATTCCAGGTCGCATCCCCTGGCGCTCCTGGCGGTGATTGTATTGTTGGCGCTCAATTGGTTCGGCGATTCATTGGACGGTACCCTGGCCCGGGTCTGGCGTTCTCAGGCCTGCTGACGGGCGTGTGGGGAATGCCGGCGGTCCCGGCGAATCTGCTGGCGATTGGTGCGACGTCACTGCTGAACTTCGCACTCAGCGAGCGCTGGGTGTTCAAGCCCGCTATTGCAGAGCCCGCACGGTAGCTTCCAAAGTGTCCTGCAAAGACTCCCGCGGGACGCTGAGCAGCATCGGCTTCACCACCCAGCGCAGCGCCGCCGGCACGTCGCGCGACATGGATATGGCGCGGCATTCGATATAGACGCCTTCCGCGCGTTGCTCCAGCACCCAGTAGGCGTTCAAGCGCCATAGGAATCCATGCCCCTGGCCCACGGGCAGCTCGCGGCCGTCATCGATTTCCGCGACCTTCGTCGAGCGGGAAAGAATGCCCCACCGCGACGGCCCCAGCGGGCGGTATTCAATCTCGTAATCGGTGTTCAAGTTGGTGGTGAAAACATTTTTTTTATAGAGCTTGAGAAACACCCGCCAGATATTGCCCTCGTGGCTGTAAACCTTGGCGGCGGTTACCTGCGGCGCGTAATGCCGCGGATAGCCGTCGTAGGCCTGTAACAACGCGATCACTTTCTCAATCCTGGCACGGGGAGCGACAACCGCGGCGCGCCAATCGTGGATCAGGGCGCCGTCGAGGACCACCAGGGATTCCGTTGCGCCCGGGACGATCTTCACGTTGCCCGCGTCGACGCTAACGCGCGGCTGCCAGTCGAGCCCGCTTTCCAGATTATTGATGTAATGATCGAAGGCGCGGTCCGCTTGCGGCGCCAGCTTGGTCATCAACTGTGCCGGCAGCGGCCTGGACAACGCGCAAGCGGCGAGGATGGCAGCGATGAGACGGCCCACACCCTTATTCTAAGGGCTGCTTACAGGGGGTGTTCACTTGATAAGCTCGCGGCGCATGTTTTCCAGGGAATTTACCATTTCCCTGTCCGCCGGCCACGGTGAGGCGCTGGAATCACCCGCCGGCCTGGTCACCTCGGCGAACAGCGGGATCAGTTCCGGATCGCGCCATCCCCGGCTGGCCTCTTCGAGCATGATATCGAGCGCGTGCTGATGCGAAAACGCCGGCTTATACGAGCGCGCAGTCGTGAGCGCATCGTAGATGTCGGCCACCTGCAGGATACGCGCGAGCAAAGGAATTTCTTCTCCGCGCAGGCCGTCCGGATAGCCCGAGCCGTTCCACCGTTCGTGATGGCTGCGGATGATGGGAAGCACCGGCGCCAGCGATTTCATGGGCCGGCAGATCTCTTCTCCGCGCAATGTGTGCTGGCGCATGATCAGCCACTCTTCATTGCTCAGCATGCCGCGCTTGAAAAGGATGGCATCCGGGATGCTGACTTTACCGATGTCGTGGAGATAGCCGCCGCGATACAGAGCCAGTTGATCGGCTTTGGACACGCCCAACGCCTGGCCCAGACGGATGCTGTAGGCGGCCAGCCGCTCGCAGTGGAGCCCGGTATAGTTATCGCGCGCTTCCACAGACTTAGCCAGCGCAAACAAAATGGTTTCGGCTTCATCCAACGAATCGGTGAGCGCCTTGTTGCGCAGCATTCTGCGGACGCGCGTGCGCACCAGCGCCGGCTTCAGGGGCTTCAGCAGAAAGTCATCGGCGCCGGAATCAATCCCCGTGATCTCGTTTTCCGCACCCTGCACGCCCGTGGTCATCAGGATGGGGATCAGGTGGGTGCGGCGGTCCGCTTTCAGAGCACGGCAGAAATCGGGTCCACTCATCCCTGGCATTACCAGATCGACGACCACGAGATCCACACTGTCCTTCTCCAGGATGTCCATTGCCTCCGCGGGCCGCCTGGCTTCCAAGATGCGGTACTCTTCGGTTTTCAACATGGCCTTGAACACGCGCCGGTTGATCTCCAGGGCGTCGACGATCAGGATGGTGGCGGCCTGGCTGGGCTCTTCGAAAGCATTGTCCCAATGGGGGAGGCGCAACTCCGCGCTTGTCGCGCTAAGTCCTTTCGATGCTTCTTCGATTTCAGCCATGCCCTATGCGGCCTTACACCTTTTCCTGAAGGTAGTATCGGTAAAACCTTAGGAAATATTTAGGGTTATGCCCTTGGCCTAAGCTAAAATACGCAGATATGGCTGATCCGGCAACACCCGATTGGAAAGCACACGGAATCCGCGTCGTGCGGGCGGGTGAGTTGGATACCAACACGCCGCAGACCCCCGGGATGTCGCGGGCCGCGGCCATCACCCACGCGCGTACGGGAGCGAGTAAGTTATGGGCGGGCACGGTGGTGGTCGAGCCCTCGGTGCGAACCGCCGCCCATCACCACGGTGAGCTCGAGACCGTTCTCTACATCGTCCGCGGGCGCGCCCGCTTCCGCTGGGGTGATCATCTGGAGTACGTGGAAGAAGCCGGCCCCGGCGATTTCATTTATGTGCCGCCTTACGTGCCGCACCAGGAGATGAACGCGCGCCCTGACGAACCGGTGGAAGCAGTGATCGTCCGCAGCGGCCAGGAGCCGATTGTTGTGAATCTCGATATTGTTAGCCCCGAGCCCGGCGATTCAGGTCCCAACTTGTTTCATGCAAAACCGCAGTCGTAAGATTTAGGTGCGGAACCAATCCGCGATGAGCGCGGTCTGACCTTCGTCTATACTAAGACGACCTTCATGAGCTTCGCCTATGCGTTGCTGGCTTTGAGTCTCATCTCGCCGCGGCAGGCGCCGCCGGGCGCGCAACTCCATATCCGGCTTACGACCGCCGTCAGCTCTTATGCCAGCCGGGCGGGAGACCCCGTCTCCGCCGTACTGATTGCACCGGTCACCTTCGGCTTTACCGTGGCGCCCTCGTTGAGCGAGCAAATCATACTCCCTCGGGGCAGCGTGGTTTCCGGTACGGTCAAGTCCGTGCAACGTGTGGGGTTGGGACTTAGACACGAAAACGCAGCCTTCGATCTCGAGTTCACCAGTGTGACCTTGCCGAATGGTGACCGTTTTTCGATTTCGTGCCGCGTACTCGAAGTCGATACCGGCCGCGAACAAGTAGCCTCTGACGGCAGCATTCGCGGCGCGCGGCCCACCGGCACACTTTCCTATCGCACGGGCGGCTACATCCGAACTGCGCTCCAGTGGCAGCCGCAACTTGCAGCAGCTTCCTGGGCCATCAAGACGCTGTTGTTACAGGTGCCCGAGCCCGAGTTGTTTTACCCGGCTGGGGTGGAACTCACGCTGGCGTTGACGCAACCTCTATTGGCTCCCCTTGCGGCCGTGCCGGCCGTGCAAACCCAGAGTAGCTCACCTGTATCCGGCGGCCAACCTGCATCCGGCGACGAACGCGCCCGCCTGGCGGAGATAGCCGCGGCTATGCCCATGAGAACCCATACGCTGAGCCCCGGCCGCCCGGACCGGAATCGCCCATCGGACCTGACCAACCTCTTGTTTATTGGCTCGCGGGAACAGTTGACTGTTGCTTTCGAAGCCGCCGGATGGACCCAGCCGGATTCTCCAGGCATGCGAACTAATATCCGCAGGATCCGCGCCGTCGCCGAAGGTCACGGACACGCTAACGCGGGCATGTCCCTGCTGGCGGTGGAAGGCTTCGCGCCTGATATGGCCTGGCAGAAAGGCTTCAATGACGTGTCCAAGCGCCACCACCTCAGAATATGGAAGCAGCCGGAAACCTGGTATGGCCGGGAGACTTGGATCGCAGCGGCCACCCGCGACATCGACTTCGCCTACTGGCGGCCCGGCCATTCAATCACCCACAAGATCGATGAGAACATCGACGAAGAGCGGGAAAAGGTCGTGAACGACTTGGTGTTCACTTCGTGCGCAGCCCTGCTGGAATCCTACGAACGCCCGGATGTGCCAACCGTCGCGCGGAACGCAACCGGCGATCCCATGAAAACCGACACGCGGCTTGCCATCGTGGAATTGCGGGAATGCAACCCGCCCTCGTATTTGAGCCGTGACGATGGTCCTATACTTCCGCGTCATGGCCGCGGCATTCAGCGCTTTGCCCGGCGCGAGATCCTTAGCCTGCGCAATGACCTGCTGCGCGGAAATCTCTACTGGCGTATATACGAAGGGATTCGCTGGACAGCAGTCTGGACTCACCAGCGCCGGGGAACCGCAAATGACGGTCCTCCCGCCCGCCCAGCCACGGCTATTCTTGGTCTGGACAGCCACCGCTCTCGCGCGGTGCGCGAGATGCTGCAATAGTACAATCCGTACCCGCTTGCGGGGATTTCCCGGGGAACCGTTACACTGAAAGATTCCATGCAAGAAACTGTTTTCCCCGCCAAGTCCATCGACGGGACCATTACCCTTCCTGGCGACAAGTCGATTTCCCACCGTTACGGAATGCTGGGAGGCATTGCCGAAGGCGTTACCACCATTCACAATTATTCGACGGGCGCCGATTGCCAGTCGACGCTGGGCTGCATGGCGGCGCTGGGCGCGAAGGTCGAGCGCGTGGACGGCAAAGTCGTCATCCATGGCGGCAAGCTCAACGAGCCCTCCGGGCAACTGGACGCCGGCAATTCCGGCTCGACCATCCGGATGCTCTCGGGGATTCTGGCGGGGCAGCCGTTCACCAGCCGCATCGCCGGCGACGAATCGCTGGCGCGCCGTCCCATGGACCGTATCATCGGGCCGCTGACCGAAATGGGCGCGCAGGTGGAAGGAACCAGCAGCGAAGGCCGCAAGGGCACCTTCCCACCGCTCACCATTCGCGGAGGCGCGCTACACGGCATCGACTACACGCTTCCGGTGGCCAGCGCGCAGGTGAAGAGCTGCGTTTTATTTGCCGGGCTGTTTGCGAAAGGAAATACCGTTGTCCGCGAGTCGATTCAGACGCGCGATCACACGGAAATCGCGCTGCGCGAGTTCGGCGCCGAGATTGACGTCCATCAACGTGTAATTACATTGAAGGAGGGCGCCAAGCTCACCGGCCGCGAACTGGTGGTTCCCGGCGATCTGTCCTCGGCGGCATTCTTTCTGGTGGCCGCGTTGCTGATGCCGGAATCCAATCTGGTGATTCACAACGTGGGTCTGAATCCCACGCGTTCCGCGCTGCTCGATTTTCTGACGTCGATCGGCGCGTCGATCAAAGTGATCGACGTGAAGCAGAGCGGCGGCGAGTTGATCGGCAGCCTGCGCATTCGCGCATCGAAGATTACCGGCGGAGTGATTGAAGGCGCGCTCACCGCCGGTCTGATTGATGAGATCCCCGCGCTGGCCGTGCTGGGAGCCGCTAGTTCGGGCGGATTGATCGTGCGTGACGCCGGCGAGCTGCGCGTCAAAGAGACCGACCGCATCGCGACCATCGAATCGAATTTGAAGCGTATGGGCGTCGAGATCGAATCTTCGCCGGACGGCTTCCGCATCCCGGGAGGACAGAAGTTTCACGCCGCCCAAGTGGATTCGGAAGGCGATCACCGCATCGCCATGGCGTTTGCCGTGGCTGCCCTGGCGGCAGACGGTCCCTGCACCATCGCAGGAGCCGAATCGGCAGGGGTTTCCTTCCCCGAATTTTTTAGTACACTGCGGGAGATCGCCCACTAGATGGAAACGACTTCTGATCTTACGCTAGCCGATCTTGCCCTGCCTGACCTTACCACGCAGTGCTTGATTCACGATCTGAATAATATTTTTCAGACCTTGATGGAAGCCGCCGATCTGCTCTCCGAAGATCCCGGTTGGGAGCCTCTATCCGCCGCGATTTTTCGCAGCATTGAGCGCGGCAAGGACATCACCCTCAGCATGCAGACGGCGAATCACGTCCCCGCGCCGCTGGAGACTATTCTCGAAAAAGCCGTCACCTTCGTGCAGGATTCGGTCGCTTTGCACCACGGTCCCCAGGTCGGCTTTACCTGCGATATAGAGCCGGGCATCGTGCTGCGCCACCCTTGGGGTTGGGAACGTGTACTGCTCAATCTGTTTTTGAACTCGGTCCACGCCATGCCGCGGGGCGGAACCATTTCCGTGCGGGCGCGGCGCACGGATCGTGAATTCGAGATCGTGGTGGCCGACGACGGCCGCGGAATCGCGCCGGACCTGTTGCCCCGCATCTTCCAGCCCAATGGCTCGACCAAAATCGGCGGCGGCCTGGGACTGCATATCGTGAATTCGATCGTGACCAGCGAGGATGGTACCGTGCGGGCGGCCAATCGCGAAACGGGCGGCGCGGAATTCACGATTACCGTTCCCGCCGGTTCGCCGGTTACGCGCAGCGCCTCCGCGTAGCTTGGCCTTATTCCCTGACCAACTGCCGTGACCAAGATTCTGGTAACCAATGACGATGGATGGGATGCCGCCGGTCTCGCCGCACTCAAGAGCCTGGCGGCGGAGTTCGGCGAGGTTTACGTGCTGGCCCCGCGCGAGCCGCATTCCTACGCGGGCCACCGCGTGACCACGCATGAGCCATTGACGCTGATCGAAACCGCACCGCGCGAGTTCACTCTCTCCGGCACGCCCGCCGACTGCGTACGCGTTGCTTTGACTTCCGTCTTCGAGGACATCGATTGGGTTTTGTCGGGCATCAATCATGGCGGCAACCTGGGCGCCGACTTGTATACGTCGGCAACGGTCGCGGCCGCGCGCGAAGCCGCTTACCTGGGCAAGCCCTCCATTGCCATCTCGCAGTACATCAAACGCGCCCTGCCGCTGGACTGGACCCGTTCTTGCGATCTCGCGCGTCCCATCCTTAGCCAGTTGTTCGCGCAAGGGTGCCGGGCCAAAGGCTATTGGAATGTGAATCTGCCCCATACCGAAAACCGCGGCGAAGAGGTACCCGTAACCGTTTGTGAGCCGGACAACGAACCGCTCGACGTGCGTTTTCACCGCGAGGGCTCCCAACTCCGTTTTGGCGGCTCCTACGTCGCGCGCCCGCGTACACCTGGCCGCGATGTCGATCTGTGTTTTGCGGGCGCTATCACCATCAGCCAGCTCCATCTGTAACTGCAAGAACCATCTTGCGCCCTTTGCGGGCGATCCGGCATAGTAGAAGTGCGGGCCATGGCCCCGTTATGCGTGCGCGCTTTATGGAACCGGGCAATCGATGGCGGAAGAATTTCTGTACCTTACCGAGCTCTTCGGCCTCAAGGTCTATGACCTTAAGGGGCGCAAGCTCGGTGTGGTCAAAGACGCCGCCATTGTTCCGCTGGTGGATCCCGTCCGCGTAGACCGCTTTCTGCTGAGCGGCGATGGCACGCTGCTGACCATCCGCTTCGATCAGGTCAAGACCATTTCGCTCGACGGAATTCACTTGCGCGACGAAAATCTCACGCCGTATCACTCCGACGAGTACATGCTGCGGCTGGCCCGCGATCTTCTCGATCAGCAGATTGTCGATGCGCAGGGCCGCAAGGTGGTGCGCGTCAATGACGTTACCTTTGAGCTACGCGAAGAAAACGACGCGCAGATTCTGTGGGTGCTCGAAGTGGATATCGGGATCCGCAGTATTTTCCGGCGCCTGTTCCGCGGCATTATTCCTCCCCGCTGGATTCGCCGGATGCAGGTGCGCATTCCTCCGCATTCCATCCGCTGGGAATTTTGCAATATTCTCGAACCTGACCCGCAGCGCCGCCTGCGCCTGAATATTTCCAACCGGCTGCTGGAGAATATGCACCCGGCCGACCTCGCCGATATTGTCGAAGCACTGGGCCCCGAAGATCGCGAGGCGATTTTCGAAAATATCGATAGCGAAGTCGCGGCCGAAGCGCTCTCCGAAGTCGACCTGGAAATCCAGGCCAGCATTCTCGAATCGCTGGAAACGGAAACGGCGGCCGACATTGTTGAGGAAATGGCTCCCGATGAAGCCGCTGACGTTCTCGCCGAACTTGAAGAAGACACCAGCGATGAAATTCTCGAAGAGATGGAGCACGACCCCAAGCACGAGGTCGAGGAGCTCATGGAATTCGCCGAGGACACGGCGGGCGGTCTAATGAATACCGAGTACGTCGCGCTGCGGGCCGACGCGACGGTCGGCGACGCTCTGGTGGCGCTGAAAGAGAACGAAGATTTGCTGGAGACGCTGAATACGCTGTTCCTGATCGACGAACACGAACGCCTGGTCGCCACCGTGCCTCTGGCGCGGCTGTTTCTGCATGAAGGCGGCGCGCGACTCTTGGATCTGTCCGCCGAAACCCTCATTCAGGTGCCGGTCAGCGAGCGCCAGGATCGGGTCACGGAACTGTTCGACAAATACAACTTGTTGGCGCTGCCCGTCACGGGTCACGACCACAGGCTGGCCGGCGTGATCACAGCGGACGACATTATTTCCGTGTTAAGACAGAGGTGATGAAAGCCCTCGCGGCAGCCCTCCTGATGGCGAGTTGGCTGGCTGCGCAAGCGCCGGCGCCCGCGCCAGCGATTTCGTCAAACGCCGCCAGCGAACTGCGCCCCTTGATCGAGCGCTATTCCGCCGATCGCGATTCCCTCAACCGTGTCTACTCCATCCGCTTCAGTGAAACGCGGCGTGCCCGCTTCGACCGTTTCTACGCCGAGCAGCAAGATGCGCTCAACAAAATAAACTTTGACATCTTGAGCCACGACGGGCGGGTCGACTATATCTTGTTCCGGAAT
Organism: Candidatus Sulfopaludibacter sp. SbA3; assembly: GCA_945861625.1. Classification (GTDB taxonomy): domain Bacteria; phylum Acidobacteriota; class Terriglobia; order Bryobacterales; family Bryobacteraceae; genus Palsa-187. Next base: position 23,023 of record CAMAVI010000007.1, read on the forward strand.
CTGCTCGACCGGCAGCGCCGCCAGATTCGACTCGATGCCGCCCGCGATCGGGATATCGAGCAACTGCTGCCGTTCGGCAAGACAATCATAGATCTCGAAGAAGCCCGCAAACGCATGGACACCGTCGATCCCCGAAAAACCGCCGATTCCGTCGCGGCCATGCTCAAGCCGATCGAAGACGGCCGCAAAGCCGCTGAGGGCGTCGCAAAACCGAAAACCTTGCTGGCGAGCCGTGCGGCGGAACGGCTCCATGAATTCCGTCGTATTATCAAAGGTTGGTTTGAGTTCTACAACGGCTACGATCCCAACTTCACGTGGTGGATGGCCGATCCCTATAAGCGCGTGGACGCTGGATTAGAAGCTTTTGCCAAGGCCATTCAGCCTCTGGAAAACAGCACAGTGGTGGGCAGTCCCGCCGGTCGCGATGCTCTGATCAGCGACCTCAATTACAACTTGATCCCCTACGCACCGGAAGAACTGATTGAGCTTGCGCGCAAGGAACTTGCCTGGTGCGAACAGGAAATGATCCGGGCTTCCCGCGACATGGGTTTGGGCGACAACTGGCACGCGGCGCTGGAAAAAGTGAAGAATGATTTTGTTGAGCCCGGTAAGCAGCCGGACCTGGTCCGGCGCCTGGCGCGGGAAGCCGTCGATTACGTCACACAGCGCGACCTTGTTACCGTACCCGCTCTGGCCCGTGAGGATTGGTGGCAGGAGATGCTGACGCCGGAGCAGCAGCGTAGCGCGCCGTTTTTCCTGGGCGGCTACATCATTGAGCTGGCATTTCCCACGAACACAATGACGCAGGAGCAGAAGCTGATGAGCATGCGCGGCAACAACGTCCACTTCGCGCGGGCTACGGTGCTGCATGAGTTGATTCCCGGCCACCATCTGCAATTTTTCATGGCGGCGCGTTCCCGCGCCTACCGGCGGCCGTTCGCCACGCCTTTCTGGACCGAGGGCAACGCCTTCTACTGGGAACTTCTGTTGTGGGACCAGGGATTCGCGAAAACGCCGGAGGACCGCATCGGCATGTTGTTCTGGCACATGCACCGGGCCGCGCGCATCATCTTTTCGCTGAGCTTCCACCTCGGCAAAATGTCGGAGCAGGAGTCTATCGACTTTCTGGTAAACCGCGTGGGCTTCGAACGTGACAACGCCACCGCGGAAGTCCGGCGCTCGTTCGATGGCTCGTATCCGCCGATCTATCAGTCGGCGTATATGCTGGGGGCGCTACAGTTCAAAGCCCTGCACAAAGAATTGGTCGAATCCGGCAAGATGACCGACCGTGCTTTTCACGACGCGATCCTGGAGCAAAACTCGATTCCCGTGGAACTCATCCGCGCCAGCCTGATCAAGCAGCCGCTGATCCGCGACTTCAAGACGAGCTGGCGGTTCTGGGAGTCGCGTTAGCTCGTCTTCGTTAACTCTTTTTCGTTAACTCTTTTTTGCGAATCCCGCGAAGCCCTTCTTGGCGTCCTCCGTGGTGCGGGAGAGCGCGTTCACCTGCGCGCCTGCCTCGATGGCCTTTTCGAGCGTCATACCGTCCGTCTGATACAGCAAACTCTTCATCAACGTTAGGGCCGTCGACGATTTTTCGGCGAGACCCCGCACATAAGTATCCACGGCGGCTTCAAAGTTCGCATCGGAGAACACGTGATTGACCAGCCCGATCGCCTGCGCCTCATCGGCGGGAACGCTCTCTCCGCTGGCCAGCAGCTCGAACATGCGCTTTTCGCTCACGGAGCGGCGCAGCAGCGCGGCCACCATGGCGGGCACGAAACCAATCTTCACCTCCGGGTAGCCAAACCAAGCCGATTGCGCCGCCAGAACCAAATCGCACGCCGACGCGATTCCGGCCCCACCGCCCAACGCGCGGCCTGTTACCGCAGCCACTACCGGATGCGGATGCTTGCGGATGGCCAGCAGCCCTTCGGCCAACTGGCGCGCGGTTGCGAGGTGATCCAGCGCGCTGGCATCGTTGCCCCGGTCGAGTGCGAGCAAGTCCATACCGGCACAGAAGTCTCCGCCGGCGCCGCCGATCACAACCACGCGCACAGCGGCGTCGTCAGCGGAGAGCCGCAAGGCGTCGCGCAGGCCCGCGATCATTTCCGTGTTCAAGGCATTGCGCTTCTCCGGACGGTTCAAAATAATTCGTGCAATTCCCGCCTCGACATGATAGGAAATGAGGTCCATCGCTTGTTATTGTAGCCCCTGCTATCCTGATTCTTATGAGAACTTCCCTACTCTTGCCCGGTCTCTTAGTGGCTTCCTTGCTCGCATGGGGACAGGCAGCGCCCCCCAAGCCAGAGGATGCCGACCCCGTCGTGCTTACCGTTGGCGCCGAAAAACTCACTAAGACCCAGTTTGAGCAGATCATGGAACAGATCATGGCGCAGATGCCTCCTGAGCGGAGAGCCACGGCACGCGCGCCTGAGGCCCGGCGTCAACTGGCGGAGCAACTGGCGGAGTTGAAGGCCCTGGCGCAGGAAGCGCGCCGCGAGAAGATCGACCAGTCGGATGAAGCCAAAGCGCAGCTCGCGATGCGTACCGACCAGCTCATTGCCAGCTTGCTCTACCAAAAGATCGCCAAGGAAATCAAACCGGGGGCGGCGGATCTCAAGGTCTATTACGATGCCCACAAGAACGAATACGAGTTGGTAACGGCGCGTCACATTCTGATTCGCATGACCGGCTCGCCCGTGCCCGCGAAACAAGGGCAAAAGGAACTTACGGACGAGGAAGCGCTAGCCAAAGCCAAAGATCTGCGCGCGAAGATAACCGCCGGCGGAAACTTTGCCGACCTGGCTAAAGCCGAGTCCGATGACACCGGTTCCGGCGCCAACGGCGGCTCGCTCGGCGAATTCACCCGCGGCCGCATGGTGCCGCAGTTTGAAGAGGCCGCCTTCAAGCTCGCCGTGAACGAAGTGAGCGAACCCGTGAAAACCCAATTTGGCTACCACGTCATTCAGGTGCAGAAGCACGACAGCAAGTCCATGGACGACGTGAAAGCCGAAATCGAGCAGAAGATCGGGCCGGAGCTGGCGCAGAAACAGATCGAAGCCATTAAGGGCAAGACCACGATTACGTTCGATCAAGCCTACTTTGGCAAGTAATTCCGGCATTCCCGCGGGCGGCATGATCCGCCGCATGGTCCAGTGATGGAAGGTGCACCGCCCAAAGGTCCGCTACCGCGCGCGGAAGCTTTACGTTATGCCGCGCGGATGGCTGACGCCCTCAAAGAGGATCAGCCCGGTGGCGCTAGCGCGGACATATACAATTTCGGTTGCGCGCTGTATGAAATGCTGACGGGGCGCCCAGTCACGGTGGCGCGGCGGCGGGTGGAACCGCCGGCGCTGGAAAGTTTCATCACGAAGTGTCTCCATCCGGACCCCACCGCGCGCTACCAGTCCGTCTCGGAATTGCGCCAGGCACTCGCCAAATTGCAGAAGGGACGGAGTATCCGGCTTGAGTACGTCTTTATTTCCATCGCTGTCGTAACGCTGGCCCTCGGTTTGGTGCTGCTCATGATGGAGTTCCCCTCCCGCCAGCGCTTCACCGATAAAGATGTTCTGGTGATGGCGGATTTCACCAACACCACGCGCGACCCCATCTTCGACAAGGTTCTGCGCACCGCGCTGACGATGCAGCTTCAGCAATCACCTTTCCTCAAGGTCATGGACGACGGGAAAGTGCGCCAGCACCTGGCACGCATGGCGCGGCCACTGGATTCCCGGATCACCGCCGCTGTCGCCCATGACATCTGCCAGCGCGAAGGCCAAAGGGCCATGCTCGGCGGATCCATCGCGGATCTGGGCAATGCTTTTGAGGTCACCGTTCAGGTGATCAGTTGCCGGACCGGAGCCACGCTCGCGCGCCAGCAGGTGCGCGTCGAGAGTAACCGCGACAAGGTGCTTGGCGCGATTTCAAATGCAGCCAGCGGGATGCGAGCCGTGCTCGGCGAGCCGCGCTCTTCATTGGAGAAATGGGACCGGCCGCTCGAACAGTCCGCGACGGCATCGCTTGCCGCGATGCAGGCATATTCGTTCGGCGTGGAGCGGCGCAGCCTGGGTTCGGAGCTGGCTTCGGTATCTTTCTTCGAGCGGGCCGTTGAGCTGGATCCGAACTTCGTGAATGCGCACCTGTCGCTGTATTTCGCCTACAGTAACTTGGGTGACGGCAACCGGGCCACGGAATCCCTCAAGAAGGCTTTCGCATTGATCGACCGCGCCAGTGAGTACGAGCGCCTTCAGATCCATGCCCTATACGAGCGCGACGTGACTCGCGATTTGAGCAAAGCGCTGGCCGCCGCGCAGCTTCTCGCACGCAGTTATCCGCGATCAGACGCGGCCCATTACATATTGGGAAGCACGTACGAGAGTCTAGGCCAGAACGAGCAGGCCTTGCGCGAATACCAAGCCGCCGTGGAGAATCCCGCCTACACGGCCCCCCTGATCGCCGCGTACATGCGGCTTAACCGGTTCGCGGAAGCGCACGAGGCGGCGAAAACATCAGTGGACCCCAACGTGCATCGCAACCTGTTGCGTCTGGCGTATATTCAGGGTGACGCGGCGGCTGTCGCTAAAGAGGTGCAGTGGTTCGCCGGGAAGCCCGAAGAACACCTCAGCCTGATCGAACAATTCGAAAATGCCCGGGTTCGCGGCGATAACCAGAAAGCGATTGCCCTCGCGGGGCAGGCGGCAGCGATGGCGCGGCAGCACAATCTGAAGGGGGCGGCTGATCAGATCCTTGCCGCCGCGAAGAAATAAGGGTCCGTTACAACCGCACGATTTTTTCGGACGGATAGCCCTTCAGCGCATTGCGTGTATCGACGATCAGCTTCGCGCTCTCCAGAATTCGTGCGTAGTCGAAACTCTTGTGGTCGGTCACAATGACCACGCAATCGGCCTCGGCCGATGCCGTCGCGGGATCCAGTGAAGACATCTCCGGAACCACCCCGTCGGCGCGGAGCCGCGGTACGTAAGGATCGCTATAGGTGACTTTCGCACCGCGCTTGTCGAGCAAATGAATGATGTCGAGGGCCGGCGACTCCCGCACATCGTCGATTTCCCGCTTGTAGGCCGCTCCCAGTACGTGAACATGCGAGCCTTTTAACGCCTTGGCGTGATCGTTGAGCGCGTTCTGAATCTTATCGACCACGAAGTGCGGCATGTTGCCGTTGATGTAACCAGCCAGCTCGATGAAGCGCGCCTCAATGCCCGCCTGCTTCGTCTTCCAGGATAGATAAAACGGATCGATCGGAATGCAGTGACCGCCCAGCCCCGGTCCCGGATAAAACGGCATGAAGCCGAACGGCTTGGTGGCCGCCGCGTCGATCACTTCCCACACGTTGATGCCCATGCGGTCGCACAGCATCGCCATCTCGTTCACCAGGCCGATATTGATCATTCGGAACGTGTTTTCGAGCAGCTTGACCATCTCCGCCACGCGCGTGGAACTCACCGGAATCACCGTCTCCAGGGCCTGCCCATAAAATGCAGCGCCCATTTGGGTGCAGGCGGGTGTGATGCCGCCCACCACCTTGGGGATGTTCCTGGTCTGGTAAGTTGCGTTGCCGGGATCGACGCGCTCCGGCGAGAAGCACATAAAGAAGTCTTCGCCCACCTTGAGGCCCGTCTTTTCGAACATGGGCAGCATCAGTTCATTGGTGGTGCCGGGGTAGGTGGTCGATTCCAGGATGATCAACATCCCGGGATGAAAATATTTCGCGATTTCCTGGCAGGAACTGACAATGTAGCTCATGTCCGGATCTTTGGTCTTGCGCAGCGGCGTGGGCACGCAAATGTTAATGGTGTCCAAATCCGCGACGGCCGCGAAGTCCGCCGTCGCCGTAATCTTGCCGGCCTTTACCAGAGGCGCCAAGACGGAGGTGGGTACATCCTGGATGTAGGACTCGCCGCGATGAATCGCCGCCATTTTGTCCTCGTCGATATCGATCCCGGTAACGGAAAATCCCGCCTGAGCGAATTCCACCGCCAGCGGCAGCCCCACATAGCCCAAGCCGACGATGCCCGCGCGCGCCTGCTTGGACTGGATCTTTCTTTCAAGCTGTTCGAATGGACTCACGCGCTCTCGTTCCCCTTCCAGAAATACTCTCCATTGGCGACCAGCTCCGCCGGGCCTGCCAGCAGGATGGCTTCGTTTTCCCAACGCAAATCCAAGGGTCCCGCGGGAGTCAATACCCTTACCGGGCTTTCCACGAACCCTCTTGCCAGGGCCGCCGCTGCCGCTCCCGTGGATCCCGTGCCGGAGCTCATGGTCTCACCCGCGCCGCGCTCGAAAAAGCGCACGTCGAGAGTATGCCGGTCTGTCACCTTCACGAAAGAAACATTGGTCCGCTTGGGGAAGCGGGGATGGCGTTCGACGCGCGCTCCCAGCGCTTGCCACTCAAAATCAAAGTGCTCCACAAAGAACGCGCACTGCGGGTTCCCCACATTCAGAATGACGCAGTCGCGGTCTTCGATGCTGGCCCGCAATTCTTCCACGCGTGCCGCACCCATGTTCATCTCAAAGGAAAAACTCCGGCCACTGCGGGATAGAAGCCGCAAATGCTTTGGCCCAGCCCCGGTGGTGATCCGCACGTCATCGGAGGCCAAACCGCTGTCCACCAGAAGCGCCGCGGCGCAGCGCGTCCCGTTGCCGGAGATCTCGCTTCGGCTTCCGTCTGAATTCCACAACTCGATGGCCGCCTGGGTCTCGCCATCACCCGGAGACACCAGCAGCCAGCCATCGGCGCCCACGCCGGTGTACCGCTCGCAGATGGCCACGGCAACATCGGCAAATTCGGTCAGGCTAGAAGGAAGTTGATCCCGCCAGGTAAGGAGAAAGTTGTTGCGCGCGCCGTGCGCCTTTGTGAATGGGATTTTCATTGCGATCCAGGTCTCCGCCGCTGGTAGATCTCGATCACCGGCGCTCCTTCTACGATAATCTGCTTCTTTAGTTCATAGTGCGGGCCGCTCCGCGCGGCTCTCAGGAGAGTTGCGGCGGTGGCGTCGCCCGCCAAGGCGATCGCCCATTCTTCATGCAAGAACAATTCCGGACGCAGCGTTGCCGCGTCCCAGGCTGGGTGATTTCCCTGCTGCAGCCCTTCCCGCAGAGGGATTCCCGCGGCGCGGACCGCACCCGTCAGGTCGCCAAAAGAATAGAAGATGCCATCCCCTATACGGTAATGGGCAGCCAAGTAATCGCCAGCTTGCTGCGTCCAGGCGCGACGGGCCGTCGAATTTACCTCGGATTCCTTCCACGTCACGGGATCTCCAGCCAATACACTGGCGCCCGCGATGAAGGCTATCAATACGGCCGCGGCGCCCACCCGCCACTTTCCTCCCGGAATTGCCACCAACGAAGCTGCCGCCAGCGCGCACAGCGGCAGACACGCCAGCGCATAGCGCGTGTTGTACCACTGATGGGGCCACAGTCCTGGCACATAGAGCGGAGTGCCGGAAGAATGAATGCTCCACACGTAAAAGAGGGGAGGCAGGGCCAGCAACAACACCGGCCACCAGGCTTTCTTGGCAATCGCCACAGCGGCGCCGAGCGCCCCCAACATCAGCAGCGGCGCACCCACAGCCAGCTTCATCGCCGCGAAATAGTAGTGGATCGCGGTCCGCCAGTCGTGATCGCCGGGATAGCGGGTCACCCCCTGCGCCAGTTGCCGCCCGTAGATTGCCGCCGCCGAATACTCGCCGTTGTAGAACTCCAGAGCGTTCGAATAATAGTACTGATTATGCGCCAGCCAGGCCAGCGGTCCGAATGCCGCCAGCGCCGCGAAGATCGCGCCGTGCGATCTACGAATCCAGAGAACGTAGAGTGCCACGAACGGAATCAGGAACCAGCCTTCATAGCGCGTCAACGAAGCTGCATTGGAGGCCGCTGCCGCCAGCGCGAGCGCAGCCAGTGACTGGGAATCGCGATACCAGATCGTGGCCCACAACAATGCGGCGAGTGCGGCGGCGAACACGGCCTCCGTCATTGGAGTGCCTTGCAGGTATAGCATGTTCGGATTCAGCGCGAAGAGCAGTGCCGCTGTGACACCGGCAGCGGTGGACGCATACAGACGCCGCGCGGCGGCAAATAGAAACGCCCCGGCCAGCACAAAACAAAGCGCCGAAGGGAACACGCCCGCAAGCCCACTTCGCCACAAGCTGTCGCGTATGGCCAAGGGAAGCATCAGCACGTGAGGCAACGGCAGCCACACCGTCCCGAATTGTTCCCCGCCAGGTGTTCGTGAATCCAGGACGCGCCGCGCGATGTTCAGGTGCGCCTCGGCGTCGCCGTAATAGAGGGTATAGCCGCGCGAAAAACACCAGCCGGCCGCCGCCGCGCTGATGGCGGTCAGCAGCACTACCACTCCCGGCAGTGCAACCGCGTTAGAACGAGGTGAACTTGCGGAACTCTTCGAAGCGGGCATCAATCTCTTCGCGCGTGAGCGTGCGGAAACGGTCCACGCCAAAGCGCTCGCAGCAGAAGCTGCCCATTACGGATCCGTAAATCACCGCGCGGCTCAGCATCCCGCGGCTGATGTGATCGCCTTCCAGGCTGAAGCCGTGTTCGGCCAGGTAGCCGATGAAGCCGCCCGCGAAGCAATCGCCAGCGCCGGTCGGATCGAATATGTTCTCCAGCAGGTAGCCGGGCACGATGAAATACGCGTCGTGCCGGAACAGCATCGCGCCGTACTCGCCGCGTTTAATCACCACCGTGTGCGGACCCATCTCCAGAATCTTGTTGGCCGCCTTGCGCAGGTTGTTTTCGCCGGAAAGCAGGCGGGCTTCATGGTCGTTGATCAGCAGGAAGTCCCAGCGCTTGATGGTCTTCAGAAGTTCGCCGCGAAAGTCGCTGATCCAGAAGTTCATGGTGTCGCCGCCAACCAGGCGCAGATGCTTCATCTGATCCAGCACGGTGCGCTGCAAGCTCGGTTGGATATTGCCGAGCAGCAGATAGCGCGCGTTCTGGTAGCTCTCTGGCAGCTTGGGCTGGAAATCCGCAAATACGTTGAGATCGGTTCGCAGCGTGACGCGGTCGTTCATGTCGTCGGTATACTTGCCCTCCCAGAAGAACGTCTTCCCGGGCACGCGTTCCAGGCCTTCCAGGTCGATGTTGCGGCCGGCCAGCAGATCCGCGTCGTCCTGCGCGAAATCGTCGCCCACCACGGCCACGATGCGCACTTGCGTGAAATAACTCGCGGCCAGAGAAATGTATGTGGCGGCACCGCCCAGCATGCGCTCCACGCGTCCGTGAGGGGTTTCCACGCCGTCATAAGCTACTGACCCAGCTACTACCAGAGACATTTCTTGATTGTAAGCGATAACCCGCGATCCGCACGCTAAAATGGAAGCAGTGAGTCCTCGCGTCATCCGTGCTCTTCCGGACCTAGTCGTTATGATCGCCGCTTTGGCCGGCCAGTTGGTCAGCGCGTGGTGGGGCTGGCGGCACGTAGCGCGCTACCCGGACCGCATGCGCGGCCGGGTCCGCGCCGCTATCACGGCGGCTTTGGGGGCCTCCATCTTGGTTCTCGTGTTCGGTTTCCTTCTGCGATTTGAGCGCGTGCTCCGCTACGTCCCCGCGGGTGACTGGCGCGCATGGACGCGCGGTTTCATCATGGCCTGGATGTTGGTATCGGTCGGCTGGCTTTTGGGCTTCGCCATCGTCCGACGGCTCGCGAAGCGGGGCGCCTCGCCGCATAGCGTCACCCGCCGCCACTTCCTGCGGACCGCCCACGCGGCGGCGTTTGTCGCCCCGCCCGCCGTACTCGGGGCGATGTTCATCCAGCGCAACCGGGTCGAGCTTCGCGAGCACAAGCTAGAAATCCCCAACCTTCCTGCCGGTCTTGACGGCGTGCGGCTGGTGCAGTTAACCGATATTCATATGGGTCCCTTCCTCAGCCGCCGGGACCTGGAACACGCCGTGGCCATGGCCAACGAAACCCGCGCCCATGTGGCGCTGGTTACGGGCGATCTCATCACCAACCGCGGCGACCCTCTGGATGCCTGCCTGGACGCTCTGGCGGCCCTTCGCGCCGAAGCGGGCATCTTTGGCTGTTTAGGGAACCATGAGCAGTACGCGGGCGCCCAGGATTACAGCGAAACCGAAGGGGCACGCCGCGGCCTGCGCTTTTTGCGCGGCACTGCCGCTCCGCTGCGTTTCGCCAACGCAACGCTGAATCTGGCCGGTGTCGATTATCAAAGGCTGCGCGAACCGTATTTGGTGGGAGCCGAAAAGATGCTCCAGCCGGGAGCCTTCAATGTGCTCCTCTCGCACAATCCGGATGTGTTTCCGGTGGCCGCCCGCCAGGGATTTCCGCTCACGATTTCCGGCCACACCCACGGCGGGCAGGTGCGCGTGGAAATTCTCAGCGCGGATCTGAATATGGCGCGCTTCTACACGCCCTACGTGGACGGGCTCTACCGGCAGGACGCCGCTTCGATTTTTGTTTCGCGCGGTATTGGCACTATCGGGATTCCCGCGCGGTTCGGCGCGCCGCCGGAAGTTTCGCTTCTCACGTTAACGCGCGGCTAAGTTTCGCTCTGCGCGGGGTCTCACAAAAGCCTAGAATAGAAAAGTACAGATGTCCTCACAAGATGGCCGCATGACGGCCGCGGTGACGAACCCGAAAGTCGTCGTCGCGACCACCGTGGCGCTCTCCTTCATCAGTTTCTGGCGCGGAGCGTCGATCGTTCTCAGCGATCTGGCTTCGTCCATGTTCTACGCGGGCGGCGCGGCGGAAGCAGCGGTGGGCAAAGCCGCCCCCTGGTTCGTGCTGGTGGTGATGCTGTTCAGCTTCGCGGTCCGCAGCGTGTACCTGGAAAGCTGCAGCATGTACGTGCGTGGCGGCGTTTACGTCGTCGTCCATGACAGCATGGGCCCGGTCATGGCCAAGCTGTCGGTCTCCGCGCTCGTCTTCGACTACATTCTCACCGGACCCATCAGCGTGGTCAGCGCCGGCCAATATCTGGGCGCGCTGCTGAACGAAATCAGCGAGCTGCTGCACCAGAGTTACCGCATCAACGTGGATTTGTTCGCGGCGGGCGCGGGTATATTGATCACCGTGTACTTCTGGTGGCAAAACATCAAGGGCGTGCATGAATCCAGCGGCAAGGCCCTGCGCATCATGCAGATCACCAGCGTGATGGTGGGCATTCTGCTGATCTGGTGTCCGCTGACGCTGCTGCTCTCCGATCGCTGGCAGTTGCCGCCGGCGCCGAAGCCCTCCAATCTGATATTTTCCGAAGCTGCGCAGGGGTGGCTGCAGGGCACTTTCTGGATGCAGATTCCGATGGCGGTTATCATCATCGCTTTCGGCCATTCGCTGCTTTCGATGAGCGGCTTTGAGACGCTAGCGCAGGTGTATCGTGAAATCGCCTCGCCCAAGATGAAGAATCTCAAGATCGCCGCCAACATCACCTGCTGGTACGCAGTGCTGTGTACCGGCGTGATTTCGCTGTTCGCGGTGATGATCATTCCCGACCACGTACGGCCGATGTATATCAACAACCTGATCGGCGGCCTGGCCATGAACCTGGCCGGACCGTACGTGCTCAAGCTGGGTTTTCACATTTTTGTCGTTATCGTTGGCGGACTGATTCTGGCGGGTGCGGTGAACACCTCCATCATCGGCGCCAACGGCGTGCTGAACCGCGTGGCGGAGGATCGCGTCCTGGTGCCCTGGTTCCGCCAGCCGCACAAGCGTTACGGTACTACGTCGCACATGATCAACATGATCGTGATCCTGCAATTGGCCGCGATCCTGTTTAGCCGCGGCGACATGACGGTGCTGGCGGAAGCTTACGCGTTCGGCGTGGTGTGGAGCTTCTTCATGAAGGCTTTGGGCGTGACCTTCCTCCGCTTCCAGCGCAGCGACCAAGAGTATAAGACGCCGCTGAATCTCCGCTGGGGCCGTTACGAGATTCCCATCGGCCTGGGTCTGACCACGCTCGTCCTGGGAGCCGTGGCCATCGCCAACCTGTTTACCAAGCAGGTGGCGACCAGGTATGGCATCGCGTTCACGCTCATGCTGTTCGTTGTCTTCACTATTTCCGAGAAAATCAATCTGCGGCGCGCCCAGACCGAACCCAAGGGCATGGAGCAGTTCAATCTGGTGCACCAGGCGCAGGTGGATTCCTCGAGCCTGCATTCGCGCCCCGGGTGCGTGCTGGTGGCCGTGCGCGATTACCGGCGCATGGAGCACCTCAAGCGCGTGCTCGAAAAAACCAATCTGCGGCGCCACGACATTGTGGTCATGACGGTGCGTACCATTACCACCGGAGCCGGCGAATACGATCTCGCCGATAACCAGTTATTTAGCGACTACGAAAAGGAATTGTTCACGCACGTGGTGCAATTGGCCGAAAAGGAAGGCAAGGAAGTGGAGTTGTTGACCGTACCGGCCACCAATCCGTTCGAAGCAGTGGTATCGACGGCCGACCGGTTGCGCGCCTCGCGTCTGGTTACGGGCGTCAGCGCGCGCATGCCCTCGGAAGAGCTGGCGCGCCAGATTGGCCAGGCGTGGGAAAGGCTGCCGGACCCGCGCCATCCGTTTTCGCTCGAAATCATCAGCCCCGGCCGTCCGTCCGTTTTTTTCAACCTGGGCCCGCACCCGCCTCGGCTGTGGCCGGAAGATGTGGATCTGTTGCATGATATTTGGCTCAAACTGAGTGGGCGGGAACAGTTGGGCTCCCGTCTTCACCATCGCGATGTGGTGGGCTTGGCGCTACGCCGGCTGCAAAACGATTTGGAGCGCGGTCCCGATGAGATCGCCGCTGAAGCGCAACGCGAACTGCGCCACGACTAGCGCATAAACGCAGAACTTTTCAACAGAGAGGAATTATGTCTATCAAAGTCGGAATCAACGGTTTCGGCCGTATCGGAAGAAATGTTGTTCGCGCGGGGTTCGACAATCCCAATATCGAGTTCGTCGCCGCCAACGATCTGACCGATACCAACACACTGGCGCACTTGCTCAAGTACGATTCGACGCTGGGGCAGTTCAAGGGAGACGTGCACGCTGAATCTGATGCCATCGTCGTCAATGGCAAGCGCATCCGGATATTCGCCACCAAAGATCCAGCGGAAATCGACTGGCCCAGCGTGGGCGCGCAGGTAGTTGTTGAATCCACCGGCCGCTTTACGGACGCAAAAGATGCCGTCAAACACCTGCGCGGCAGCGTGAAGAAGGTCATCATCTCGGCACCGGCCAAGAACGAGGACGTCACCATCGTGCTGGGCGTCAATGACGCCGCTTATGATCCCGCCAAGCACAACATCATTTCGAACGCGTCGTGCACCACTAACTGCCTCGGCCCCGTGGTGAAAGTCCTGCACGAGAAGTTCGGCATCGAGAAAGGCTCGATGACGACCATTCACAGCTACACCAACGATCAGCCGGTGCTGGACTTCCCGCACAAGGACCTCCGCCGCGCGCGCGCCGCCGCGCTCAACATGATTCCGACCACGACTGGCGCCGCCAAGGCCATCGGCCTGGTGATGCCGCAGCTCAAGGGTAAGCTCGATGGCTACGCCATGCGCGTGCCGACGCCCAATGTTTCTGTTGTGGATCTGGTCGCCATGACCTCCAAGAACACCACCACGGAGGAAGTGAACGCGGCATTGAAGGAAGCGGCCAACGGGGCGTTGCAGGGCATCCTGGGTTATACCGAGGACCCAGTAGTCTCCACCGACATGCTGCACAATCCCAACAGCTCCATCGTTGATTCCGACCTGACCAAGGTGCTTGGCGGAAACCTGGTGAAAGTAGTCGCCTGGTACGACAACGAGTGGGGCTACTCCAAGCGCGTCGTGGACCTGATCGAGTTCCTGGCCAAGAAGGGCCTGTAAGCTCGTCAGGCGAATCGTATGAGCGTGAGTCCGTTGGCGGGACGTGCTGCCCCGGCCAGGATGCTGGCCAACATCCCGCGGCTCGTATCCGCCTATTACACGGGCCGCCCCGATCCCTCCGTGCCCGGCCAGCGCGTTGCGTTCGGAACCTCCGGACATCGCGGTTCATCGCTGCATAACGCTTTCAATGAGGCGCACATTCTCGCCATCACAGAGGCCATCTGCCGTTACCGCAAGGCACAGGGGATCGACGGCCCTGTATTCCTCGGCATGGACACCCATGCGCTATCCGAACCGGCCTTCGCCAGCGCTCTGGAGGTGCTGGCGGGCAACGGTGTGGAGACCATGATTGACGCTGAACTCGGGTACACGCCTACGCCCGCGATCTCCCACTCCATCCTGAAGTGGAACATCGCCCGCACGAAGGGCCGCGCCGATGGCATCATCATCACACCATCCCATAATCCGCCCGAGGACGGCGGTTTCAAGTACAACCCGCCAAACGGCGGCCCCGCCGATAGCGATGCCACCAAGTGGATTGAGACCGCGGCGAACCGCCTCATGGAAGACAGACTCCGTGACATCCGGCGCACGTTCTACGCAAACGCGCTCAAGGCCGCGACCACGCACCGTCACGACTACCTCACTTCTTATGTGAGCGATCTCGGCGCCGTGCTCGATTTGGATGCCATCCGCTCCGCCGGGATCGAACTTGGGGTGGATCCACTCGGTGGCGCCGGCGTTGCCTATTGGCCCCGCATCGCCGAACGCTACGGCTTGCGGATGCGGGTGCTGCACGACCACGTCGATCCAACCTTCCGCTTCATGCCGGTCGATGGGGACGGCAAGATTCGCATGGATTGTTCCTCGCCCTACGCCATGGCCGGGCTGATCGGGTTGAAGGATCAGTTCGCGGTTGCCTTCGCTTGCGATACCGACCACGATCGCCACGGCATCGTCACGCGTACCGCCGGATTGTTGAACCCGAATCACTATCTCGCGGTCGCGATCCAATATCTCTTTGGGCATCGCCAGGGCTGGCGCGCGGATAGCGCTATCGGCAAGACGCTGGTTTCCAGCAGCATGATCGACCGCGTGGCTGCGTCGCTCGGCCGCCGCTTGGTCGAAGTGCCGGTGGGCTTCAAGTGGTTCGTCGACGGCCTGGTGAATGGGGCATTCGGCTTCGGTGGAGAGGAGAGCGCGGGCGCCAGTTTCCTCCGCCACGATGGCACCGTCTGGACCACGGACAAGGACGGTATCGTCCTGGGCCTGCTCGCCGCCGAGATTCTCGCCAAGACGGCCCGCGATCCCGGCGAGCACTACCGTGAACTCACGAGGCGTTTCGGAGCGCCCATCTACGAACGCATCGACGCCCCCGCTACGGCGGTCCAAAAGGCCGCGTTGGCGAAACTTTCCGCCACCCAAGTCCACGCCACGGAATTGGCGGGCGAGAAGATCACCGCCATCCTCACGGAAGCCCCCGGGAACGGCAAGCCCATCGGGGGATTGAAGATCGTGACCGCAAACGGCTGGGCCGCCATGCGGCCTTCCGGTACCGAGGATGTATACAAGATCTACGCCGAAAGCTTTCTTGGAGCCGAACACCTTCGCCGCATCCAGGAAGAGGCGCGGGAACTTGTGTCCGCAGCTCTAGCTGGTTGAGACGCGGGGGGTCAGTCACGCGCTTGACGGGACGGCCTATGCGTCACTTGCCGCCCGCTGCCCGCGGCGGCTCTAAGATCCCGGTGAGGCGAGCTGACTGTCGATCCAGCCCAGATAGGGTTCCGCGCCATCGATGATCTGCATCGCGATGATCTCCGGCACCTTGTAGCTGTGAACTTTCTCGATTTCCGCGCGCAAGGCGGGAAATAGGTCCTGGCGCGACTTAATCACTAGAAGGCATTCCGTGGAATCCCTAATGCGGTCTTTCCACCGGTAAATGGACCGCGCTCCGGCCAAGATATTGACGCAAGCCGCGACGCGCCGCTCCACTAGATAGAGCGCTATTTCCTGAGCTTCGGCTTCGGAATCACATGTGGTGAGGACAACGATTTTATCGGTCATTTTTTTCCGTGACGGCGAGGTAGTTTGGCGAGGCGCTTCTTGACCGCCTCGATGTCCTTGGCGTCGGTTGCCAGGGTGAGAAACTTTTCATAGGCTTCGCGGGCGCCGGCAGTCTCGCGCATTTTCTCATTTGCATCCCCCAGCTTGAATTGGGCTTCGGCGGAGGCCGGGTCCCATTTGGCGGCCTCGACATAACGCCGCGCCGCCGCCTTGTAGTTACCCTTCTTGAAGTAGAAGTTGCCGGCAGTGATGTTGCGGCTGGCTTCCAGCGGATTGAACGCGTACTCGGTGGGCTTGAGGTCCGGATCCTCTTCCGGCGGCTCCTGCTCCACGGCGGCAGGGGGCGGCGCTTCTCGCTGCCGTGCGGCAAGAGGGAACGCGATCAGAACGATCAGGAAGAAGGCGCGTGCCACAATCTAAGTGTAAACAGAACATGTCCGATCTGCGCAAACGCGCCGCCGAACTGCCCGCCCTCCCAGGCGTTTATCTGTACAAAGACGCCTATGACACGGTGATCTACGTCGGCAAGGCCAAAAATCTGCGCAGCCGTGTCCGCAGTTACTTCAACGACGATCGCCTGGCGGACGCGAAGACCGGGACGCTGATCGGCGAGGCGCGCAAGATCGACTACATCCACGTTGATAACGAAAAAGAAGCGCTGGCTCTGGAGAACAACCTCATCAAGCAGTGGAAGCCGCGCTATAACATCCTGTTGCGCGACGACAAGACCTACCCGTATATCAAACTAACAGCGGAGCGCTATCCGCGTGTCTACGTGACCAGGCGCCTGCGGAAAGACGGTTCCAGCTATTTCGGGCCATACTTCCCCGGCAACCTCGCGCACCGTCTGGTGCACTTCATCCACCGGCATTTCAAGGTGCCTTCCTGCAAAGTCGATCTGACCAAGCAGCATTCGCATCCGTGCCTGGAGTTCCACATTCACCGTTGTCTCGGTCCCTGCGTGCAAGGGCTGACAACGGACGCGGCGTATGCCGATGCGGTCCGCTCGGTGAAGCTGTTTCTGGAAGGCCGCCACAAGGACCTCGCGCATGAGCTGAGCGAACGCATCACGGCCGCCAGCGAAGCCATGCGTTACGAGGAGGCCTCCGCGTTGCATGAGCTGATGCGAACAGTGGAGGAACTCGGAGAAAAGCAGAAGATGGCAAAGGTGCAGGGCACCGACACCGATATCTTCGCGTATTACGCCGAACCGCCTCTGGCCGCCGTGAATCTGTTTCATCTGCGCGGCGGCCACATTGTCGACCGGCGCGAGTTCTTCTGGGAAGATCAGCGTGAATTCGATCCGTCCGAGTTCGTCTCGTCTTTGCTGAAGCAGGTGTATCTGGATGAGCCGTACATTCCGGCGTTTATCCACGTGCCCGTGGAATTTGAAGATCGTGAACCATTGGAAGAGCTGCTCTCCGAGCGCCGCGGCCACAACGTGGAAATTCATACTCCGCAGAGGGGCGAGAAGAAAGCCATGCTGGAGCTGGTCGAATCCAACGCCAAGCACAGTTTTGAACAGCGCTTCCGTGTGCTGAAGCCGTCGTCGAAGGCGATACAGGAGGCGCTACGGGACGCTCTCGGCCTGGAGAAAGCCCCCGCCAGAATTGAATGTTTCGACATCTCCCACATTCAAGGCACGGATAAAGTAGCCAGCATGGTCGTGTGGGAAAACGGGCGCATGAAGAAATCCGACTACCGGAAGTTCGTGATCCGCACCGTGGAAGGTAACGACGATTTTGCTTCCATGCGGGAAGTGATCACGCGCCGCTACGGGCGCTTGCGGGAGGAAAAAGTTGAGCCACCGGGCCTGGTGCTGGTGGATGGCGGCCTGGGACAACTTCACGCGGCCGCGGAAGCGCTCGAAGCGCTGGGAATTACTGACCAGCCGCTGGCCTCGATCGCCAAACGTGAAGAGTGGATTTACGTGTATGGCCAGGAGGAGGAGCCAGTAATCTTGGACAAGTTCTCTCCGGTCCTGCACTTAATCCAGCAGGCGCGGGATGAAGCGCACCGCTTTGCCGTGACATTTCACCGGACCCGGCGCAACGCCAGCCGTCTGCGCAGTGAGCTCAGTCAGATTTCAGGCGTGGGGGAGAAGACGGCGATGAAGCTGCTGAAGCATTTTGGCAGCGTGGAGCGGGTGCGCCAGGCGCCGGAAGAGGAGTTAGTGCGCGTGGCGGGCCGTGCTTCGGCGCAAAAAATCAGGACGGGACTCGGACTTGTCGAGCCCGTGCCCCGTCCCCAGTCGCCTCGCGAGCAGACCGGTTAGAAACTAAAATAGGTCGCCGATTTCCTTGGCGGCGGAACGGGCTTCCAAGTGAATGAGCCCGGCGTTGCCGCCTTGCGGGGAGATCACCGCCAAGACTGCTTTGGAACCAGCGGAGTAAACGAACAGCGCGCCCTCATCGGCCTGTACCGACACTTCGCCGAGGTTTCCCGCACTCATGGCTTCGCTGATGCGGCGGCCGAGGCTGGATGCCGCGGCGGCCATGGCGGCGACTCGGTTCGGATCGGCGCCATTGGTTAACGCGTGAGCAATCGGCAGTCCTTCGTTGGACGCCAGCAACACGCCTTTCAATTCCGGTATTGCGCTCCGCAGCGATTCCAACGCCGCTTTAAGAGCTTCACCCTTTGCCATAAACTTCCTCCCTAATGTCCGTGGGTTCCTAGCAATGCACTGTATGGATCGACGGATAGGGAGAAAACTTTAGGTAAGGGTAAGCGAAAGTGCAAACTCGATGCGAATGAAAACGCGAGACTTATACTTGGAAGGGAGAATCGCGGGCCTATGCGTCTGTTGGTGAAGGGCAAAACTAAAGAGCTAGATAGGTAGGGCCTTGACCCTAGTCCCGAATGATAAGTGCTTTACCGCAACTAAATGTTATCATCACCCCCTTTTGGATTAGGCCGTAAAGGCCGATCAGATTGAGGTATGCGGTGTCTGCAGTGCGGCAAGGCCCTACCTCTGCTCAAACGTTTGGCGGGCGGCGAGTTCTGCTCCGACGCGCACCGGCAAGAGTCTCAGCGGGAATACACGAATCTGGCCGTGCGCCGGCTCCAGCAGGCTGTACCGCCGGTGGGTCCGCCACTGCGGGTGGAGGAATTGCCGAAGGAAACTGGCCCTTCAAATCCACCCCTTTCGCCGGTTACCCCCGTTGTCCCGCCGCCGGCCTCGGTAGCTGCATCCGTACCGCTAGTGCCTCCCCAACCGGCTCCCCACGTGCGTGCGACACCGCCGCCCACGCCCGCCCAGATCGCTTCAGCTCTGCCCGTGCCGGCTCCAGTCACGAGTGCCCCGCTCCCTTCTCCCCATGTGCCTTCCGGACCAGCCGCGGCCACCCAACCCAGGCGCACGCCACCCGTGGTGCCGCGTCCACAGTCCAAAGCCGCCCCGCCCAAGCGCGATACCGGGCCTGCCATGGCCAGTACGTTGACGCGAAAACCTCCAGCGGCAAAGATCCGATGGGGAAGAATGAGTGCACCGTTGGAAGTAGTGCCCGCCGGTACTCTGCCCGCATTACCACACAGGCAGAACTTACAAGTCTCCACCGGTTTGGCGACGGCTAACCTCATCTACTGGGCACCCGTGTGCGAACGTCGCGAATCAGCCGCCGTGGTGATGAAATCCAAGCTGGATGTGCGGGGCTTTGTGCGGATATCGCCCGTGATGGATGTTGGCATGAGTGTGATCCCCCCGCGGGGTTGGGATCTTACACGGCATGTTCCACAACAAAACATTCCCATGAAGAGCCCGGATGCGATTTCCCCAGGGGAGCCGGTCTTGTGGAATGCAGAGCCACGCCCATTCAACAGTTCCGCGGCGCCGCTGGGCGAATGGGCCGCGCTGCCGTTTACCACGATCCAGCTAGCCGGGGAAGTTGCCGCGGAAGTCACCGAAGAAGTTACCGGGGAAATGCAGGCGGAATCGCTGGAGCGGCCGGCAGCGGCGGCTACTGGCCAGAGACCAGCTCCTCTCGTCGTGGAGGAAATCGCGGCGGGGAAGGCGCGGCCAATGCAGATCTTCACCGCGCATCTGACAAGCGGGTTACACGCCCGGATTCCGCCATTGGAGGCAATGCCCTTGCGGCCCACCATGGTGCTGGGTCCGGCGCCGGACTCCGCGAATTCCGGACCGCCCGTTGCGAACGAGAAATTGCGGAAGCCAGAGGTCCGAATTCTGGCGCCGGAAAAACCCGCGATCACGCAGGCGGAACCCCAGCCGGCGGACCCAGTGGCGCAGCCAGTGCCGCAACTCGACTTAGGCCCCCAGGCGCCGAGCGCAAGTTCGGGACGTTCTGCAAGCAAAATCTTGACCCTGTTTGGCGGTTCGCGGGAGTAATCGCTCGCAGAAATTAAGGGAGATACTACGATGGCGGGAGACAACGAGCAACAGCTTTTCTTCATCGATGGGGAACTCATCGAACGCTTGATGAGGGGCGATCGCACACCCGTGCAGACTCAGCAACAGCGCCCAGTTACTGCAAGCGCACTGACAGCCGCGGTATCCTTGGCCTCGGAAGGCCGCCTGGATGACGCCGCAAAGGAATTGCAGAGCGCGGCGGACCACGGCGAAGACACCGCCGATGTCCAGGCCGGACTGGGCCATCTTCGTTTCGAACAGCAGAACTGGATAGAGGCGGAAGCGCACTACGCGAAGGTCACGCAACTTGAGCCGGGGCATCCCACCGCGCACTACAACCTGGGTTTGTGCCTGGAGCGGCAGTCGAAATGGGAACCAGCTGCCATGGCATTTGAGACCGCGCTGGCGATCGAACCAAAACGCTGGCAGGCACAGCTGGGCCGCGGGCTTTGTTTGTTAAGGCTTGGCCAATTCGAGGCCGCACTGCCCTGCTTTGAAGCGGCGATCGAGTTTGTTCCGAGTCAGGGAAAAGACGCGAATCCAGGGCGCATTCTATTCGGGAACGCAGTGGCGCTGCATGGGCTGGGACGGCTTGACGAGGTTGCGGATTTGTATAAGAAGCTATTGCCCGCATCGCCAAATGCAACGGATCTGTTGGCGAACTTCATCGCGCTGTCGATTGCCCGCAAAGACGAGACCAGAGTGAAGGAACTATCGGAACGTCTGCTGAAACTCCAGCCGGACGCCCCGAGCGCGCTGGAAGGACTCGCGTCCATTGCGCTTTCTCACGGAGACTACAGTGCGGCCGCGCAGCACGGCTCGCGGCTGGTGAAAGTCTCGCCGGAGTCCTGCGAAGCCTGGTTTAACCTGGGCGTGGCCCTGCAGAAGACGGGCCGGTTGGAACAAGCCATCAACGCCTACCGCCAGGCGGTACGGCTGCGGCCGGATTCCGTTGAGGCGAATGCCAATCTGGGCGCCGCTCTGCAGGAACGGGGAGATTTGGAGGGCGCCGCCGTGGCACACAAGGCGGCGCTGCGCGGTGACCCGCAAGCGCCAGGAGTCTTGTGGAATCTCGCCATCGCCTGCGAGCGGCAAGGGAATGCGCAGGAAGCCGAAAATTTATTTGCCACACTGATTCGTATCGCGCCTGACTGGGAAGACGCGGCCTTCCGGCTCGGCTATCTACAACTGCGGCGAGGGTCGCACCAGGAAGCGGCCGAAAGCTTCCAGATCTGCCTGAAGAAACACGAGGACTGGACCGGGGCCTTGGTCAATCACGGTTTGGCAGCGTGGAAATCCGGTGACCTGGAAACCGCCGCCGGCAATTTCCATAGAGCGCTAGCCGTGGAGCCCAGTCATTCCACGGCCCTGACCGCGCTCGCCGCCGTACTCGTCGAGCAGAATCATTCCGTGGACGCCTTGCACTGGTTTCGCACATTGAAGTCGCAACAACAGCCCGCGCCGGAGCTTTCCTATAACCTGGGCGTACTGCTGCAAACCGGCGGTGATCATGCGGCCGCCGCGGAATGCTACCAGGCCGCTGTGGAGAGCAACCCTGCATTTTCCCAGGCATTATTGAACCTGGGCCAGGTGCTCAAAGCGGCCGGGAAAGCAGAAGAGGCGCGGCACGCCTGGAGTAGAGCCATGGCGATTGACCCTGAACTGGCGGTTGAGCGCCTTCGGTAGCACGATGTTGTTTGGCGGAGGCACGCTATCATGAAACTTGGGTGACAGAAAATCACGCAGTCTCCGGTCCCGGATCCTGCTTGTCGTCGTCAACGTTGTTTCCGTTGCCAGCCTGATCTGGACCTTTCGCGACGCACATCTTTCGGAGCTGGGAAGCGATCTGGCGGAGATGAACTGGTGGTGGGTGGGGCTTGCCATGGCCGTGGACGTCTGCGTGTACCTGTGGCATGGCTGGCGCTGGCAGACGTTGCTGCGGCCAGTGGTCCGGCTCAGCTATTGGGAACCGGTGCGATCCATCTACGCCGGACTCTTCGCGAACGAAGTGCTGCCCTTCCGCGTCGGAGAAGTGCTGCGCTGCTACTTGCTGGCCCGGAATCCCCAACTGCCTTTGTCGGTGTCCCTGACCAGCGCGCTCATCGAGCGGATCTTCGACGGTATCTGGCTGTCGCTGTGCATTTTCCTGATGTTGCGCATGACCCCATTTCCGCATGATCTTCGCTATCTGGTGGACGGCGGTTACGCGCTCGGGGGCGCCGTATTCGTGGTCGGTGTCCTGATTGGGATCGCGATGTTCCTTCCCCACAAGACGCACGAAGCGCTGCAAGGGACCCGCTGGCAGAAGCAGTTCCGCACGCTTATGGACGATCTGGAGCTGATGGGGCACTCGCGCTCGTTGATCACATCGTTTCTGCTCAGCCTGCCGTACCTGCTGCTCATGATCATTCCGATTTTCGCCTCGTTTCGCGGCTATGGGTTCGATCTGTCCTGGCAGGTTGCATTTGTGTTGATGGTGGTGCTGCGGCTGGGAACCATTGTTCCGCAGGCTCCAGGGAATCTGGGATTGTTTCAGGTACTGGTCAAAGTAAGCCTGGAGAAAATCTTCCACGTGGTCCCGGCGGAGGCCGCGCGTTTCTCTATCATTCTGTGGACTGTCGTGACGCTTCCTCTGTTGATTGGCGGAGCTATTTCGCTGGCGGTCACCGGATTGAAGCTCGGCGAGCTGCACGAAAAAGCGCAGGCCGAGGTCGGCGACCGGTCCTAACGCCCGGCCATCATTTATTTGCAGCCAGCACTTTTTCATAAATGGCCCAGGTGCGTGCGACCGCGGCATCCCAGCTAAACTGGCCAGCGCGTTCGCGGCCACGCCGAATGAAGTGTTCGCGCAACGATTCGTCAGTGGCGAGACGCGCCAGCGCGGAACCGATATCTTCCACGTCCAGGGGATCAACCAACAGCGCGGCGTCTCCCGCTACCTCGGGCATGGCCGAACAGTTGGAGGTGACCACGGGAACACCGTGCGCCATAGCTTCCAGCACCGGGATTCCAAAGCCTTCATCCAAAGATGGAAACGCGAAAATGCGCGCACGGGCGTACAAGCCGTCGAGCTGTTCGCGAGAGAGATGCCCAAGAATCTCGACGTCGGCCCGCCGCGGACTTTCTTGGACGGCGCGCAGCTGTTCCTCCGCGCCAAACCCCCGCGCGGCCCCCGCCAGTGCCAGGCGCCAGCCGGCGGGGACGTGCTCAAAGGCTTGCACCAGGCGCGCGACGTTCTTGCGCCTCTGAATCACCCCGACAAACAAGATCAGATTCTCGCGGGCGGCGGCGGATGGCGCTACGGCGTGCACCCCATGGGGCACCACGTGAATGCGCGATCGCTCATAGCCCAGGAGTTGCACGATCTGCGAGGCAGTGAATTCGGACACCGCGATGATTGCGTCGCTGTGGCCGGCGGCCCGGCGGGCCTGCTCCGTGAAACGCGCGCGAAAATCAGGCGTTGAGTAATCTCCGCTCATCACAAACAGATCGTGGAAGGTAGAGATGGTGCGCCGCGCCGGCTGGTCCACGCGCTGGCTGAGGGAGTGAAACAGATCCACGCGCGGAGCGCCGAGTAAAGGGCGGCGCGTGGCATTGGAAGGCAGCGTCTCGCGTAGCGACTTCAACAGCGGCCGCGGCCGGTAATAGTAGCGAAAGCGCTGCTCTGGATGCGCTCGCGCGAGGCCGGCTAAAATTTCGCGCGAATAAACTCCCAGGCCGGATAAATTTTCTCCCACGCTGTAGGTAGCGTCGAGTCCGCAAGAAAATGGCACTTGCCTGCTATATTCGCACGGGTCAAAGGCGCACGGCTGCCGATCGTGCGGCGAGGCCGGGGGCATGGAGGTCGGCCTCGGCGCGATCCAGAAGCGTTTCCACGTTCGCGGGTTCCCCCGGCTCGAAGATCGCCGCGCCGATGCGCATGCGTTGCCGCGCGGCGGCCGTATGGACCCGGAACCAGATCCGTTCGATGGGCTCGGAGGAAGAATCGAATAAAGCCAGCGCGAAGCGGACTTCCCCCACGCGTCCCACCACTCCGGTGCCTCCGGCAAGGCCGCGCAGAAAGTCGCTCGCCTCCACCAGCGCCAGGTCGCGCCGTTGTTCGCCGGCCGTTGCCGCCAGTTCCCCGCTGTCCGCGGGCTCCGCCACAACGATCAACATTCTTCTGGCGAGCCGCTCGGCGAGTTGCCGGTCCCGCTCGGCCAATGTGTAGAAGGCTCCGCGATGGAGCAGGCCTGTGAGCGGATCGGTCATGGTTGTCGCCCGCACCGCTTCGAGAATCCTTTGCCGTTCCATGGCGTTGCGGATGGAATGAGCCAGCGGAGCACAATCGATTTGCTTCTTGATCAGGAAATCCTGCGCGCCCTCGCGAACCAATTGCACGGCCAAGTCCCGGTCCTCGGCCTCGATCAAAAGGAGAATGGGCGTGTGCCGCGCCAGGCTTTGAACCCGCCGGAACAAGGCTGCGCCGCCGCAATCGCTTAGGTGGGGGTTGAGCAGGACCGCGTCGACCGGCTCACGCGGTAATAACGCCTCTGTTTCCATCCATGTAGAAGCGGCAAGGGTTTCCACTTCCACCCACGGGGTCCACAGGCCGCTTTGTTCGATTTCCCGGATGGCCTCTTCCACGAAGAGGAGATCTTCCGGATCGGATTCGATGATGAGAATCCGCAGATGCACGAATGAATAGTGCGGGCTGTGGATTTTTTTCTCGGCGGTCTTAGCCGATACGCCAGTAGGTTTCGATACGAGGGGGCTCGCCTAGCAAGCCGGGCGCGGCGGCCTTGAACGCTTCCAAGTGCGGCGAGGCGAGGTGCCGGTCCAGGTGTTCCTGCGACACCCAGTTTTCGTAAAAGACAAACCGGCCCGGATCGGCCGTGCTCACGTGCAAGTCATATTGCACGAAACCATCTTCCTTGCGGGTGGGCTCGATCAGGGCAAGCAGCGCTTGCCGCAACGCTTCTTCTTTGCCGGCTTGGGCCTTGATTTCAGCGACAACGGTAAGTAATTGGGCCATAGTCTCTTGAGTATAAGACGCGGCAGTGTCGCTCCTACAGCTATCTCTTCCGCAAACGGTCAGTTTGCAAGATGGTATTCCTTCAACTTCCGGTAGAGTGTCGTGCGGCCGATTCCAAGCAGGTGCGCGGCAACGGCGCGGTCTCCGCGCGTGTATTCCAAGGCGTTGAGGATGGCGCGCCGTTCCAGTTCCATCAGCGGGATCACGCCCGGAACAGGCTGCGGAACCGCGGCTCCTCGCGGCGAGAATGACTCGGGGCTGTCCACAACGCCTGGGTGCGGCCCCGGTCCCGCGAACGCAGTGGCGGTCAGATACTGGGATTTCTTTTGGATCAGATGATTTTGCAGGCTGGAAGGCAGGTCGGCGACGTGCAGCAGCGGTCCGGAGTTCACCGCAACCATGTGCTGGACACAATTTTCCAGTTCGCGCACGTTGCCCGGCCAGTCATACGACAGCATCACTTCCAGGGCCTCCGCCGTCACCGTATAGTTGCCGCCGACCTGCGTCAGGAAGTGCTGAATCAATGCCGGAATATCTTCCTTGCGTTCGCGTAACGCGGACAGGCGGATGTTGATCACGTTCAAACGGAAATACAGATCCCGCCGGAAAGTTCCTTTTTCCACTTCCTTGGCCAGATCCCGGTTGGTGGCGGCGATGATGCGGAAGTCCGAGCGCCGTGAACTGAGCGAGCCCACGGGCCGAAATTCCTTGTCCTGCAACACACGCAGCAGCTTCGCCTGCAGGTCCAATGGGAGCTCGCCGATTTCGTCAAGGAACGCCGTACCGTTGTTGGCGGCCTCGATCAGCCCGATCTTGGTGGTCGCGGCACCCGTGAAAGCACCCTTAACGTGGCCAAACAGCTCGCTTTCCATCAGCGGCCCAACCATCGAAGAACAATCCACAACGACAAACGGTCCGCTGGGACTTATATTATGGATAGCCCGGGCGACCACTTCCTTACCGGTGCCCGTCTCGCCGAGCAGCAGGGCCGGCCAGCGGCACTTGCCAAGTTTCTCAATCAAACGAAGAACTTGGCGGGTTCGGGGTGACTGGCCTACCAGGACGTGTCGGGTTTCTTCAAGGTTCGCGAACATTCTGTCTCCGGGCAATAAACGCTCTAATGTATGTGCGTTGGCCGTAGATAAACTCTACGGTGGAATCAAGAGTTCCTCAAGATCCCCACACCGAGAGTTGGGGTAAGTCGATTGCGGGTAGGGTGCATCCCCTATTTGGGGGTAGGAGTGTCGGGAGTCGAGTGTTCGGGCTCGCGAACAACAACCGCCGCGCCCGCTTCCTTGCGGACCCGCATGGAAAGTTCGTTGGCCTGATCCAGCGTCAGCTCGCGGCCTACCAGGACCCGCCAGAGATTCCTGTCGCCGGCCAGCACCCGCGCATCCATGAAAATTGCTTCCAGATTCGCCCGCAAGGATTCCGCGCGGTTCGCATCCGCGAACGCTCCGGCTTGCACTGCATATCCATCCATGGCCACACTGGCGCCCGGAGCATGGACGGCGGGCGCGGTACTCGTGGCGGCAGGAACCGCTTGCCGATCCTGCCGTTCATGCGCCACTTCCTTTGGCGGAGCGATCACTCGTACGCGGACGCGCGCGGTGCCGGAACGGAGCATGTCGATGTCGCGCGCGGCGGCTTGCGAAAGATCGATGATGCGTCCGCGCACGAACGGACCACGGTCGGTGATGCGCACGCCGGTGCTTTTTCCATTCGACAAGTTGGTGACCTCGACCCAAGTTTGGAAGGGAAGTTTGCGATGCGCGGCGGTGGCGGCATTCATGTCGAAGACTTCGCCGGAAGCCGCGCGGCGGCCGTGATAGGGAATTCCATACCAGCTTGCGACGCCGGTTTCGATTGTGCCGATGCGCGCCGGAGCTGCCGGACTTTTCGCGCGCGTGTAATGACGTCCGCAACCGGACACGCTGATGATCAAGATCGCGAGTAGCGCGAAACCCGCATGAACCGGCCCTCGCAAGCGACTCATGATGTCTGGATCCACCTAAAACAATTCTACTCGTCTATGTTTTTATCGTGTGAGTGCTCTTTCGCGCGCGGCGCGACGCGAGCGACGCGAACGGCGATGTGCATTTTTTTCTTGACATTCACAGCAATCCACCTTATAAAGGGGACACAAGCGCGTTCTCTCACGAGTGGCGCGTATTTTGATGTAAAGGGAGAATCACCAAATGAAATTCGCAACCAAGAAGAAAGCGGCCCCGAAAAAGAAAGCTGCTGCCAAGAAGAAGAAGTAGCTTCACGGGCTCGCAATAGCGAGTTTGACCAACCGGCCCCGAGCAATCGGGGCCGTTCTTATTTTGTCCCGCCTTTGTTATTCATCACGCCCTGCACCGCGGTCCGCAAGGCCGCGTAAGTCATCTTGTCGGGATGATACGTCCGCACAATTCCACCGCCATCCACCAACACCAAGGTCGGTGTGGTGCTGACTCCGTAGCGGACGAAGTTCGCTTCGCTGATGGGCGCTGTCTCCTTGATCACGCCGCTGTAGTAGGCGCGGCGTATCTGCTCGATGTAGGCGGTTTCCTCGGCCGGCTTTGCGTCCTGGCCTCTGGCCATGTAACCGTATTTCTGCGTGGGAGCCAACAATACCAGGCCCTGCGGCCCGAACTCCGACATGATCTGCGTAAGGATGGGAATTTCAGCTTTACAATCGGCGCACCAGTGAGCCCAGAAAAAAATCAGCGCGGGCTTGCCTTTGGGAAGCCCGGCATTTTCCAGTGCGGGCGCCGGCTTCCCTTCCAGATCCGCCAATAAGAGGTTCTTGCGGATGCGCGTGATGATGGAAGTGTTGGCAAACGTCTTCAGTTGTGCTTGCAGGTAACTGACGGCTTCGCTGCGGCGGCCCTGCGCGATCATCAAATCGCTTTGGATCTCGATAGCGGCTCCCAGGGCGATGGGAAGGTGCGGCTCGCGGTCCATGGGACGCGACTTCAACTGTTCCACGGAGGCGGCGTAGATATCCTGCGCGAATTTTTCCGCCGGCTCGTAATTGCGGCTTGTCGACTCCACGCGCGCCAGCCAGCTATAGGCTTCCAGGAATTCCGGCGTGATGCCGTTGGCGGTTCGATACGCGCGCAGAGC
Organism: Candidatus Sulfopaludibacter sp. SbA3; assembly: GCA_945861625.1. Lineage (GTDB taxonomy): Bacteria > Acidobacteriota > Terriglobia > Bryobacterales > Bryobacteraceae > Palsa-187. Next base: position 51,429 of record CAMAVI010000007.1, read on the forward strand.
CTCGATCGCCGGGCCATCGGAACCAGTTGCGAACGAAGCGCGCACGCGCTCAATGATGTCGTCCGCGGCGAAGAGCGGAATCGTCACGCAGAGCGAGAGGGCCAACCGGCCCACGATGCGGAAAAGACGCGCTTGGATCATAATTTTAGGCTCTTCAGATATTGTAAGAAGTTCGCGCCCAGGTCGTGGCGCTTCAGGGCGAACTCAACGGTGGCCTGGAGGAAGCCCTGTTTGTCGCCTGCGTCGTAGCGCTTGCCTTCGAACTTGTATCCGTAGATCGGCCGGCTTCGCAACAAGTGCTTCAGGCCGTCGGTCAGTTGAATCTCACCGCCGCTGCCGGGCGGGATGGTCTCCAGGGACGTGAAGATGTCGGGTGTCAGCACATAACGGCCGATGATGGCCAGGTTCGAAGGCGCATCGGCCGCCTTCGGTTTCTCCACCAGGTTGCGGATACGGTAGAGGCGGTCGCGGCCGCCGTTATGCGCAACGGGTTCCGCGTCGACTACGCCGTAGGCCGAGATGCTTTCCTTGGGAACTTCCATCAGCGCCAGCACCGGCGCCGAGTAGAATTCATAGACGTCGAGCAATTGGCGCAGGCAGGGTGTATCCGAGTCGATTATGTCGTCGGACAGAATCACGGAGAAGGGCTCATCACCCACCAGGGCTTGCGCCCGCAGGACGGCATGGCCCAAACCGAGCGCTTCTTTCTGGCGCGCGTACGACACGTCAATCAAGTCCGACACGGAGCGCACAATGGCCAGCAAATCTTTCTTGTGGCGGCTCTCCAACAGGTGTTCCAGTTCAAAGCTCACATCGAAGTGATCTTCAATCGCGGTCTTGCCGCGCCCGGTGACGATAATGATGTTCTGTACGCCGGAGTGCTTGGCTTCCTCGACGCCATATTGGATCAATGGCTTGTCGACCAGCGGCAACATCTCCTTGGGCATGGACTTTGTGGCGGGAAGAAAGCGCGTGCCGAGGCCGGCCGCGGGAAAAACTGCCTTGCGAACCTTACGAGTCATTCGTCCCCATTCTAGCCAATAGCCAAGGCTCGCCGAACGAAAGACCCCGGTTACTTGTTGGTCTTGCCGGGTTCCGCGAGCGAACCTTGCTCGCTGAGGATTACGATATCCACGCGGCGGTTCCGCGCGCGTCCCTCTTCGGTGTCGTTGGAAGCAAGGGGAGCGTTCTCCGCGTATCCGGCGATGGAGATGCGCCCACGCGGGGCATGGAAGCGGGTGGACAAGACCTCCAGCAGCGCTATGCTGCGCGCGGCGGAAAGCTCCCAGTTGCTGCGAAAACGGGAATTGCGGATGGGGCGCGAATCCGTGTGGCCTTCCAGGCGGGCCGGATTGGGAATCTTGGCCATCGCCGCCGCGACTTTTTCCAGGCTCTCCGAAGCGCTCTCGGAAATCACGTCTTCGCCGGATGGGAATAACGTCGCCTGCTGGAAGCTGACGACCAACCCGCGTGGCTCCAAATTAACCTGAATCCGCCCGGCGTCGATTTCGGCTTTCAGCGCCTTGCTGAGCACTGCAAGCGACGGGACGAGTTCCACCATTTTTTCTTCGGCTGTTGTAGGGGCGGGTTTCTGCACGCCACCCGGACCCTTCATCATCACGTTGCCCTTGCCCTTGTCGTCAGCCGCGCCGCCCAGAATGGCCGCGATCATGGCGCTGGCCTTGTCGCCTTCCAGGGCTTTCTTCACCGAATCGGAGACACGCTGGGCCTTGCCTTTATCGGTCTGGGAGCTGGCGAACATCACCACGAAGAAAGCGAAGAGGAGCGTGATGAAGTCGGCGTAGGAGATCAGCCAGCGCTCGTGGTTTTCGTGTTCCTCGGGAACTTTCTTGCGGGCCATGGGAGTTTACGCCTTGGCTTCCGCCGGCGCTTCCGCCGCGGCAGGGGCGCCCTGCTTCTTGCCCTTGGCGGGCGAGGAATGCGTGAAGGCCTCCAACTGCGATCGGATCAGTTTGGGATTCAAGCCCTCCACGATTCCGCAGACCCCTTCCAGGATCAGTTCCTTGCGGCGGACGTCGGCCTGCACGCGCGATTTGATCTTGGCGGCCGCGGGCAGCAAGAACAGGTTGGACACGCCGACGCCGTACACGGTTGCCACGAAGGACACGGCGATGCCGTGGCCGACTTCGTCAATATTGGCCAGGTTCTTCATGACCTGGATCAAGCCGAGCACCGCCCCGATTATGCCGACCGTGGGCGCGAAGCCTCCGGCGGCTTCAAAGACCTTGGCCTCGGCCTCGGCGTGATGCCGGTCCAGATCGATTTCGAGCTCCAGCATTTTACGGATCTCCTGGATGTCGGTGCCATCCACCGCCAGATTCATGGCCTTGCGCAGGAACGGATCTTCGGCGGCCATCGCTTGTTGTTCCAGCGAAACCAAACCCTGCTTGCGCGCTTTGGTCGCATATTCGATCAACTCTTCCACCAGACTGTCCAGGGGTTTAGCGGAATCGAACAACACGCCCATCAAACGGCGCGCCGCTCCCGCCAGAACCGCCATCGGAGTCGAGACCATGACCGCGCCCGCCGTTCCGCCGAGCACAATCAAGGCAGCGGTAAACTGCGCGACGTCCTTGAGCTTGCCGCCTTCCAGCAACAGCCCACCCAGGATGCCTCCCAACGCCAGCACCACGCCGCCGACACTGGCCAGGTCTAACTTCGAACCTCCCTTTGTGGACGAGCTGCTTTCAGCCATGATTTTGCGCCGGACCGGTTCCGATGGGGCCGGCTTGCGCGGCTCGGCGGAAAGCGATCACGCGGCGAATGATTTCTTCCACCGATTCGAGCACCACGAATTTCTGCCCGTTGGTCAAACTGATGATGGTGTCCGGAGTGGTTTCGATATGTTCAATCAAGTCCGCGTTCAGGACCAGCGGAAGGTGATTGATGCGTGTGACTTCGATCATGGCAAACCTGGGGCGATCATGGCGAACTACCGGCAACCCGGTGAATAACTCATCGGCCACGGGGATTGGAATGTGAGAAGCCGCTACTTGAGCAGTTCAGTCAACGCGCGCAGTTCCTCGCGGACTTTCGATAGTAGAGGCGCCAGGGATTCGGAGGAGTCTCCTCCAAACAAGTTGGCTTGCGCTTTCTTGGCTTTGGCGGCTCTTGCGGCGGCCTTGACCGGCGCCGGTTTCACGCGGGCCGCCAGATGCTTGCGCGCTCCCTCAATGGTAAAGCGCTGTTCGTAGAGGAGCCGCTTGATCTCCAGCACCAGCTCGACGTCCTTGCGCCGGTACAGCCGGTGCCCCGTGCCCGATTTTTTCGGACCCAGGCCGCCGAATTCGGTCTCCCAAAAACGCAGCACGTAGGGTTTAATGCCGGCGACACGCGCAACTTCACCGATCCGGAAGTACAGTTTGTCCGGGATTTCCTGCGCCGGTAGTGGGATCAGGTCTTCTTCCGCATTCATGACGTACCCTTATTCTAATGTCCCTGTTAGTAGGAATCCATCCCGTGCGGGAGGCCTTGCGCGCCGGCCGCCCGCTGGATCGCATCGTAATTGCGCAAGGCGCAGGGGGCGCGCGCCTGCAGGAAATCATCGCGATGTGCCGGGAGCGGCGTGTTCCCATGCGCTTTGAGCCGCGCGAACAGTTGGATCGGCTGGCGAATGGCGCGTCCCACCAGGGCGTTGTAGCCTTCGGGGCGGCGGAGAGGTTCGCGTCTCTCGAACAGACGGCCGCCGGTGGCGGCCTTCATGTGGTCCTCGACGGCGTGGAGGATCCCCACAACCTAGGCGCGATCATCCGCACGGCACATGCAGCGGGCGCTTCCGCGGTCGTGATTCCCGAACGCCGGGCCGCGGGACTCACGGAAGTGGTGGGCCGCGCCGCGGCTGGGGCGCTGGCCTACGTACCGGTTGTAAAGGTCACCAACATCAACCGGGCGCTGGAGGAATTGAAGCAGAGCGGTTACTGGATTTACGGCCTGGATGAACGCGGCACGGAGTCCTACGACAAGATCGAGTTCACGAAACCATCCGCCATCGTTCTGGGCGCGGAAGGCAGTGGTCTGCATGCGCACGTGGCCAAACATTGCGACTTCCTGGTGCGCATTCCCATGGCCGCGGACGGAGTTGCCAGTCTGAATGTCAGCGTGGCCGCCGGAGTGATACTTTTTGAATGGAAGCGCCGTGCTTCCAATTAAATAACGGGGCGCACACGCCTCCCACCCGGCCCGCTTCATACAGGCGCGTGTCCGTGCGCGCCAGTGTGCGCTCCATCGGCCTGGTCAGGATCTGGGTGTGCGGAATCTCGCAAAGATATCCGGGGATCGGCCAGATTTCATCGAGCGTACTCATCCAGCGCAGAGAGCGATCGAAGCGGGCCAGGCTCACCGGTTTCGAATACGCCCGCAAGGTCTTTTCGCCCGCCGGGTTGTAATAGTGCTCGAAGTAGCTCATGGCGAGTTCGCGGATCGTGCCGTAGACGGGTTCGCGTGAGCGCAGACCTGCGTAATCCGACTTTGCCACCGCGCCCCACCGTCCGTTGACGCGATACACGGCGAGCACGTGATCGGAATCGCGCACGGCTTCCAGATCCACCAGCAACGGCGCATACCCAAGCCGCCGAAGCGCCAGCGCGGCGAGCACCGCCCCTTCCATGCAATGCGCGGCAAGCTCGCGCAAGACGGTGCGCGGCGAATAGCACGTGGCCCCGTGCGGTTCCTGATTATAGGCAATCTCTTCGTCCAGAAAGCGCTGAATCTTGGCGGGAGTCGTCAGGGGCCGCAGCAGCCGGCGCTCGTGCGCGTTCCATTCATTCGTCACCCTGACAGGCTATCGTATGTCCCTGCCCCGCTGGTATACTCACGGGCATGTGGGAACTGCGGCTCGGTGACGAGCTGGACGATTACTGCGTCAAATGCCGCCGCCTGACCAACCACTTGACTGTTTCGCTGGTGGAGGGCAAAGCCGCCAAGGTGCGTTGCCGCTCCTGCTACGCCGATCACGACTACCGGAATGAGATCGCGCCGCCTTCCAAGAAAGAGCTGGCCAAGCAAAAGGAACTCTTCAACGCCGTGCTCGCCGGAGTCGCGCCCGCTGACCCGGAGCCAGCTCCTGAGGAAGCGGAATCCGAGAAGCTCAAAACCAAAAAGAAGAACGGCTAGCTTTCGGGTAATTCTGCCGGCGCCCATTCGCGCCATTCATCGAGCAACGGGAAGTACAAGCCCAGGCGAACCGGATGGCCCAGCGGCGCCAGGATGCGTGCATAGCGTTCCATTTGGTCACGATAGCGCCGCTGCTGTTCGTCCAAGAACGCTTCCAGATTGCCGCCTTCGTGGATGCTGGTTTTGAAATCGATAATCCAGCGCACGCCGGCGTCGATGAAGGTGCGGTCGATGATTCCGCGCACTACTTCCCTGTTGCCTACCACGCCGTCAACCACCCCACTGACAGCGTATTCCGATTGCGCCTCCGGATGCGCCGCCAAGATCCAGTGTCCTCTTTGGCTGGACTGCGTGCGTAACAGTGCCCGTTCCACGCGCTGCGCCATGGCGTCCAACTCCGTTGCCGTAACTCCGGCATGAGCGAGCGTCTTGCGGATGACCGGGAGTCCCGGCAGCACGTCGTCGGGCCCCTGCATTCGCTGGAGCAGTGCATGTACAACCGTGCCCGCGTGGCGCAAGCTTTCGCCGACCCACTCAAAGCTCGGTTCGTGTGGCTCAGCAAGCGCGTGCTGCGCGCCTTCCCAAGCGACCGTGGAAGGCAACTCAGGAAGCCGCCACGATTCCGGTAGCCGGTGAAGAGATTGGGTTCTTGCCCCAACCGAGGCGGGCTGTTCGACCTGCGCATGGCGGCGGAAAGTTGCTCGCTCGTCTAGAGTCAAGCCGTCCCACAGATCGGCGAGCATGGAACGCGAGTCCGGACGAAGCTCTCCATCTTTGTGCGGGCGAGCATGACCCATCAGATGCAACCGCTTCTTGGCGCGCGTCGCCGCCACGTAAAGCTGCCGCGCACGTTCGAAGTTCTCCTTGCGAGCGTCGACACCGCGGAGGTAGCTGTACAGCGGGTCCCTATCCGCTCCGGTTTCGTTGACGGGCGCAAGCAAGCACTCGAACTCGCGCCCCTCCATCCATTCATGAAACAGAACCAGCGGCGGGTCGTCCACTCTGGAGGGCCGTCCCAGCCCAGGCACGATAACAGTGTCGAACTCCAGTCCCTTGGCTTTGTGAATCGTCATGACTTTGAGCCAGATGTTGGCGGAATTTTCCGGAGGCGCAAACAGCTCCCCCACCCGTTCGCGAAACAGACTGAAGTCGCGGATATCCGCGCCGGCTTGCTCGCTCTCCAGTAGATCGAAGTAAGCCGCGGTACTCGCAAACGCACCTGCGTCGCCCGCTAAGCAGGCCGGCCCGCCCAGGCGCAGCCAGACACGCTCCACCCAGCGGCGCAGCGGCCAGCGTCCCTGTGCGGCGAAGGCCTCTTGGATTACGTCACGCACGCGTGCTGCGCGAACTTGTCCGTCGCCGGTTAGCTGGCTAAGATCCTTCATGCACTCGGTGATGGTTTGCTGCGCGCGGCCGCGCACCAGGGCTTCCAGGTCCGCGAGTGAAAGCCCACACCACGGAGCGCGCAGGGTGGCCAGCCACGCAATGCGGTCTCTGACGTCAAGCAGCGCACGCGTCAGGGCCAGTAGATCCTGAACCGCCGGCCGGCTTCCCAGCGGATCGATATCCACGGCTTGAAACCGGAGATCGTTTGCCTTGAGCGCTTCCGTAATGGCGGACAGGTGCGTCCGTGCGCGGACCAGGATCGCCACCGTGCCTTCCGGATCTTTCGCGCGGGTCTCCTGAATGCGGCGGACTACGCATTCGGCCTCTTCCTGATCCTCGCCCTTGAAAAAGCCGTCGAAGGTGACTTCGCCGCCGTCTTCTCCGTGTGCCGCGTCCCGCGCCGCGCGCGACGCAGTATAGGAAACCGCGCCCGTCTCGGTGTCGTTGTCCGTGGGGAAGCTGCGCGTGAAGATGGCATTCACTCGATCCACAATCGCGGGAAGCGAGCGCCGGTTCAATTGCAACTCCAGACGTTCGAGCGGCAGATCACCCAGCCCTCGCTCTTCAGCTTCCAGAAACAAGCCGACTTCGGCCTGCCGGAACCGGTAGATGGATTGCATCGGATCGCCCACCAGGAACAACGTGCGCCCGTCTCCCGGTTCCCAGCCGGAAGTGAGTTGGGTGAGAAGCGTGAATTGCCCGCGGGAAGTGTCCTGGAATTCGTCCACCAGTAAATGATCGATCCGCGAATCCATCCGGAAGGCGGCTTCCGTTGGGCTGTCCGGCTTACCCAATGCGTCGCGCGCGGCAATCCCCAGTTCGACGAAGTCGATCATACGCCGCTCGCGGAAGACCATGCGCAGTTGCGCGAGGGCCAGGCGCAAGGCTCGCAGCAACGCGCGCAGCACCTCCCACTGTTCGGGTTTGTAGTAGGGGTCAGGCAGCGTGCGCACTTCCTTCAGCACGCCCAACAAAGGCTCCATGCGTTGCTGGTCCAAGCTCGCGGGGAAGCGCTTGCGCCATTCGTTGCGTTGGGTCAGGACCGCTTCCACCAGCTTCCTCCAGGCGTTAACATCCTCCGGTCCAGGCCAACGTGGCAGTTTTGCTTCCCGCGCCCAGGGGGCTTTCAACTCGTCGGGGACTTGGCGGTCGGCTCGTGCCAGACCCCTCGCCACGCTGCGCGCCAAGGCCTCTTCGAGCGCGTAGCGTTCGCTCCTCTCTTCCTGTACGGCTAGTTCGGCCCACTGATCCCGGCGCGCGAGCATCTCGGCGATCCGGCGGCGCGCCTGCACGGCATTATTATCCAGATGCCGGAGCAGCCCGGTCAGCGCATCCGCGTACTCCGCATTCTCATCGAGCAAAGTCAGACGCGCGGCCTCGTCATAGAGGGCCCACGCATCTTCCTCGATGCGGGGCATACCGCCCAGGCGGGCGAGCCACGGCATTTCTCCCGTGATCGCCATGCACAATGAGTCGATCGTCTGCACGCGCAGGCGTCCGGGATGATGCAGAAGGTCCCAACCCAGCGCGCGATCCCTCGCAAGGGCTTCGAGTGCCAACGCACGCGTGATTTCTTGATGCGTCTCCGTCACGGGTACCCTTGCCTGGGCCCCGCGCAGCGCGTCCAAGATGCGGCCCAGCATTTCGCCCGCGGCCTTGCGCGTGAACGTAATCGCGACGATGGATTCGGGTCTTTCGACAATTGCCAGTAAGCGCAGGAAACGCTGGATCAGCAACTCTGTCTTGCCCGAGCCCGCCGGCGCGCGCACGGTGAATGACCGGCGGGGATCGAGCGCCTGTTCACGCGCGTCGTCGTCGAGCTGAGGGAGGAAGACCGGGCTACTCACTGTGCTCGTACCCTTCCCGCAGTTCGCCGACCCGGCACAGCGAGTGCAGTTTACAGAATTCGCAGGACTGTTGCGGATGCTTCGGGTCCACCGCGGCATCGCCGCGCATGAAACTTTCGCCCAACTGATCCACCACTCGTTTCCACTCCCGTAGATGGGTGTTCAGTTCTTCGCCGTCGTGGCCCAGAAGCTTCACGTCTCCGGGGACCAATTGCGCGAAATGCACGGCCGAGATATCGTGCTCGCTTTTCGCTGCGTACAGCGGAAGCTGTGGCGCGTCCAGCCGTTCGCCGCCCCAATCTTTGACGCTCAACTTATCCGAGGTCTTATAGTCGAGGATCGCGTAGGTGCTGTCTTCGAGGCGATCCAAGCGGTCGGCCTTGATCCCGATGGTCAAACCACCGGCGTCCACCTGGCGCTGGACCTCACGTTCGACAACCGTGAAGGAAGGTCTTCGCTTCTCTTCCTCCAGCCATTCGAGCAGGAGACTCTGCCATCGTTCCAACTCTAGTGCTCGTGCGCGGTCCAGGGACTTACTGCGCTGGCGGCGGCTGAGGCGGCTATCCAGGGCGGCGTTGACGCAGCGCTCCACTAGCGCGGCAGTCTCCTCGTGCGGCAAGGCTAGCAAGTTCTCTTGCGATTGCACATCCCGCCAGAACAATTCGAGAGCTTCATGCGCGACGGTGCCGCGCTCGGCCGCGGAGATTCCCAGATCCGCCGCGTCCAGCTCTTTCGCGCCGAGCCGGTGGATCGCGAAAGCTCGAAAAGGACATGCGGCCTGATCCTTAAGCACGCTCATGCCGCCGCGTTGCACACTTCCCGGCGTCACCGGCGGAGCGGAGCCGGCTGGTTGCCTATCCAGTTCCGGACCCGTGCTGAAAAGTCTTCGCGCCATACTTTCCGGCAATGCCGCGGCAGCCCGAACTTCCGGCAGCATTTCGATCAACGGGCTCACGCGCAAGGCTTCTTCTCCCGAGTAGCGGGCAAAACTGCACACCACTTCGGGAGCCGCTGCCAGCAGCCGGGCCGTGACGCGGCGCGCATAGGCAAGCTCCCGTTCCGGCGAACTGTGGGGCAGGCCCGCGGCTCTCTGCAGCGATCCGGGCAGAAACGGATTGGGGCGCGGAGCTTCCGGCCACGCAGTCGCGTTCATGCCGGCGATCCACAAGGCGTCGAAGCGCGACCCGGCGGCCTCCAACATGTCCATGATCTGAATGGGAGCGTCGTCTTTAGACCAACCCCCTTCGCTGGGTGCGAACCGGCGTTCGCGGGCGATCTGCCGTAATCGCGACAGTGCTTGTTCATAGGTGATCCTGGGCAGGACCAAATCCAGCGCCGCCAATTCCGACAACAATTCCTTCCAGTGCTCGAGCGTCTGCTGTTCTTCCGAAGAAAGCGGCCTGTTGCTGGGCCAGCCAGCCGTCGTGAGCAGTCTGGAAAAATGACTGCTCCACTCGCCGGGGTGCTGGCGGCGCCGCGGTTCCGCCGTTGCTTTGGTGAAAGCTGGGAACGCGCGCGCCACAATATCCACATGCAGGGAGACTTGATCCACACCCAGCCGGCGAAGCTCGAGCGCCAGGGATGCTGCTGCCGCGCGTTCCCATCCCAGAAACGGTGAGCGCAGCAACATCTCGGCATCCACCAACGGCATTCCGGATGGCAACCGCAGCATGCCCAGCGCCGCGGAGATCATGGGGACTTCGGACGACGCCACGCCTGCGGAAACATGGAAGGCTCGTCTCTCCGGACGCACAAACGCCACACCTGGATGCAAAATGTCGTCGAAGATCCTTTCCACGGTGGCGGATTGCATGGCCAGTCCGCGTACCACCACACCGATGCGCGTTCCGGGTTCGGATTCCAGTTGGTACCTCGCCCACCAGGCTACCTGCGCCAGTTCTTCGGCGGCACTATCGAATGCAACACGCGAGGTTCGCGCCTGAACCGCGGGCGTCGTCCATTCGGTCGCGCCGCACGCGGCAAACAACCCGCGATCTGCCGGCGTGAGCTCGTCAAAGCCCGTGTAAGCGATTCTGCGCGACAGCGCTTCTCGCGTCAAGGTCGCGGAAAGCGCCTTGGGGAGTTCGGCCGCAGTGATCCAGTTCTGCTCGCGCAAGCGGTTCCTTATGAAGCGATGCCATTCCAAAAATGCTTCGGGATCGCGGAGCCCGGTGAACTCGGATGGGTCCACGGAAACTTCCCACGAATGCAGCAACTCCCAGGCTCGCGCCGCCGTTGCCGCCGTGGCCGGCAGGTCCAGCAGCACGTCGTTCACATCCGATTGCGAAACGGCCTGCTCCCAGAGAGCCTGCTCCTGCGTAGAGCTCAGCAGTTGCGGAGTATTGACGGGATCGCGATACACGCAGTCCTGCCACATTCGTACCAGCCAGGCCTCCCGCGAAACGATATCCGGTGATTCCCACACCCGTAGCCCCTGTTTACGCTGTTCCGCGTCAAAGTCACCGCGTAATTGCCGGCTCAGCCGCATGTTGGCGGTAACGATGGTGCGCTGGGGCTCACGGCCGGACATCGCTACGGCCTCGCCTCCGCGAAGGAACGTCCGCTGAGCGCCCGGTACTTCCGCAGCAGTTCGAACAGCACCACGCCGCCCGCCGTGGCCACGTTCAGCGAGTGCTTCCGCCCCAGCATCGGAATGCGGATGTGCACGTCACACTGCGCGGAGACTTCCGGGCGGATGCCGTCGACCTCGTGCCCGAAAACAATACACACGGGGAACGCCGGATTCCAGTCGAACAAGTCGACTGCGTGCGGCGTCGTCTCAACCGCCGCGATCTGATAACCCTGGGCGCGCAGCCGGTCGAGCAGGGGTTCGGGCTCGCGGACGTGTTCCCAACGCACGGTTTCTTCGGCGCCCAAGGCGGTCTTGCGGATGCCGGATTTCGGCGGATATGCCGTGATCCCCGTCAAATACAACGCAGCGGCGGCCGCCGCGTCCGCGGTGCGGAAGAAAGACCCGACATTATACATACTGCGCACGTTATCTAATAGGACGGCCACCGGCAGCTTTCCAATCGCTTCATAAGGCGACGCGAGTTGGGTAGCGCGAAAGGGGAGCCGTTCCATGTGACTTGCGTTCTTCCCCACCATCATCGCAATACTGCCGCTCATACCTTCATCTGCCCGCCCGATAAGCCCCCTAGAGCCGGGAAGGATTCCCGGAGACACACTTTCAAGGAGAGAAACTTCGTGGCATTTACAATTAACACCAACATTACGTCGCTGCAGGCGCAAAATTACCTGCGTACCAACAGCGATTTTCAGAGCAAGACCATCAACCGCGTGACCTCGGGTCTGCGCATTGTGACCTCGGGCGACGACGCCGCCGGCCTGGCGATTGCCAACGGCTACCGGTCCGACGCGGCGGTGCTGACACAAGGCGTGCGTAACGCCAACGACGGCTTGAGCCAGTTGCAGATTGCCGACGGCGGCATCAGTAACATCTCGCAACTGTTGGACCGCGCCCGCACGCTGGCCACGCAGTCCGCCTCGGGCGCCTTCACGGGCGACCGCAGCGTGCTGAACTCCGAGTTTCAGACCGTGATCGGGGAAATCGACCGCCAGGCGCAGGCCGTGGGGCTGAATCAGGGCGGTGCGTTTGCCCGGGCTCTGAGCGTTTTCATCGGCGGTGGCCGGTCCTCCAATGGCATCAATGCGATCACCAACGGAAGCATCGCCATCGACTTGAGCAACTCGACCGTCGACTCGCAAAGCCTGGGCCTTAAAGGCGTGCAGGCGGCCGGCACGGCGGGAACCGATATCGGCGTGGGCAGTGCGACCAGCGTGCAAAACATCGTTACCAACGCGACCAACCTGGCTTCGATCGCCAACAACACGACGGAACTCTACTTTACCGGCCCCGGGTTCGCGGACACCTTCGGCTCCAACGTGGTGAAGGTCGCTGTGAATCTGACCGGTGTCACGGATTCAAACACGCTGGTAGCGGCGGTCAACCAGGCCATCGCCAACGCCGGCAACGGGGCGAGCCAGCAGGCCACGGCGTTTAAGAACTCCAACATTGCCGCCGCCATCAATACGGATACCAGCGGAAAGCAGCAGTTGACCTTCAACTCGGCTTCCACGGCGTTCCAGGTGCAGGGCGGCGACCGTGTCGCCACCGGGCTGCTCGGCAGCTTCTCCAGCGGCTCCACCGGCAACATTTCCATCGTCACGGCGCTCGCGGCAACCAACTACAACGACCCGGCAGCCGCCCAGACGGCGGTCAAGATCCGGCTGTTAGGCGCCGGGCTCAACGGTTCGGCGGCCAACGACATTTCCCTCGGCATCGCCACTACGGACACTCTCGCCAACGTGGTTACCAACATTAACGCGGCCATTGCGGCCAACACTACGCTGGCGGCCACCGGCATCCAGGCCGTGGTGAGCGGCAGCAAGGTGGCCTTCCAGGGTCACGCCGGACAGTCCTTTGAAGCACTGGTGGCGGGCGACATCCGTAACGCGCTCGGCTTCGGCAGCTTCACCAGCGCGGCGGGCATTGCCAATACGGCCACCACCTTCGATTACACCAGTATTACCGCGGCCGGAGCAGGCACGGCCACCACCCAGAATCTGGAAGTTTCCATCAACGGCGGAGCGGCCATCAGTCTGGGTCTGGTCACCGGTACTGTCACCACAGCGACCAACGTGGACACGTTGAATGCGCTGTTTCAGGCCAACTCCGAACTGCGCGACGCGGGTCTGACGGCTTCCATCAGCGGCGGCAATGTCAGTATCACGAGCGCTGGCGCCAACTTCCGTCTGAACTTCTACGGCGGCTCGGGCGACGCCCTGGGCTTCGGCGCCTCCAACGCCGATTCGGCCACCTCTGCCGGCTCCATTGCCAGTGCCTACACCGCCAAGGACAGCATCAATTCGGCGGGGGCGCAGCAAAGCCAGAACGCCGCGGACACGGACGTGTATGACTTCAAGGCCTTGCGTAACACCGGTGACGCACAGACCGTCACCCTGACCGCGGTCGATGCCAACGGCGCCGAGCACACCCTCAACCTCGCGCTGACGACGGCCAACGCGAACAACCTCGACCAAACCGTCGACACCATCAATGACGCCATTTTGGCTTCCAACGATGCCACCCTCAAACAACTGGCGGTTTTCAAGGAAGTGAACGCGGGCAATACCGCCGAAGGCATCCGCTTCCTGAGCGCCGGCGGCACATTCAAAATCAGTTTGGGCGCGTCGCCTGCCAACGTCGGTATCGCCGACGGCGCCACCAATTTAACGGGTGGCGCCGTGTTGACGTCGGTGGCGAACGGGACTGGCTCTACCGCCGACATCAGCAACGCCACCACCGCTTCGAATGCGGTCACCGCCCTGGCTGATGCCATCAGCGAGCTGGGCAAGGCTCAGGCCGTTGTCGGCCGCGGCCAGAACCAGTTCAACTACGCCATCAACCTGGCGCAGTCGCAGGTAACCAACCTGGCGTCCGCCGAATCGCGCATCCGCGACGCGGATCTGGCCGCGGAGTCGGCCAATCTGACGAAGTCGCAGATCCTGCTCCAGGCCGGTATTGCGGCTCTGGCGCAGGCCAACTCTGCTCCCCAGCAGGTGCTTAGTCTGCTCAAATAGGCCGTTCCTCGATTCACTCCTAGTGCCGGGCCGCTTCCGAAACTGGACGCGGCCCTTTTTTTTCCCGCTATAATGTACCGTTGACGCTGTCGATCGTCATTCCCGCATACAACGAAGAGCAGCGCCTCCCCTCGACTCTTGACCAGGTCTTCCGGTGGCTCGATCAGAGCCCTTTCCGCGACGCGGAGGTCTTGATCGTGGACGATGGCTCCAGCGATGGCACGGCCAAGCTGGTGGAGGGCCGGGCGCTGTCCGAGCCACGTCTCCGATTATTACGCAACCCCGGAAATCGCGGTAAAGGCTACGCGGTGCGCAACGGCATGCTCAGCGCCCGCGGGGAATGGGTGCTCATGACCGACGCCGATCTTTCCGCGCCCATCGAAGAGCTCCCCAAGTTGTTCAATGCCGCTCAAGCGAACGGCGCCCTGATCGCCATCGGGTCGCGCGCACTCGACCGCTCCCTCATCGGCGTCCACCAGAGCCAATGGCGTGAGCTATCGGGGATTCTGTTTAACCGGATCATGCGCGTGATCACCGGTCTGCCCTTCTCCGATACGCAGTGCGGCTTCAAGCTCTATCACAGGAACGCTGCCCAGCGAGTGTTTCCATTACAGAGGCTCGACGGTTTCAGTTTTGACGTGGAAGATCTGTTTATCGCCCGCACGCTGCGCTTCCCGGCCCTTGAAGTGCCGGTGCGTTGGGACAATGTGGAAGGCACCAAGGTCAGCATGATGAATGGGGTCGCTTCATTCATCGACCTGCTGCGGGTCCGCTGGTTTTGGCTGCAGGGCTTGTACGCGGAGCCGGGACCGCCGCGCCAGTAGCGGCGCGCACGGTAGGCTTGACTGGGGGATTGCTATACTCGGCGCATGAATTCACGGTATTTCCACCGCATTACTCTGTGCATTTGTTTGGCTGTTCCCGCCGCCAGCGCACAGGTACAGCTCCATTTCGGCGTCGCGGCGGGGGTCCCGCTCACGGATACGCTTACATCCACTGCAAACGCCTCCACGAATCCCACGGGGTCTTTTCTCGACCGCTACAATTCCGTGACCAAGCGCCTGTTGATCGGCCCGGCGCTTCGAGTGGACTTGACGCATGGTTTGGGAATTGAATTCGACGCGCTGTATCAGCGCATCAATTACGACCATACTCTTATCACTTCACGCACGGCGTTCTTCAGCCGGAGCATTGAGCAAGCTACCGCCAACCGGTGGCAGTTTCCGTTGCTGATTCAGTATCGCTGGTCTATGTCAAAAACGAAGCCGTTCGTGGAAGCGGGGCCATCTATTTCATGGATCGCGAACAGCCGAAGCACCATAAGATCGGTGACATCTTCCACGGCGTCAAGTCTTTCCCTTGTGCCAAATTCTTCAAGCACTTCCACCATCAGCGGGCCCGGAGGCACGTGGGCCGGCGTCACCATGGGAGCCGGCGTCGACCTGCCGTTCTTCCGCGGGCACTTGCGTCCGGAATTCCGCTTCAGCCATTGGTTCTTGCCCTATACGGGTTCAGCAACTGGCCAGGTTGGTGCGGCATTCATCGGCGTGAGAGACTTCCTATCGTCGCAATCCGTTTCGTTTTCCGCGCTTCGCCCCAACCAGAATGAAGCCGTTTTCCTGCTCGGACTGACGTTTTAGCCCGCCGCGCACTAGACTAAGAGAATGGCAACCAAAGCGGGCCTGCGAGCCATTCCCCTGCTCGATTTGACGCGCCAATATCAGACTGTGCGCGAGCGAGTGCAGGCGGAAGTCATTCGCGTGATCGAATCTCAACGCTTCATCCTCGGGCCTGACGTGGATCGTTTCGAGCAACGCTTCGCCGAATATTGCGGCGCGAGTTACGCGATCGGCTGCGCTTCCGGAACCGACGCGCTGGAGCTGGCCTTGATGGCCGCCGGCATCGGTCCCGGAGACGAAGTTCTCACCGTTCCATTTACGTTTTTTGCGACGGCTGGCGCGATCCTGAGCGTGGGCGCGCGGCCGGTGTTTATCGACGCGGAGTCGGCTTCGTTCAATCTGGATGTGCAACAACTGGATCGCGTGCTGGCCCAGCATCCGGCGATCAAAGCCATGATCCCTGTTCATCTTTACGGTGGCTGCGCTGACATGGGTCCGCTCATGGAACGCGCTGCCGCGCGTGGTATCCCCGTGATTGAGGATGCGGCACAGGCGATAGGCGCGGAATACAATCACCGGCGCGCAGGATCCATCGGCACCCTGGGCTGTTTCAGTTTTTTCCCCACTAAGAATCTGGGCGGCTTCGGCGACGGAGGCATGCTCACGACCAATGACGAGACGCTCGCCCGCAATCTGCGCGCGCTGCGCGTGCACGGATCGTTTGAGCGGTATATTCACCAGTGGCCCGGTATGAATTCGCGGCTTGATGCTCTCCAGGCCGCCGTTCTCAACGTGAAGATGGACTATCTGGACGAGTGGAACCGCGCCCGCCGGCGCAACGCGGATTTGTATCGGGAACTGCTCTCCGGTGTGGTTACCGTTCCGAACGCACCCCCTCATCAGACCAACCATGTCTACAATCAGTTCGTCATCCGCGCGCCGCGGCGCGACGAGTTGCGAACCTGGTTGACGGAGCATGGCGTGGGAACGGAAGTTTACTACCCATTGCCGGTACATTTGCAGCCCGCGCTGGCTAGCTTCGGCTACCAGGCCGGCGATTTTCCGGTGAGCGAGCAACTCGCGCAAGAAGTTCTCGCCCTGCCGATTTTTGCTGAACTCACCGAAGACGAGATTACGACCGTAGCGGGGCTCATCCGCGAATTTTACGGAGGCTCTGCATGAACTCGAGCCATCGCCTGCTTGGCGTCCTGGTCGCGGGAGTTGTGTCGTGCCTGGCGGCGGACGACTTGCCGCCGCTTCCGGAAACGCCCAAGAAACCGGTGACTGACACCTATCAGGGCGTGCCGGTGGTCGACGACTACCGTTGGCTCGAATCGCCAGGCGAGCCCGCCGTACGCCAATGGAGCGCGCAACAGAACACCCGCACGCGCGCCTATCTGGACCGCTTGCCGTCGCGGCCCGCCATCGCCGAACGCCTCGCGCAGCTTTATGGCGGCACGTCGAACCGCTTTTCATCGCTGGTATTCCGCTCGGGTGTCTTGTTCGCCATGAAGACGCAGCCACCGAAGGCGCAACCGTTTCTGGTGGCGCTGGCTTCGCCCGACGATCCTGCTTCGGCGCGCGTCGTCGTGGACCCGAATGAACTGGATCCCACGGGCTCCACCACCATCGACTTCTACGTGCCGTCGCTGGACGGCAAGAGAGTGGCTGTTTCGCTGTCTAAGGGTGGCACCGAGGACGGCAGCATTTCCGTATTCGATGTTGCTACCGGCGCCCAGCTGCCGGATGTCATCCCGCGCGTCAACGGAGCGACCGCCGGCGGAAGCCTCGCTTGGACCGCGGATGGTACGGGATTTTGGTACACGCGCTATCCGCGTGAAGGCGAGCGGCCCGCCCAAGATCTGAATTTTTTCCAGCAGGTCTATTTTCACCGTCTCGGCCTACCCACCGCCCAGGATGAATACGCCGTGGGCAAGCAGTTTCCGCGCATCGCCGAAGTCGAACTCCATACTTCCGATGACGGCAAGATCGTGCTGGCGCGCGTGGCCAACGGCGATGGCGGCGATTTCTTCCACTTCATGCTGCTCTCCGATGGACAATGGCACCAGACCACCCGTTTCTCGGACCGCGCTTCACACGCCGCCTTCGGTCCTGATGGAACTTTGTACATGCTCTCGCGCAAGGATGCGCCCATGGGCAAGATCGTCGCGTTGTCGCCACCGTCTTACACCGTGGCGCAGGCGAAAACGCTGCTGACCGCCACGCGTTCGTCGATTGAAGACATCGTGGCCGTGGGCCGGCATTTGTACGTGCATTTCATGGCGGGCGGCCCGTCGAAGCTATTCGACGTTGTCGCGGGCAAGCCTGACAAGCCCATCGACATTCCGGCCGTTTCCTCAGTCGGGCAGTTGGTGGCGGCGGGCGAGCAACTGCTCTTTGACAATCAGAGTTTCACGGAGCCGTCCGCGTGGTACCGCTACGATCCCACCAGCGGTCAGGCGAAGAAGACCGCGCTGATGCAGACTTCGCCCGTCGATTTCAGCGATGTCGAGGTCATCCGCCAGACCGCGATCTCCAAAGACGGCGCGCATGTGCCCATGACCATCCTGCGCCGTAAAGGAACCAGGCTCGACGGCAAGACTCCCACGCTGCTTTATGCATACGGTGGCTACGGCTTGAGCCAGACGCCCACCTTCGCGGTGCGCCGCCGCTTCTGGCTGGAGCATGGTGGTGTGTGGGTGGTTGCCAACCTGCGCGGCGGTTCCGAGTTCGGAGACAACTGGCACGAACAAGGCCGTCTGACCAAGAAGCAAAACGTCTTTGACGATTTCATCGCCTGCGCCGAATTCCTGGTCAAGGCGAGATACACGAATCCCGAGAAACTGGTGATTGAAGGACGCAGCAACGGCGGCCTGCTCATGGGCGCGGCCTTGACGCAGCGCCCCGACTTGTTCCGCGCGGTGGTGAGTTATGTCGGCATCTACGACATGCTGCGTGTCGAAACTTTTCCCAACGGCGTTTTCAACATCACCGAGTTCGGCTCGGTGAAAGAGAAAGACCAATTCCAGGCGCTTTACGCGTACTCACCCTACCATCGCGTCAAGGATGGCGCCGATTATCCCGCCGTGTTGTTCCTGACGGGCGACAACGATGGCCGCGTCGATCCCATGAATTCACGTAAGATGACCGCGCGCCTGCAAGCCGCCACACGCTCCGGCCGGCCGATACTGCTGCGCACCAGTTCCAACTCCGGTCATGGCGTTGGCGCCCGGCTGGGGGAGCGCGTGGAACAAGATGCCGACGAGTTCTCTTTCCTGTTCGACCAGATGAGAATGAAATAGTACCAAAGCTATAGTACGCTCTAGTCTTGGACTACCGACCAACGGCAGCCTTGTAGTACTAGCAAAATTCCTGTATTCTGCACCTTACATGGATCGCGAAGAGCTCCAGAAGGTCACGGCTGAAGCTGTACGAAGTGCGGAAATCAAAGCGGTTGCGGCTATTCTGCGTTCGGGCGGCCAGCCCAGCCTGGGGCAGTCCATTGATTACTCCATTGTCACGCCCCCCGGGGTCTCTTCTAGGAGTACTAGGCCGTACCGGCTGGAAGTGGAACAGTGGCACTTGGATGCGGCTGTAAAAATGCTCCGCGTCCGTCACTAAGTCTTGCCCAAGCCTCCCGCCGAAGTCTTCCGATGGACGCAAACCGCGCCGGTTTCGTATCATCGTGACGCATGGAAGAAAACCCGGCTCCGCTGATTCCCCGCGTTACGGCAATCCTCATCGCCCACAATCAGGCGGGCGAATTGCGGCGGGCCATGGAAGCTCTGGAGCGCTCCCAACCCCGCGAACAACTGGAGATTCTGGTGGTGGATTGCGCGAGCCAGGATGAAACTCCATCGCTTGCGGAACAATTTCCCGATGTCACCATGCAGCGCTTACCCCAGCATTTCGGTGCGACCAAAGCGCTGAATATTGCCACTCGCACCGCGCGCGGAGACTTCCTGCTGTTGCTGTCCCCCGCTGTGGAAGTTCCGCCTGAACTGGTGAACCATCTGGCAGCACACCTGGAAGCGAGTAGCGACACGGCCGCCGTCGCACCGCTGCTGGTGGATAGCGAGGGACGGCCCGCTTTGCGTTACTTGCAGCCCCTGCCCGACCGGGAAGCATTGGCGCGCCTGTGCGCGGGAGGCGAAACCGGCCGCCTGACCGTGGATCTTACACAGGAGAGCGTCGCCGTCCCCTATGCTGGACGCGAAGCGTTGATGGTCCGCAAGCAATTTGTAGCCGGCATGAATTATTTCGACGAGCGCTTCGGCGAA
>CAMAVI010000008.1 GCA_945861625.1 Candidatus Sulfopaludibacter sp. SbA3
TGGCCGCCACCAGACGGCGGGCGTGTTCGTCCAGATGCGGCCACATGCCAGCAAAGTACTGAGCAAGTTGGGCATCGGTGTCCATCTCCAACGTGATATCACATCAAGATGGTAGATGTAAAGGTTATTTATTTACGATGCCTAAGCGCTTCGGTGACCTCAACCACGACCGTGGTCGTACCGAGCGTCAGCAGCACGGGGAGGCGCACGGCCGATCCCGCCGAGACGACAACGCCCTTCAACTCGGCGGTGGCGAAACCAGAGGCTTCAACGGTGACGTCATACTGGCCAGGATCGAGCAGCACGGCGCGGAATTCACCGTCGGGTCCAGAAGTCAGCTGACGGGCCGCGTTGGTGTTGACGTTCTTGATATTGATCTTCGCGTTCGGAACCAATGCCTGTTTGGGATCGAGGACGGTCCCGTTAATCTGCCCCTTGTTGGCATCGGCTTGTCCGAACAACATGGCAGAAAAAATGAAGAGATGTAGCGCCAGTAGTCGTTTCATGAAGTCCTCCGCAAGACTAGAAGCCCAGGATAAGCCATTCCCTAATGCCCGCACAAATGAATATTTGGTTTCAAACTAGGCTCCTCAAGGCGCTAAAATAGGATCTTGGCAACTTTGCGCCACGATTGGACCGTCAAGGAGATCGCGGCGATCTATACGGAACCGCTGCCCGACCTGATCTTCCGCGCACAGACGGTGCATCGCGCCCGCCATCGGCCCGACCAGGTGCAAGGCTGCGTTCTTCTGAGCATCAAGACCGGCGGATGCCCCGAGGATTGCGCCTACTGCCCGCAATCGGCCCACTATAAAACCGGCGTCAACCGCGAGGGTTTGGTCAGCGTGGAAGAGGCGCTGACGGCCGCGAAAAACGCCAAAGCCCAGGGTGCCACGCGCTTCTGCATGGGCGCGGCGTGGCGCGATATCCCGAAGGGAGAGCAATTCGACCAGGTGCTGGCCATGGTGCGGGGTGTACGGGCTCTCGGCATGGAAGCCTGCTGCACGCTGGGAATGCTCACCGACGAGCAGGCGCAAGCCCTGGCCGAAGCGGGCCTAACCGCCTATAACCACAATTTGGACACGTCGGCGGAATTTTACGGCGAGATCATCAGCACGCGCACCTATCAGGACCGCCTGACGACGCTCGATCGCGTGCGCCGCGCCGGAGTTACGGTGTGTTGCGGCGGCATCATCGGCATGGGAGAGAGCCGCACGGAGCGTTACCGCCTGCTGCGCGAGCTGTCATCGCTCAACCCGCATCCGGAAAGCGTCCCGGTAAACATGCTGGTGCGCGTGGAAGGCACGCCGCTGGCTCACGCGAAGGAAGAAGATCCACTGGAACTGGTGCGCATGATCGCCACGGCTCGTATTTTGATGCCGGCGTCCATGGTGCGGCTGAGCGCGGGGCGGCTGTCTCTTTCCGACGAAGCGCAGGCGCTGTGCTTCCTGGCCGGAGCGAATTCGATCTTCATGGGTGACAAACTACTCACGACGCCCAATCCGGAAGCCAACGAAGACCGGCGGCTGTTCGAGAAGCTCGGCATGAGTTTGTCTCATGCGACCGTTTGACCTGAGCGAACGGCTCCGCGATCGGCTGGCGGCCCGGCTGACATCTATAGACCGGGACGGACTGCGGCGAACCCCGCGTCCACCCGTGGGCATCGATCTTTCTTCCAACGACTATCTGGGCCTGGCGCAGCATCCGCTGTTAAAGCAGCGCATGGCGGAGGCAGTGCTCGCCGATGGCGTGGGCAGCACCGGATCACGCCTGTTGCGCGGGGAACGTGAGGCATTCCAGCGCGTGGAGCAGCGGTTTGCCGGCTTCAAGGGTGCGGAGCGCAGCCTCTATTTTTCCAGCGGCTATCTGGCGAATCTCGCCGTATTGACTGCGTTTCCCGAAGAGGGCGACGTGATCTTTTCCGATGAGCGCAATCATGCCAGTTTGATCGACGGGGCTCGCCTGTCGCGCGCGCGGCGCGTGATCTTTCCGCACATCTCTTCACGGCACGACATGGGCGCGCTGGCAAAATTGCTGCGCGAAGAAGACGGTCCGGGGCAGAAGTTTGTGGTCGTGGAGTCGCTGTTCAGCATGGATGGCGACGAAGCGCCGCTGCCTGAATACGCCGCGCTGTGCCGCGAAACGGGCGCGGCCCTGATTGTGGACGAAGCGCACGCCGTCGGTATCTACGGTGCAACCGGCAGTGGACTGATCGAGGCGCGCGGCGTTGCGGACGATGTTTTCGTGTCGATCAATACGGCGGGCAAGGCCATGGGCGTCAGCGGGGCGTTCGTGACCGGTCCGGCGGATGCGATCGAGCTATTGGTCCAGCGGGCGCGTCCGTTTATTTTTTCGACAGCGCCTCCACCGGCGGTGGCGGCCGCACTGGACGCGAGCCTGGACGTGATCGCGGCGGAGCCGGAGCGCCGGGTGCGGCTGTTGGAAAGATCGCGATATTTGCGCGCGCGGCTCGGGATGCCGGAAGGCTCACAAATCGTTCCCGTGATCGTCGGCGATAACCAACGCGCGGCGAGGGTCGCTGCGGAGATTCAGGCTGCCGGATTCGATGTGCGAGCGATCCGTCCGCCCACGGTACCTGAAGGCACCGCCCGCCTGCGCGTGTCGGTTAATTGCGAGTTGAGTGAAGAGACGCTGGACCGCTTCGCGGCAGTTCTGGAACAGGCTCTGCGCGTATGAAAGGTTTATTCATCACGGGCACCGATACGAGTGCCGGCAAGACCGTCGCGTCCGCCGCACTCATGCACCGCTATCGCGCCGCGTGTTCGCTGTGCTACTGGAAGCCAATTCAAACAGGCATTGAGCAAGACGACGACACGGAGACCGTGCGGCGCCTAGGCGGCTGCGCGGAGCAAGAAGTGTTTACCGAAGGCATTCGTTTGCCGAAGCCCGTCTCGCCGCATCTCGCCGCGCGCCGGATGGGAGTTACGATTGATCTGCGGACTCTGGCCTCGTCGCGGCCCAATGAAGAAGCGGGGTGGATCGTCGAAGGGGCCGGCGGGTTATTGGTTCCGGTCAACGAAACGGAAACGATGGCTGATTGGATCGCTCTGCTAGGTCTGCCGGTGTTGGTGGCCGCACGCTCCGGGCTAGGCACAATCAACCACACGCTACTGACACTGGAAGCGCTGCGTGTACGATCATTGCGCGTCGCCGGCGTCATCATGGTCGGCGAACCCAACCCGGACAATCGTGAGGCGATCGAGAAATACGGCGAGGTACAGGTGATTGCCGAGATGCCGCCGCTCAATCCGCTCGACTCCGCGACGCTAGCCGCGTGGAGCGCGGCGCATCTGGATCCCGCCGGGTTGTTGCTACACTATCTGCGATGAGCCTGGGCTCTAACCTTATCGACCGGGACCGCAAACACCTGTGGCATCCCTACACGCAGATGCTCACGTGTCCGGACCCGTTGCCCATTGCGCGCGGCGAAGGGGTCTATCTTTATACGGAAGACGGGCGCAAAATCCTGGACGGCATTTCCTCCTGGTGGGTGAACATCCACGGGCATGCGCATCCCAAGCTCAATGCCGCGCTGGCGGCGCAGGCTCGCGAACTGGAGCATGTCATGTTCGCGGGTTGCACGCACCGTCCGGCCGTCGAGTTGGCCGAGCGTCTGGTGGATGTGATCCCATCCGGATTGAACCGGATCTTCTATTCCGACAATGGTTCCACCGCGGTTGAGGTGGCAATCAAGATGGCGCTGCAGTATTGGCGCAACCGGGGCGAGCCACAGCGCCAGACCTTCATCACGCTGCATCACGCCTACCACGGCGATACGGTTGGCGCGATGTCAGCGAGCGAAGATTCTGTTTTCACCCGCGCGTTTTCACGGTTGTTATTTCCCGTGGTTCGCGCTCACGCGCCTTATTGTTACCGCTGCCCGCTGGGGCTGCGGCGTGAGTCGTGCCAGATGGACTGCCTGGGCGATCTCGAGCGCAGCCTGAAGGAACACGGCGGCAAGATCGCGGCAGTTCTCGTCGAGCCGATGCTGCAGGGCGTGGGAGGCATGATCGTCTGGCCCGCTGAATTCCTCGCCGGCGTGCGAGCGCTGTGCGACCAGCATGGAGTGCTGATGATCGCCGATGAAGTGCTGACCGGCTTCGGGCGCACCGGCCGCATGTTCGCCTGCGAGCACGCGAGTATCAGTCCCGACATTTTGTGTCTCTCAAAAGCGCTGACGGCGGGGTATTTGCCGCTGGGCGTCACGGCCGCAACGGAAGCCATCTACGAGGCGTTCCTAAGCCAAGACCGCGGCAAGACGTTCTTCCACGGCCACTCCTATACGGCGAATCCACTGGCCTGCGCGGTGGCAATCGCGAGTCTTGACCTGTTCGGCGAGAGCGATGTCCTTGGCCGCATCGGGCGCCTGGAGAATCAATTGCACGCGAGCTTAGACCCTTTGCGGACGCTACCGCGAGTCGGCGACGTGCGCGTGATCGGCGGTGTGGGCGTGGTGGAATTGCAGGGAGATGAAGGTTACCTGGATCAGATCGGCCCCCGCCTGACGGCGGCGTTTTTGGAGCGCGGCTTGCTACTTCGTCCGCTCGGCAACGTGCTCTATTTCATGCCGCCTTATGTCATCACAGACCTGGAAACCGAGTGGGCGATCGGGCAGATCCGCACCGTATTAGCTGGCCTGTGATAAATTCGTGAATTGCCTGCCGCATTTCTTTCCATCACGATTTTTCTGAGCGCGTTCCTTCTGTTCCAGGTACAGCCGATGATGGGCCGCTTCATCCTGCCCTGGTTCGGCGGAGGCCCGGCCGTGTGGACCAACTGCATGCTCTTTTTCCAGGCCGTGCTGTTGGCGGGTTATGGATATGCGCACTGGCTCGGTTCGCTCCGCGATCAAAAACTGCAATCGCGGATTCACTTGGGAATGCTGGCGGTGTCGCTGGCGTTTCTGCCCATCGCGCCGCGCGCGGAGGTCTGGAAGCCGGTAGCGGCAGGCGATCCGTCCGGCCGCATTCTGCTCTTGCTCGCGGCGACCATCGGGGGGCCTTATTTTCTGCTGTCTTCGACCACGCCTCTGCTGCAACGTTGGCTGCACATCGCGCGTCCCGGCGAGTCGCCGTGGCGGCTGTATGCGCTTTCCAATCTAGGGTCGTTTCTGGCATTGTTCAGCTATCCGTTCCTACTTGAGCCGTTTCTCCGGCTACAAACACAAGCGTGGATCTGGTGCGGACTCTACATCGCTTTCGCGGCCCTTTGTGGCTACGCGGCATGGAAGATGAGTGCACGGCCGCAGCCGGTGGAACCCGGCGCCGTTCCCGCGACGGCCGCATATGGGCCCGAGCTCTCGGATGTTCTCTACTGGCTTGGGCTGGCCACCTGCGGTTCGGTTCTACTGTTAGGCACCACCAACCAGATCACGCAGGAGATTGCGGTACTTCCCTTCCTCTGGATCGCGCCGCTTTCGATTTATCTGCTGACCTTCATCCTCACGTTCGAAAGCGATCGCTGGTACCGGCGGGGAATTTTCGCGGTTCTGGCGGGAGTGCTGGCGCCAGTCACGTGCTCCGTCGTCAGCTTGAGCGTGGTGATCCCCGTGTGGAAGCAAGTCGGCGTCTATCTGGCGGCGCTGCTGGCCACATGCATGGTTTGCCACGGCGAACTGGCGCGAGCCAGACCCTCGCCTCGCCATCTCACCACGTACTACCTGACAATTTCGGCGGGCGGAGCGCTGGGCGGCCTGTTCGCGGCGCTGGTCGCACCGCGCATCTTTACGGAATTCACGGAGTACCTGATCGGACTCAGCGGGGCGTGCATCCTTGGTTTCTGGGGCTGGATGCGCAGCGGGGCGCTCACACAATGGACCGGGCGCAATTTCTCCGTGCGCTTGCCGCTGATGGCCCTGCTGTTCGGAAGCCTAATCTCGGTCTATGCCAGCTTCACCAACCGGCAGCCCGATATCGAAGTCCGCCGCAATTTCTACGGCATCCTGCGTGTGGATGAACCCGGCGCCGACAAAAACGGCAAGTACCGGCGTTTGACGCACGGGCGCGTGCAGCACGGCCTGCAGTATCTGGACGCGGACAAACGTGGCTTACCGACTACGTATTACGGACCGCATAGCGGTGTCGCCCTAGCCCTGGATGCTCTGCCGCATCCGCGCCGCGTGGCGGTGGTCGGGCTGGGCACGGGAACCTTGGCCGCTTGGGGAGTCGAAGGCGATACGTACCATTTCTACGACATCAATCCGAACGTGGAGCGGATCGCGCGCAAATGGTTCTCGTTTCTAGGCGATTCCAAGGCGAAAACGGATGTCGTGCTGGGCGACGCCCGCATTCAAATGGAACAGGAACTCGCCGCGGGCCGCAAGCACGACTTCGATCTGATCGTGGTGGACGCGTTCTCCGCGGATGCCATCCCGATGCATTTGCTCACGGCCGAGTGCGCTGAAATCTATCGCCAGCGTCTGGCCCCGGGAGGCATTTTGGCGCTGCATATTTCCAACCGTTCGCTCAATTTGGAACCGGTTACCCTCGGCCTGGCGCGCTATTTAGGCTGGAAGGCACATATGGTGGTGATCGCGGCGGACCTGATCGACGACAACAAAGGCGAGAGCGGCTCGCGCTGGGTATTGCTGGCGGAAAGCCAGGACACGTTCGCACGGTCAAAAATTCGCGACACCTTCATCGGCTGGGGAGCACCCAACGATCCGCGGATTCTGTGGACCGACGACTTTGCGAGCCTGTGGCCGATTCTGAAGTTCTAAAAGAAAAACGCGCGCACCCGGTAGGATGCGCGCGTTGCTGCCGACGGAGGAGTGTCGGAGGTTCGAAGGTCGCCTAACGGCGGGCCACCTTCACTTTCGGAGTGGAGAGGTAACCGGTGATGTGATCCTTGGTCACCGTGTTCACCACGATTTCGTAGGGCTGCACGTTGCCGGCGACGTAAAGCTGCACCGGCTCATTGATGGTCTTGTCCTTCTTTTCCAGGCGGCGGTCATCGGCCAGCACATCCATGGTGAAGCGGTTGCGCTTGGGGTCTGCCTTCTTCAAGGTCAACGTAATGTCGCCCACTTTCTTGGCGCTCTGCTTGGTCATATCGAACTCGAAGTAGTTCCGCTCGCCCAGCGCGCGCAAGGCCACCAAATCCTTGGAGTTGGTGGCGATCAAGCCACTCATCACGCCCATGTCGCCCATGGCGCGGTGCAGATCCAGGCGCGTCTTCTCGATGTCGCTTTGGGCGGTGGCGACGGTGGCCTTCACGTTTTCGACGTTGGCCTTTACGCCATCCACGTTGGTCTTAACGCTATTGACGTCGGTGGCGACCTCATTGAACTTGGAGCTGGTGGTGTCCTTGATCTGTGTCAGCTCGGACGCCACATGCTGTTGCTGCTCGGCGATCTTGGCGGAAAGTTCATGATCGCTTTTTTCCGCTTCCTGACGGGCGCGCCGGATGGCCGAATTGGCCGAATCGCTGACACCCTTCACGTCCTGCTTGACCTGTTGGGCGAACTGATCCACGCGGGCCTGCTCCTGACGGATCATGTTGCCGGTCACTTCGTTCAGCTTGGAAATCTGCGCCTGTGTGCCGGCCTGCGCGCGGGCAATCTCGTCGTTCAAATTGTTCGATCGCACCATAAGATATCCGTCGCCCGCCAGAGCCACTGCCAGGCCGACTCCCAATGCGATGATCGTCTTGCTCATCCCGGTCGCTTCCATCCGCGTCTCGTTCTCGTTGATCCCCATTTTGTGCTCCTTGTGGCCCCCACTCAGTTGGCCTACGCCGAAAAGGAACGCATGCTGGATGCCAATCCCAGGAAAGCTATCTAAGATGCTTATAACTCAAGGAGTTCCACCCGTTGAATGGAAAACATTCTGAGTGGTAAATGTTACCGGCCTGCTGTAATCAATTCGACGTCCAGTACCCCAAAACCTCCCAATTCGACGTGAATCGGCGTCTGGAGGGGGGCGTCGACAATCCCGGCATAGGAGCCGGTGGTGACGATCTGGCCGGCCTTCAGGCCCTGTCCGCGGCTGTTCAGAAAGTGTACGAGCCAGCGCATGGAGTTCATGGGATTGCCGCTAGGGTGAGGCTGGACCTTGTCGAACAGCGCCCCCGACGGCGTCGTGATCTTGGCGTGGAGTTTGTCCAGGTCGTACTGAAATACATCAGGAACAACCGGCCCAATCACCAATCCATGATTATTGAAAGCGTCGGCCAGAATTTCGGGTGGCGTCGCGGAGGCCTTATCGGCAAAGCGCGTGGTAATGAGTTCGAGCACGAAGCGCGCTTCCCCGATCGCCGCGCGGATTTCGTCGTCGTTGTATGGCGTGCTATAGGGTGTCGCACGGGGAGGCAGATCGCGCGCCATCACAAACGCAATCTCCGGCTCGATCTGGCCTTTGCCGCCAAAAACGGCGCACTTGGATGAACGCAAAAGAGCCGAGGAAGCAATGTGGGAGATGATGGGTCCTGTCACCGGATTGGGCAGACCGCACTTCCAGCCGCCGATACTTTCCCCGAGCAATTCCAGAACGCGATCCTGGATCGCGAGCGCCGAGTCCACGTCAGCCGGGCGGCACGATTCCGGTATACAGGGTCCTGGTTTTTCGGCCTTGCGCGCGGTGATTAAGTGTTGAGCGGCCTGATCGATTTGCTGTTGCGAGAGCATCTCTTCATGTTAGTGCAAAAGTAAAAACCCCCGAAGACTGCTCGCGCAGCCCCGGGGGATCCTCCGACAAACGTGAATTCAAATCGCTATTTGGGTAACGGGAAATACATCACCAGGCCGACCAGCGCGGTGTCCTGGTTCTTCCTGAATCCAGCGGAGCCAGTGGCGAAATAGGCCACGTCGGACCAATCACGACGGTACTCGAACTTGGTCATGATGCCGGGCACAAACTCGTAGTTGAGCGTGCCGGTAAACTCCTTGATATTCTGCTTGGCGCCGGTGATGAAACCGTCGTTGTCTTTGTAGAGTTCCCAGCGAGGCGCGAAGTACAGCTTGCGGGTACCGATCTTGCCGGCGACGGCGAAGGCATGCCAATCCGCCGTAACATTGACGGGCTGCGAGTTGTTCCGGCCGTAGGCGTAGTTGACGTAGAAAGCGAACTTGTCGCTGGGCGTGACGGTCACGTTTGTGTCGAAGTAATTCCGGAATCCTTTTCCGGCGCCGGTGATGAAGTTACCGGTCGCCGGGTTCACCGCCGAATTCTCCGGCCCAAAGTAGTAGCTGCTGGCCCACGCGACCTTACCGAACGTCACGGCGCTGGTCAGCCCGACGGTCTTGCCGCTATTATTGTCGAACACGTTGTTCCAACCATTCACCAATTGGACACCAGCCGTGAAGTGGCTGCCCATAGGCTTCGAGAAGCGCGCGCCGAAGTGATAGAAAGGACCGTTGGTATACAGCAGCGCGCGTGAGTAGTTCCAGTTCACGTACGTTTCGGTAAGTTCGGCGCCGGCAAACGTATAGAACTTGCCGAAATCCATCTGCACGCCGCCCCAACCCTTGGGCTTTACGCTCAGATAGCCTTGCGCCACGTGATTCAAGAAGGTGTTGCTGACCACTGAATTGCTGTATGCGGTGGTTCGCGCGAAGCCGGCGATGTTGGGATTACCCGGCTCGCCCGCGCTGAAGATTTCCATGCCGGTGCCGAACCCGAAGTCAAACACGAAGCCGACGGGATCGGGCGCCATCTCCAACCGCATCTTGGCGAAGTTCAAGTCGAAAGAATTCGCGCTGGCGTCGAAATTGTGCAGCGTGTTAACCCGCGACGCCGGATGGTTGTTGTTGAAGCTAAAGTAACCGTCCACGGTTCCGCTGAGGCTAATGGAGCCAATGGAAAAAGCCGTCGGCGTGGAAGCCGGAGCCGGAGCCGGAGCCTGGGCAAACACGACCGTCGAGGCGGCAAGCAGACAACTCGCGGCACATAATCTTATCTTGTTCAAGAGAACCTCCAAAGCTTTCTGAGCTGATATATCGCCAACAGCAACTTAGGCTGCCGGAACTGAAGTGCGAATAACCCGATTGTAACGATTGATCCGGGGCTTGGCTAATAGATAATTTGAATTGACCTCATGGTCTCTAACTGATTCTTTATCAATGGGTTAGATATAGATAATTTGGATTGGCCCCATACACAGGTTTTGTCACTAAACCGTTGCTGTATGCGTAATACTGGAGGTGGGACGCAACCGGAAGTTACATGGCATCGGCAACAACCAGCCTCGAGAAGTTGCACACCAGCCAGGCCTGGACCGAGAGCCGGACGACGTTTTACGCCGACGGAGACGCGGCGGCGGTGCAACGGGTGCTGTCGTCGGTGATCGACCAGATGTGCACGCAGGCGTTTCAAGCAACGCTGCAGCCGGCGTTTCCCTTGGGCTTGGCCATGCTGGCCGTGGGCGGCTACGGCCGCCGCGAGTTGTTCCCGTACTCCGACATCGACATCATGATCCTGCTGGAGAACGAAGCTCTGGCCCTGTCGATGAAAGAACCGCTTTCCGAGTTCATGCGACTGTTGTGGGACGCGGGCCTGCGGCTGAGCCATTCCGTGCGCACGGTGAACGAGCTCTTGGAAGTCCACGAGCAGAATGTGGAGCTGGATATCAGCCTGCTCGACCGCCGGTTCCTGGCCGGCGACCGCGGCGTGTTCGCCCGGCTGGAGGGCAAGCTGCCGGCGTTTCTGGTCAAGCAGGGGCAGAAGCTGGCGCGGCACCTGTGCCAGCTCACGCGCGGCCGGCACGAGAAATACCAGGCCACGTTGTTCCACCTGGAACCGGACATGAAGGAGACTCCGGGCGGCCTGCGCGATCTGCATTTCGTGGCGTGGATTGCGAAACTGCGGCCGGAGTTGAGCGCCCACGAATCTCTGGGGCCGACGGCGGCATTTCTCAGCTCGCTGCGCTGCTTCCTGCATTATGAAGTCGGCCGCGACCGCAACGTGTTGAACTTCGAAGCCCAGGAAAGCATCGTCAACCAGGCATTCAGTGAGGTCAAAACGCCTCCCTTGTGGATGCGCGAGTATTTTACGCACGCCCGTGCCGTGTTCCGCGAAGCGCAGCGCACGCTGGATGCCTGCGAAAAAAGCGAGACCTCGCTGTTGAACAGTTTTCGCGATCTGCGGTCCCGTTTTTCAAACTCGGAGTTTACGGTTTCCCGCGAGCGCACCTTCCTGCGCAACCCGGCGCAGTTGCACAGCGATCCGGAACTGGTGCTGCGTCTGCTGGAATTCGTCGCGCGGCACGGCGTTCCGCTGGCCGCGGAAACGGAGCGTAGGCTGGAGGCGGCCCGCCCTGTGTTTGCGGCGTGGTGCTCCACTCCGCGCCCCTTGTGGCGTTCGCTCAAGATCGTTCTCGGCCTGCCGCACGCGGCCGCCGCTTTGCGGGTTCTGCAGAATACCGGGCTGATGCAAGCAGTCTTTCCGGAATGGGAGAGCATCGTAAGTCTGGTCGTGCGCGATTTTTACCACCGCTATACAGTGGATGAGCACACGCTGGTGTGCATCGAGCGCCTGGCCGAGTTGCGGTCGACCAAGGATCCTGTCGCCGGCCGTTTTGCCGAGTTGTTCTCAGAGATCGACAACCCCGCCGTGCTGGTGTTTGCCTTGCTGTATCACGATGTCGGCAAAGGTGCGTTTACCGGCAGACATTCCCAGGTCGGCTTCGATTGGGCGCGGACTGCCATGGCCAGGATGCAAGTTCCGGAGGACGAACAAGAGACCGTCGGGTTCCTGATTCTGCATCATCTGGCGCTTACCGAAGTCATGACGGGCCGCGATCTCAGCGATCCCACGACGGCGCGCGCGCTGGCCGATCGCGTGGGCACCATCGAGCGCTTGAAGATGCTGGCCGTACTGACGTTCGCGGATATCTCCGGGGTAAACCCCGGCGCGATGACGCCGTGGCGCGCCGAGCAGTTATGGCGTGTCTATCGGATCGCCCAACAGGAACTCACGCGGGAGCTGGAGACGGATCGCATCGAGGAAGTGCCCCCAGATTTGGCCGGCGCCGACTTCATCAAGGGGTTCCCGGTGCGTTACTTGCGGACGCACTCTCCAGCGGAGATTCAGAACCACATCCGGTTGTACGAATTGAGCCGGCCCACGGGCGTGGCCGTGGAACTTAAGCACAGCGAAGGCAGTTGGCGCGCTGAGGTCGTCGCGCGCGACATGCCGTTTCTGTTCGCGTCGCTGGCCGGCGCGTTGTCCAGCTTCGGGCTGGACATTTTGAAAGCCGAAGCGTTCTCCAATGCCAAGGGCCTTATCCTCGACACGTTCGTGTTTGCCGATCCGCGGCGGACGCTGGAATTGAATCCATCGGAAGCCGATCGCCTGCGGGATCTGATCGGCAAAGTGGCCACCGGTAAGCAGGACGTGCAGAATCTGCTGAAAACCAGGACGCAGCCCGATCCCAAGCGTTCCGGTGAACCGCCCAGCGTCTTGTTCGATTCCGACGCCTGCGAGACGGCAACCCTCGTCGAGATCGTCACCGAAGACCGGCCGGGATTACTGCACAACCTGGCGATGGCGTTCTCCTCGGCGGCCTGCAACATCGACGTAGTGCTCATCGACACCAAGGGCAAACGCGCCATCGACGTATTTTACGTGGAACATCAAGGCGCCAAGCTCACGCCGCAAACCCAGGCCGCGCTCAAAGAGCGATTGCTCGCGGCGTGCTGACCTGCTAAAGAAAATGCCCCAGGTTCTCACCCGGGGCATTCTATATTTCGACTTCTGTCTACGGACTTCTTCCCTAGAACTGATTCCAGAGGTACTGATTGTAGACCTCATGGTGGAACTGCACCTCCGCCGGTTTGACGATGGTACCCAGCAGGCGCGCGCAGCGGTCCGCCGAGCCTTTCTTCAATTCGGCGTAACGCGCCTTTACATCTTCGCCCAGAATCTTGGTGGTCCATTCGGACTTGTTGAAGTTATCCATGGCGTCGTAGATGTTGTCGGGCAGGAAGCGCTTGGCCGTGCGTAGATCCTTGATCTTCGAAATGTTGCCGTCGATGCCGGTCTTGAAGATCGAATACAGGACCATATAGGGGTTGGCGTCGGGACCCACCGCGCGCACCTCCACGCGAATGCTGCGCTCGTTGCCGAGCGGTATTCGCACCAGCGAACCACGATCCACTGCCGAAGCGATGAGCTGATTGGGGGCTTCAAAGTGCGGGTCCAAGCGCCGGTAGGCATTGACGCTGGCGTTGAGCAGCAGGCAGATGTCGTTGCCAGCCGTAAGAATGCGGTCGGTGAAATCCCAGCCGAGTTTGCCCAGTTTCTCCTCGCCCTTGGGATCCCAGAACTGATTCTTGCCATCCTTGCTGATGGAAACATTGGTGTGCATACCACTGCCGTTGACGCCCACCACCGGCTTGGGCAGGAAGCAGGCGGTGAGACCCATCTGGGCGGCCACCTGGCGGCAGATGAACTTGTAAAGCTGGATGTGATCCGCGGCAGCCACTACTTCGGCGTAGCTGTAGTTGATTTCAAACTGCGACGGCGCGACTTCCGGATGGTCTTTTTCGTTCTGGAAGCCCATGGCGCGCTGCACTTCCGCTACGCGATCAATGAAGGTGCGAAGCGGATCGCCGGGCAGTGAATGATAATAGCCGCCGGTGTTGACGTACTCGAACTTGCCGGTGTCGTGATAGCGGCGCTCGGCGTCGGTGCCCGCAAACAGGAAGCCTTCGATTTCGTTGGCGGCGTTCAGCGTGTAGCCATTCTTCTTGAACTGCGCGCCGGCGTAAGACTTGAGGACGCCGCGAATGTCGGCCGCATAGGGGCTGCCGTCCTTGTCAATGACTTCACCAAATACCAGCACCTTGCCCGCCCCGAAAAAGTCGGCCGGAGCCCAATAAAACGCGGCCCAATCAATGCCTAGGCGAAGATCGCTTTCCCGCTGCGCCGTGAAGCCACGAATCGAAGAGCCGTCGAAGGTCAGGTTGTCCCAGCTGCCCAGCAGGAACTTCTTGTCATAGTCCAGCATGTGCAGCCGGCCTTCGAGATCGCTGAACATGACCGTGACCGCTTTGATGCGCTTCTCATCGGTCAAATACTTCAACCGTTCTTCGCGAATCTTCTCGATGGGAACGCGGCTCAGGCGCTGCTTCTTGGCATGCAGGTTCAACTCTTCCAATTCGGTGTATGAAAGTTGCAGGAAATCGTGCAGTTGGTTGCTCATTCTTCTCCTCGGGGCTGTCTAGGACAGGATTTGACTTTGCGACTGATCCTACATTGTCATCGAAAACCAGGCTTTCCGGCAAGGCTTCGTCGATAGATTGTGTTTATGGGGTTGATTCCCCGGGGAAATAGAGCAGGAACCGGCGTAGGATGGAAGACATCCGTATGGCGTTTCCGTTCTTGCGGCGGCTTTTGGGGGCCCTTGCGCTGGCAGCGGCGGGCTTCGGCATTTTAGCCCCGTCTATCTCCGCCCAGGCAGCATCGGATCAGGTTCCGGGCATCGGCAAATTGCTGGTTGCGCGTAGCGACGCCCCAGATCCGGTGTTTGGGAAAACCGTCATATTGCTGGTCCGCTACCAGCGGGACGGAACTTTGGGTCTGGTGATCAACCGTCCGACGGATGTCCCGATATCGCGGGCATTGCGTGGCGTGAAGGGAGCCGAACGTCGCGACGAGCCCGTGTATGCGGGAGGTCCGGTAGCCTCGGGCACAGCGCTGGCGCTGCTACGGGCGAACGTCATGCCCGAGGAAGGCGTGGCGCATGTCCACGGTAAGGTCTACACGATTACGAACGGGCCGTTCCTCGAAAAGACTCTGGAGAGCAAAGCCGGACCCGAGGAGTTGCGCGTTTTCATGGGCTATAGCGGCTGGGCACGAGGCCAACTTGAGAGCGAAATCGAGAGTGGCTTCTGGCATGTTCTTCCGGCCGACGCCGGCCTTGCCTTCGACGAGGAGCCCGCGACTCTGTGGACCCGCTTAGCCGCCCGGGCCGAGCAGCGCATCGCGCGGGTGTTGTTTCCCAGGCTCGCTCGCCCCGCGAATTAGCTCGAAGCCAGTGCGGCGATCATTTCCGCCGCGCGCTCGCACTGCTGACGGGTCACGTCCAAGTGGGTCACGGCGCGAATGGTGCGCGGGCCGAAGATGCTGACTAGAAGTCCGCGCTCCCATGCGCGCGCCGCGAATTCAGCAGCGCTGGGCGCGTCCGGCGCAAGATGAAACACGATGATATTGGTCTGCACGGTGGCCAGATCCACAACGATGCGGCTGCTCGCGGCGATGCTTTCGGCGATCATGCGCGCGTGGGCATGATCTTCGGCAAGGCGCGTCATGTTGTGGTCCAGGGCGTACAGCGCGGCGGCCGCGAGCAGACCCACCTGACGCATGGCCCCGCCCAATGTACGGCGGCAGCGCACGCAGCGTTGGATGGTTTCCTTGCTGCCGGCGAGCAGGCTTCCGGCGGGCGCGCCCAAACCTTTCGAAAAAGCCACTGACACCAAATCGAAGGGCGCGGCGCATTGGGCGAGCGACAGGCCGCTCGCTACAGCCGCGTTCCACAAGCGCGCGCCGTCGAGGTACGTCGCGATGCCGCGAGCGGCCGCCTCCTGGCAGATCGCCGCGGCTTCCGGTTGTGGGAATACGATGCCGCCGGAGCGGTTGTGCGTGTTTTCGACTTCGACGAGCGTGGTCGCCGGGTATAGCATGTGCCCGCGCGGCTTGATGGCGGCGGCAAATTCATCGCGCGTGAAGACGCCACGCGCACCAATCGCGGTAAACTGCACGCCGGCGTTGGCGGCCGAGGCTCCCGCCTCATGCCACACGGCATGAGCCTCATGACTCACAATCACGTCGTCGCCGGGACGGGTCAACGCCCGCAGTGCAGCCTGGTTCGCCATCGTACCCGTGGGAAACCACAACGCGGCTTCCTTGCCCAGCAGAGCGGCGGCGCGCTCCTGCAATAGGTTGATCGTCGGGTCCTCGCCGAATTGATCGTCGCCAACAGGCGCGATGGCGATTTCCGCGCGCATCTCCGGCGATGGTCGCGTCACAGTGTCGGAACGGAGGTCAATGGTTTCTGCCATGAAGGGTAGTATGACCTTTATTCAGATGCTCGGGGGGCGGTAGCGTCCGGCGAAAAATTTTAGTAGCCTGTGCTGTTTGGGAGCAAGACCTACTATGCCGAAAACTACGAAGATTTCATTACTGATTTCCTTGGCCGCAATTGCTTTGGCCTTGAGCGTGACCAGGAGCGTCGCGCAGACGCCGAAGCCGAAGCCGAAGCATATCAACCGGGCACTCGAACTTTTGGAACAAGGTCAGCCGATTTACTATACCGGCTCGCACTCCGGAACTGAAGGAAGCTTTGAGCAGGGCAAGAAAGACGCACACATTTACGCCGACTATATCAGCTACGACATGGAGCACGCCCCTTACGACATCAAGGGGCTGTCCGACTACATGCGCGGGCTCGTCGCCGGCGGACCCACCAAGAGCGGGCATCGCACGCCGCCCGTCATCGTGAATGTGCCGGTGAATGGCACCGATGAGGCCGCGGTCCGTGCCAACGCGTGGATGTTCCAGCAGGTGCTGGCAACAGGAGTCCACGGCGTTTTGCTGACACATGCGGACACGCCCGGCGCCGTGCGTGCTTTTGTGGAGGCCATCCGTTTTCCGATCCACAAGCAGGGCGTCGGCAAAGGCATTAACGAAGGCCGGCGCGGCGCGCACGGGACTCCCACGGCGGCGCAGATCTGGGGCGTATCCAACGAAGAATATCTGGACAAGGCCGACGCGTGGCCGCTCAACCCCAACGGTGAATTGCTGCTGGGCCTGAAGCTGGAGGACAAGTACGCGCTGGAGAATGCGGAAGCGAACTTGAAGGTCCCGGGCATCTCGTTTGCCGAGTGGGGTCCGGGCGATATGGCCTTGTCGCTGGGCGTTCGCGGCAAGAACACCGAGAACGACCCCAAAATGGCGGCGGCGCGAGCGAAGGTTTTCGCCGCCTGCAAGGCCAACAAGATCTTCTTTTTGAACTCGATGAACGCCAAGAACGTGATCGACATGATCAAGGAAGGCGTCATGGTCGGCCCGGCCAGTCCAGAAGCGGCCGAGATCGGGCGCAAGTTCACCAAGCGGCAGATGCCTTGGTAGCGCCGTTCGGAACGCCGCGACAAACCCCGCGACAAACCCCTTCCATTCCGGAAGGAGTTATGTTAACGTCTCATGAAGCTGTGTGCCATGTGGCATAGGGTCAAGGTAGCGGGACTGAAATAAAGGAGGTTTCCATGTTGAGACGTTTTTGCTTGATCGCGTTTGCGGCACTGTTGAGTGTTCCCGCGTTCGCGCAGACCAGCGGCGAGATCACAGGTACTGTAACGGATCCTAGCGGCTCTGCCGTACCCGGCTCCAAGATCACGTTAACCAACACAGCGACGAATGCTGTCCGCACAGCGGAAAGTAGCAGCGAAGGATTGTACAGGTTCACGCCGGTGCCTCCTGGTGCCTACAATCTCAAGGTGGAACATCAGGGCTTCAAGGCGACGAATACCGCGAATATCGAGGTCCTGGTACAGCAAACCGTGCGTCTCGATTTGACGCTCCAGGTCGGCCAAGTGACGGAATCCATCGAGGTTTCCGCCTCCTCGGCATTGCTGCAAGCCGAAAACGCGACGGTCGGCACCGTGATTGAAAATAAGGCGATTGTGGAGCTCCCCCTCAACGGGCGCAATTACCTGAACTTGGTGAATCTGGCTCCCAACGTCAGCAATCTTGCTCCGTCGTCAGGCCAGGCAGGCACGCGGCAAGGCGGCGACCGTGCCGGCCAGGCCATCGCGGCGGGCGGCAACCGCGTCGTGTTTAACTATTTCAC
The DNA here is from genome assembly GCA_945861625.1 of Candidatus Sulfopaludibacter sp. SbA3. Classification (GTDB taxonomy): domain Bacteria; phylum Acidobacteriota; class Terriglobia; order Bryobacterales; family Bryobacteraceae; genus Palsa-187. The sequence goes on from CAMAVI010000008.1 coordinate 17,806, forward strand.
GCTCGATGGCGTGACCAACACGGATCCGAATTTCAATACCTATATTGTTCTCCCTTCCATCGACGCGCTGCAGGAATTCAAGGTCCAGACGGGCGTCTATCCCGCGGAATTCGGCCACGCCGCCACGCAGATCAACGTGCTCACGAAGTCCGGCGGGAATGCCTACCACGGATCGCTTTTTGAGTTCCTCCGCAACGACGTAGTTGATGCCAGCCCCTACTCGTTTACGAGGATCCGTCAAGTGAAGCCCCCCTTTAAGTGGAACGATTACGGCTTCGAACTGGATGGCCCGGTTTCGATTCCGAAAGTTTTCAACGGCAAGGACAAACTGTTCTTCATGACCAATTACGAGGCGCTGCGGCAGCGGCAGGTTACGCAGGGCACTTATAACGTGCCGACGGCCGCCATGTTTAGAGGGGACTTCAGCCAATATGGAGCCATCATCCACGACCCCAACACCAAGCTCCCGTTTGCGGGCAATATCATTCCGGCGAACCGGATCAGTCCATACTCGCAGGCTCTTTTGAAGTACTACAATTCCGCCACGTTGCCGGGCTTGACCAACAACTACGTCCAGGACAACGGTTCCCCTATGAACCAGGATCGCTTTGTTGCGCGGATGGACTACGTGGAATCCGCCAAGTCGACTTGGAGCGGCCGTTATAGCTGGGGCGACGAGAATCAGTCCAACCAGAGCATCAATGCTGCCGGGACCAAGATTACCGTCAACTATGAACAGTACATGGGTTCCAATACCCGCATCCTCACACCGAATCTTGTGAACGAAACGCGCTTTGGTTACTCGCGGTTCTATAATGCTCTCGGCACGCTCTCGGCGTTCAACACGGACGTTGTCAGTCAATTGAATCTCCCCAACCTGCCGTCGGGCCCACCCGTAGCCTGGGGTATCCCGGCCGTCAACTTTCAAGGGAGTGGCTTCCAGGCCTTCGGTGATGTCACCGACGGGCCCTTCGAGAACAGCAACAACACGGCACAGTTGATGAACAACCTTTCCTGGAACAAGGGCAAGCATAGCTTGAAATTCGGCTTCGAGATTAACCGCCAGAACTTCAACCAGGTTGGGAATCAGTTCCCCCGCGGCCAGTACACCTACCAGGCCAATGCGACGCGGAGCGCCACGAATACCGGCGGCGATGCCTTTGCCGAATTCCTGCTGGGAACCCCATTTCAAAGTACGGTAGCTCTGCAGATTGCCGAGTCTAAGTTCCAGCGCAATACGATGTACGGTTTCGTGGACGACACCTGGAAGGTGACGCCGAAACTTACGATCTCCCTGGGCTTGCGCTATGAGTTTACGCCGCCCTTCGTAGACCAACTCAACAAGTTGTTTACCGTTTACGTGCCGAAGATCTATAACATCGCGGGTGCGCCGCAGGCGGACTTTCCGTTCTTCGTGCGGCAAGGCACCTGCTCCAACGCCTATACCACGGCTCCGGCAATCTCCGTCCGCTGGACCGGAATCGACGCGCGCTGCAGCAACGGGTTGCTGCCTAACGCTCTGATGAAGACGCGGTATAACGATATCGCACCGCGCTTCGGCATTGCCTATTCGCCGGATGCCAAAACCGTGATCCGCGCCGGCTTCGGTACTTTCTTCAGCCAGGATAATGCGAATTCTCCGTTTTTCGATCTGGCACGCAACCTAGCTGCCCGTAACTCACAATTCGCCACTACCGGCTTGGCGGACGTTGGCTATAACAACGCGTTTCCGTCTTCCAGCGGTGGCACGTTGACCCTCCCGGCGCGGCCATACGCCTACTCCGACACGCCTGACCATCACACGGCTTACTCCATGCAGTACATAGTGAACCTCCAGCGCCAGTTTGGCGAAAACTGGTCCGTCGAAGTGGGGTATATGGGTTCCGTGAGCCGCCACTTGGCGGGCTTCATGAATAAGAACCAAGGAATTCCCTCGCCGGTTGGAACAGCCGTCTCGCATCTGCCGTTCTCGAACTTTGGGTTTATCCAAACTGTCGACGATGCCGGCATGGCCGTGTACAACTCTCTGACCGGGAAGATCACCAGGCGTTTCAGCAACGGTTTGAGCATGATCGCGGCTTATACGCATGCTGTTGCGATCGACACCACCAGCGCCATCCGCATACAGGGCTATGACACGCTATTTCCGCAGAACAGCTATTGCAGACCTTGCGAGCGCGGGCTCTCCTCCTTCGACACGCGCGACCGCCTGGTGGTTTCCCCGCTCTACGAACTACCGATCGGGAAGGGCAAGCGGTTGAACATTACGAATTCCGTGATGAACGCCATCGCCGGAGGGTGGCAGGTCGGCGGCATTCTGACGCTGCAAAGCGGAATCCCCCAAACCATCAACATCGGCAACCAGGACAACTCCGTCACGCAAAGCGGTTACGACCGGCCGGATGCGACGGGAATCAGTCCAATGCCTAACAATCCGGGCACCGGCGGATGGTATGACCGCGCCGCTTTCGTCTTAGCACCGCGCGGGAGATTCGGCACGGTCGGACGCAACTCGGCGACATCGCCGGGGATCTACACGATCAACGCCGAGGTCCACAAGAACATCCGCATGCCTTACAACGAGCGTCACCAGCTTCAGTTCCGCGTCGAAGCATTCAATCTGTTGAATCACCCGGTCTGGGGGCGCCCGGACCCGAACATCCTGTCGGGCGCCGTGATTCCGGGAGCTCCGGCGAACGCGCCTCGCGCGGGTTTCGGCGTCATCAGCGGTTTGCTGAATCAGTTGAATGGGTTTCCTCCTTCGATCCCCATGCGGCAGATTCAGTTGGGCTTGAAGTACACCTTCTAACCAAGGCCCGCAAGTGTGCGACCGGGAGTCGCGCCGCCTTAGCCAATCTTGGCCGAAATGGCGTTGACTCTCACTATTTTCTAGGCTAGCCTCATAAACGGTGTAGTGTCCGCGCGGGAGGTGTTTTTTTCGATGTTATCGTTCTCGATACTGAGGAGTTCCGTCCTCGCGCTGGCGATGGCCGGCTCCTTTCCCGCGTACGCCCAGACTCCCGCCCCCCACACCGCCGTCGTCAACCAGTACTGCGTTAGCTGTCATAACAGCAAGTTAAAGGTCGGCGGACTGGCGCTGGACGCCATCAGCGCCGACAGCGTTACGCAGCATCCGGAAGAGTGGGAAAAGGTGCTGCGCAAGCTCAGCCGCCATTACATGCCCCCGCCGGGATCGCCGCGTCCGGATGACCGTACCTACAACACCGTTGTATCGTCCTTAGTGAAGCAACTGGATGATGCCGCCGCAGCCAAGCCGAATCCGGGACGGGCGGGGTCGATCCGGAGATTGACCAGAACAGAGTATCAGAACGCCATTCGTGACCTGCTGGGCGTGGAAGTCGACGTTACCCCGCTGTTGCCCGCCGATGAATCGAGCCGCGGTTTCGATAACATCACCGTCGGCAATCTAACCCCAACTCTGCTCGAAAAATACCTGGCGGCTGCCGAAAAAATCAGCCGGCTGGCGGTGGGCGGAGCCCTTTCTTCTCCCGGCGGAGACACCGTCATCCTAGCGCCGGACCTGACCCAGGAACAACGCTTCGCGGGTCTGCCGTCGGGCTTGCGCGGCGGGACTTCGTTCAGTTACAACTTCCCGGTCGACGCCGAGTATGAAATCCAACTGCGCCTGATGCGGGATTCGCGGGAGCGCGTCGCCGGGCTGTATGACATCCACGAGCTCCAGCTTTTTCTGGACAAGGAAGAAGTCAAAACCTTCAAGGTGATCCCGCCCATCGGCGAGGACGAGTCCGGAGTCGATTTGGATTTTAACGCCCGTATCCCGATGAAAGCCGGTCCGCACACCGTCAGCGTGGGGTTTGTAAAGAAGCCTTGGACCTTGCTGCCGACCGAGCACGCACCTTACCAGGCGCATTTCAATATGGAGCGGCATCCCCGCCAGCAGCCGGGTCTGGGTACGGTGACAGTCAACGGCCCGTACGGATTGCAGAGCCCTGGCGACACTCCCAGCCGCCGCAAAGTCTTCGTCTGCAAGCCGGCGAGGGCGAGCGAGGAAGAGGCCTGCGCCAAGCGAATTCTTTCCACGCTGATGCGCCGGGCCTATCGCAGGCCGGTAACGGATGCCGACCTCGAAGCGCCGCTAAAATTCTACCAGCTCGCGCAGGCGGAAAAGGGATTTGAGGCGGGAGTACAGACCGCTTTGTACTCCATGCTGACAAGCCCTGGATTCATCTTCCGCGTGGAGGCCGATCCGGCCGGGGTAGCGCCGAATACGGCCTACCGCATCGGCGACCTGGAATTGGCCTCGCGACTTTCGTTCTTCTTGTGGAGCAGCATTCCGGACGATCAACTTCTGGACGCCGCGGTGAGCGGCAAGCTGAGTACTCCCGTTGGGATGGAACAGCAAGTGCGCCGCATGCTGACCGATGCGCGGTCGCGATCGCTGGTGAACAACTTCGCTTCGCAGTGGCTGTATCTGCGGAACTTGGCGAGCACGACCCCGGACATGCGCCTGTTCCCGGATTTCGACGACAATCTGCGGCAGGCTTTCCGGGAAGAGACCGAACTGTTCTTCGACAGCGTCATGCGCAACGACCGGGGGGTATCGGAGCTCCTGAGCGCCAACTACACCTTTGTCAATGAGCGCCTGGCCAAGCACTACGGGATTCCCAACGTTTACGGCAGCCGCTTCCGCCGGGTTGAGTATGAGGGCCGCGGCGGCTTGCTGCGCCAAGGCAGTATTCTGATCGCGACATCCTATGCCACGCGGACGTCGCCCGTAATTCGCGGCAAGTGGATTCTGGAAAACATCGTGGGAGCGCCGCCGCCCCCGCCGCCGCCCGCCGTACCGCCGCTCAAGGAAAATGGCGGATCGACGAAGAATCTTTCCGTTCGCGAGAGACTCGCGCTGCACCGCGCCAACATGCCGTGTGCGGGCTGCCACCGGTTGATGGACCCGGTCGGATTTTCGCTGGAAAACTATGATGCCGTCGGCCGCTGGCGGACGATAGAGGAACTGAAGCCGATCGACTCTGCCGGCGGGCTGCCCGACGGCACGACGTTCCAGGGAGTGGACGGCTTGCAGAAGGCGCTGATGGCCAAGCCCGAGTTGTTCGTATCGACATTCACGGAGAAATTACTCACCTACGCGCTTGGCCGCGGGGTGGAATATTATGACGCTCCCGCCGTGCGCAAGATTGTGGCGGATGCGCGGACCAAGGACTACCGGTTTTCGTCGGTGGTCCTAGGAATCGTCAACAGCACACCGTTTCAAATGAGGAGAACGCAATGATCATTACCAAGAAAGCTCTGCCGCGGAGAACCTTCCTGCGGGGCGCCGGCGCCGCGCTCGCGCTGCCTTTGCTGGATGCCATGGTCCCGGCGCAGACCGCGCTCGCTGCAACGCCCGGCAATCCGGTCCGCCGCCTGGGCTTCGTCTACATCCCCATGGGCGCCAGCATGGCCCAGTGGACCCCGAAGCAGGTGGGCACGCTCACCGAGCTATCGCCGATCCTCCGTCCGTTCACGCCGGTGATCGATCAGGTTACCGTTCTTAGCAACATGGAGCTGCAGACGGCCTATCCCGGCACGCACGCGACCGCGAATTGCGCCTTCCTGAGCGCAGTCAGAGCGAAGATGACCGAGAGCAGCGACTACCGCCTGGCTACCACGGTCGATCAGGTCGCGGCCAAGCAGATGGGACAGGATACGCCGCTGCCCTCGCTCGAACTGGCCATGGATCTGCTGGTGAACGTCGGCCAGTGCGACAACGGCTTTGCCTGCGTGTACCAGAATAATTTGTCGTGGTCCTCGCCGACCACACCGCTGCCTTACGAGGCGCACCCGCGCATCGTTTTTGAACGCCTGTTCGGCGACGGCGGCAGCGCCTCCACGCGGTTGCAGGCTTTGAAGCTGCGCTCCAGCATCCTGGATTGGGTCAACGCGGACGTGGCTAAGTTGCAGCGGAAACTCGGGCCGGGCGACAAGACCATTGTCAGTGAGTACCTGGACACGATTCGCGAAGTCGAGCGGCGCATTCAGAAGGCCGAAGCCGACACCGCCGAGAATCATCTGCCGGATCTGGAGCGCCCCGTGGGCGTTCCGATCAAGTATTCCGACCACGCCAAGCTAATGTTCGATCTGCAATTGCTGGCCTTCCAGGGAGACGTTACGCGCGTGATCACCTTCCAGATGGCGCGCGAACAGAGCGTGCGCACCTATCCCGAAGTGGGCGTGCCGGAAGCGCATCACCCCACGTCGCACCACGGCGGCGACCCCGAGAAGCTGGAGAAACTGGCGAAGATCAACACGTTCCATATGTCGCTGTTCGCCTACTTCCTGGAAAAGTTAAAGAACACGCAGGACGGCAACGGCTCCTTGCTGGATCATTCGCTGTTCCTGGCCGGCAGCGGTATGGGCAACCCAAGCGTGCACAGCCACTCCGACCTGCCGATCATAGTGGTGGGCGGCGGAGCCGGCAAGATGAAGGGCGGGCGTCACATCAAATACGCGCAGCCGACACCGATGGCCAATCTGTTGTTGACCATCCTGGACAAAGTCGGGATTCACCAGGACAGCTTCGGCGATAGCCAGGGCCGCGTGGACGAATTGCTGGCTCTCTAAGGAACCATGACCATGCGCCGCCTAAACTTGTTTGCGCTTACACTCTGTTCCGCCGCGAGCCTATTGGCCGCAAGTTCTCCGCTCGCGGATGCCGTGGAAACTGGCGACAAAGCCGCCATCCAAGCTCTGCTCAAGAAGGGGACGGACGTTAACGCCACCCAGCCGGACGGCATGACGGCGCTGCTGTGGGCGGCCGATCGCGATGATCTGCAAACGGCGGGACTGCTGGTGCGCGCGGGCGCGAACGTGAAAGCCGCCAACCGCTGGGGCGTGACTCCGCTTTCTATCGCCTGCGAGGCCGGGAACGCGCCCATGGTGGAACTGTTCCTGAAAGCCGGGGCGGATCCCAGCACGATGCTGCCGGGAGGCGAAACCGCTTTAATGACGGCCGCGCGCACGGGCGGCGTGGAAATGGTGAAGTCGCTGATTGTCCACGGCGCCAACGTGAACGCGCGCGAGGCCCGCGGGGGACAGACCGCGCTGATGTGGGCGGCGGCGGAAGGTAACACGCAGGCCGTGGAGGCGCTCTTGAAGGCCGGCGCGGATTTCAAGGCCCGCGAGAACTTCGGATTTACTCCGCTTCTCTTCGCCGCGCGCGAGGGCAAGCCGGGGACGGTAGAAGCGCTGTTGAAGGCGGGCGAGGACCCGAACGAAATCGTGATGCCCCGCTTCCGGTTGCGGCAGCGCGGCGCCGCCGACCGTGTGGCCGATATTTCCAAGCCCGGCACCAGCGCGCTGGCTTTCGCGGTGGTCAACGCGCATTACGAAGTGGCCACGAAGCTCCTGGAAGCGGGCGCGAATCCCAACGCCGCGGCTCCCGGCTTCACGGCATTGCACGCGATCACCTGGATTCGCAAACCCGGCACCGGCGATAACCAACCCGCTCCCGAGGGTTCGGGAAGCATGACCAGCCTCGAGATGGTCAAGCAACTTGTGGATCACGGAGCCAATATCAATGCGCGGATGACTCGGAACGTGAACACGGTCCTGACCAAGTTGAACCTCAAGGGAGCGACGGCGTACATGCTCGCCGCCCGCACGGCTGACGCGGAAATGATGCGGTATCTGATCAAGCTCGGCGCGGACCCCAAGATTTCCAATGAAGATAACACCACGCCTTTGATGGCGGCCGCCGGAGTGGGGACCAGGGCTCCTGGCGAAGATCCAGGGACCGAGAGCGAATCGATCGAGGCCGTTCAGGTAGCTCTGGATAACGGCGGCGATATCAACGCGCTCGACAGCAAGGGCGAGACCGCCATGCACGGAGCGGCGTACAAGACTGCGCCGGCGGTTGTACAGTTTCTGGCCGGCAAAGGCGCCGACGTCAAGATCTGGTATCAAAAGAACAAGCAGGGGTGGACACCCTTATCGATCGCGCAGGGTTTTCGCTTCGATAACTTCACGCCGTCGCCGGAAACCGAAACCGCGGTTCGCAAGCTGATGGACGCGGCCGCTGTAGCCCCCAACTTGGAAAACGTACAGTTCTGCGACCATTACGGCAAGGAAGATTGTAAGAAGTAGCCGGACTGGCTAGCCCTTCAGGCCCGCCAGCGCTTTCACGTGCGCGGTCACTCCGGACGCAAGTCCGCTCAGGCTGTATCCGCCTTCAAGTAGCGATACTAAGCGCCCACCCGCGTGTTTATCGGCGATTTCCATCATGAGCGCGGTGAGGTCCGCGAAATCCTGATCGGTGAGCGTGAATCGCCCCAGAGGGTCATGGATGCGCGAATCGAAGCCCGCGGAAATCAGCACTAGTTCCGGCTTAAAGCGCTCGGCGGCTGGCGCGAGCTGCTTTTGAAAGGCTTCCAGAATCTCGGCGCGGCCGGATCCAGCGGGCAGGGGGCAGTTAATGGTGCAGTTCTTGCCCTTCCCGTCGCCGGTCTCAGCGGCAGCACCGGTACCCGGATACCACGGCGACTGGTGCGTGCTGAAGAATAGCACGGAGCCGTCTTCGTAGAACGTGTCCTGCGTGCCGTTGCCGTGGTGCACGTCCCAATCCGCGATGAGCACTTTGCCGATGCCGTGTTTCTTCTGCGCGTGGCGCGCCGCGATGGCGACCGTATTGAAGATGCAAAATCCCATGCCCTGATTCGGCCGCGCATGATGCCCCGGCGGCCGCACGACACAGAAGGCGTTTTTCGCCTTGCGGTCCATAACGGCATCAACGGCGTTTAGAGTGCCACCGACGGCCTTGAGTGCGACGTCCAGCGAAGATGCGCTGACATTGGTGTCGCCCGTGCTGAGTTCGTGCGCGCCCGCGCCGATTTCCTGCTTCACTTTTTGGATGTAGGCACGGCCATGGCACAGCGCGATTTCATCCTCGTTAGCCGCGCGCGCTTCAATCCGGCCCAGCGACTTTAGCAATCCAGCGTCCGTCAAGGCATCCACCACGGCGTCATAGCGCTCGGGACGCTCGGGATGGCCGGCGCCAGGCTCATGCCGCCGGTAGACCGGATCCGCCAGAATGGCGGTGTTTGGCGTGGCTGCGCTGGATTCCGTGTTCATAGTGAGAAGCGACGCGCCCATGGACCATTTCAGCAATTCCCGTCTGGTGTTGGGGTGCGGCATGGCCAGCTCGCGTTCTTGAAATTTCACTGTAGCACCTCTCAGTAAATGTATACTGGCTCGTGACGGGAATCACAATGCGAAACCAAGGGAGGTCAATTATGCGGACGGTCACGGGGGCGGGAGTCGTGCGACTGGCAGCCTGGGCACTCTTGTGTCTGGCGCCCGCACACGCGCAAACCACCGCCCCGAAATACGAGCTGGACCCGTTCTGGGCCAAACTGCCCGCCAATTGGGTCGTCGGACCGTTGGGCGGAACTTGTGTGGACAGCCGCGATCACGTATTCGTCTTGCACCGTCAGGAGGGCGTGACCGAAGAAATGCTGAACGTCCGGGAACGCTTCGGCGGCGCGGCCAAGGCCCGCGTCAAAGCCCCGCCCGTCGTTGAGTTCGACCCGCAGGGCAACGTAGTGAACTCCTGGGGCGATGCCAAGGTGCTGGGAAATTATCTACATGACTGTTTTCCGGACAAAGAAGGCAATCTGTGGATCGCGCCCGCGCGCTCCGGTTACGTGCAAAAGTATTCGCGCGACGGAAAGCTCCTGCTGCAGATCGGGAAGTCGGGCGTCGTTGACTCGTCCGACGGCACGGTCAAAGGCAAGCCTCTCAATTCGAACGCCGCGCAGTTTTTCGGACCTTCGGCAGTGGATGTGGATCCGCAGAACGGAGATGTGTACGTGGCCGACGGCCATGGGGGCGGGAACACGCGCATCGCCGTGCTGGACAAGAATGGAAAGTTTCTGCGCCAGTGGACCCTGCACCACACGGAGGCGGAAAAGAATATCGAAGTGCTGCCGCACTGCATGCGGCTGTCGGCAGACGGCCAGGTGTATGTGTGCGACCGCATGGCGAACCGGCTGCAAGCCTACGACAAGATGGGCAACTTCAAGAGGAACATCGAGCTCCCCTGGAAAAACTACACAGCCGACAATGAAGACCTGCGCAAGTATTGCCACGCCGTCTGGCGGACGTTCCCGCCTTGCGAATTGGTGCAGAAGATCGGCCGCGGCACTTCCGCCGTTTCCGTCGAGTTTTCCCGCGACGCGAACCAGAAGTTCATCTATGTCGCCAATCAGAACCAGAGGGAAATTGACGTCCTGGACCGCGTGACTGGCAAGGTTGTATCTACCATCGGACACGGTACCGGGCTCTTCTTCGCGGGCCAGATCTTCGATGCCATCCGCGCCGCCGTGGACTCCAAGGGCAACGTCTATGTTGCCGAAGATGAAGGCCGCCGGCTGCAACGATTCAGAATGGTGGGCCAGTAACGTGTTTCAGCGTCAACGGCGATCACGATAGCTTGTGGATAAGGCAGGAATGATTTCCAGTAGACGTGATTTCCTCGCCGCGCTAGGAGCCGCCGCTCTCAGTCCGCCGGCATCGGCGGGAGTAGGCGCCATCGAATTTGGCGTTTGCGCGGACGCCGCGCATTTTGACGATGCCGTCCTCCACGGTTTCGACTATTACGAAATGGAAGTCGCCGAAATCGACCGTATGGACGACACCCGCTTTTCCGCCTTGAAGGCACAAGTATTGGCTTCTCCGATCCGTTGCCGCGCTTTCCGCAGTCTGATTCGCAGGTTCCAGGTGGTGGGTGAGACGGCCAGCGCACAGCAAGGAGAGGTGAAGGCATATCTCGAACGGAACCTGGACCGCTGCCGCCAATTAGAGGGTAAGGTCGTCGTGTGGGGCAGCGGCGGCTCGCGCAATGTTCCTCCTGGATTTTCGCGCGATCGCGCGTGGGGCCAGATTCAGGAGTTTCTTCACATTCTGGGCGACATCGCGCGAAAGAACAATCTGGTGATTGGCATCGAGCCGCTCCGCAAACAGGAGAGCAACATCATCAATTCAGCGGGTGAGGCATTCAAGCTGGCGCGAGAGGTCAATCACTCGAATATCAAGATCATCGTGGATTATTACCATCTGCGCCAGGAAAACGAAGACGCCGAAATCGTCCGCACAGCGCGCGACAAGATTGTGCATCTGCATTTTGCCAACCCCACTGGGCGGCGCTGGCCTCACAGCGCTTCCGAAGATTCTGAGTATCGCCGTTTCTTCTCGCTGGTAAAAGAGACGGGCTACAAAGGCGGCCTTTCGATCGAAGGCAATGGAACCTTCGAAGCAGACGCAGACGCGAGCCTGCGCTTTTTCCGCGAAATGCTGGCCGCGGGATAGCTTTTGGGGCGCCTTGACGGCGGTTAATTCGGCCTTCTGAACAAGCCGCCGTAAACCGCTTTACCCAGAATGTGGCCTTGCATTGCCTTCAGCACGTTGGCGCGTGTCTCGAAGGGATCGGCCGTCGGCTTTACGTCGATCTTGGTGTCCAGCGCGTACAGCTCAAACACATAGTGGTGGAAAGGGCCATTGGCGCCGGCGCCGGGGCCACGGTACATGGGGCCGGTAGCGCTGATCTGATAGCTGCCGTCGGGCATCTGCGATCCCTTGGGCACGCCTTCCGGAAAGCCCGTGGCTGACGCGGGAATGTTCCAAACCACCCAGTGAACCTGATCGTCGGTGGTCTTGTTGCGGGCCAGATCCATGTCATGCATGTTGAGCACGAAGCTCTGCGCGCCTGCCGGGACGCCGGCCCAGCTCATGGCGGGCGACGTGCCTTCGCCGACAGGAACTCCAGGAGCAGCCTGGCTAAACTTCACGGGAATCTGGCCACCGTCGGGGAATCCGGGAATCGACATGGTCATCGCGGGAGGCGCGGCACCACCCTTGGCTTGAGCCAATAGCGGCAGCGTGCTGGAGGCAAAGATCGTTGACAAGAGAAAAAAGCGGCGCGGGTTCATAATGAGCATTCTACTCTACTTGAGCTCATCATGAAGCCCGGCCCGTCTTGATCCGGCCCCGGCAACAGGCGGCTATTCCGAATCTACTCGCTGCCGCAGTTGGTTGCGAAGGCGGGAGCTACGAATTCGTGCCCGGCCGGCGTAACCTTGATCGTCCGGATGGCACCCCAAGTGCCCAACGTGCCGATAGACTCTTTGCCGATGGCTACCTCGAGCGCGCCGGAGTTTCCGGATCGTACCACCGCTAGCCGTGAGAAGGGAACCTCCTCGGCGTCGCCTTTTTTGAATAGCTTCGAAAAGAGGTTCTTGCCATCCACGCAAGCCGTCACCCAACTTACGTCGGTGGCCTTCAGTGAAATGCGGTTTGCCATGCCGGCGGCGGGGACGGCTACTGTTGCGGAAGACGGGCCCGCCGACGTTTTCGGCGCGAGGGATGCGGTTACCGTGCCGGCGCCGCTCGGTCGTGCCGACGGCATGCTAACTGCGGCTGTAGTTGCTGGAGCCGTACGGAGCGGCGTTGTCTTGGCTGGGACTGTAGTCAGCGAGTTCACCTTGGCCGGAGTTGCGTTCGGCTGGGTTGCGTTCGGCTGGGTTGCGTTCGGCTGTGAAGAGCTCGACGCTGTGGTCGGCGGCGTGGTGTCCAGCGGAGGCGTCTTCGGCTGAACGGGCCGTGTAGCGGGAGCGCTCGCCTCGGGCGAGGCAGCTTTCTCCGAAGGCTTAGGACCGTGGGACCGCCAAGGCACGACTCCTCCCGCCCATCCGGCTAACGCAATGCACCCGGCGGCAAGCAGTGCGCCCTGATAATTGAGGACGCGCTTTGCTTTCGGCGGCGCCGTTTCATTCGGCTGGTCGCCTTCTTTCGGTGTGCTCGTTTCCTTGCGCGGCCCCGTTACTTTCGAACGCGAACTGCGGAATAGTTCGCGCAGCGCCATGGAACCCAGGGTGTCCAGCGATTTCCGGAGAACTGGCCGGCCCAATGCCGCCGGCGGGTCCGCTACAGCCGATGCTGCTGTGGTCGGGCCGGACGCGGGACTGTCCCATTGGTCAATCCGTTCTACGCCGATCTCGAAATGCGATCCGGATCGCACGGAACGGCGGACCTGGGCAAACAAGTGGTAACCGTCCACGGTAAGCCGGATGGTTTCACCCACCATTAGTGAATGGGCGAGCTCCAGTTGGAAGCCCAGCGCGGAGACGTCCGTGATGCGGCCGTCGAATGTATAAGCTTGATCGCGAACCACCTCAATGACGGTGGCGGAATCGGTCTTGAATCTTGGCTCAGCCCTCTCATCCATGCCTTTTGATCGGCGACATAAGAAAAGATCTGTAGAGTCAGATACTTAATACTTCTTAAGTCCGGATCATATCCGGGCTACGACTAGTAGCTTCACGTTCGTTAACTCGTTTATTGCAAATATATTAGTGCGCTCCACAGCGGAGCGAGCCCGGCGTGACCGGATCGATTCACGCAAGCCAATCAGAGTACGATGGATCAGGAAATCAACTTCAGGATCGGGTCGCCCGCAGTGTCGGTCAGCCGGAAATCGCGGCCCTGGAACTTGTAAGTCAGCTTCAGGTGGTCGAGTCCCAGCAGACGCAATGCCGTGGCGTTCAGATCGTGCACGGAGGCGCGGTCCACCACGGCGTTGTAGCCAAACTCGTCGGTTTCGCCGTAGCTGATGCCGGGCTTCACGCCGCCGCCCGCCATCCACACGGTGTAACCCTTGGGATGGTGGTCGCGGCCGAGAAACGGCCCGGGCTGGCGCATGGGCGTGCGGCCGAATTCGCCGGCCCAGATGATGAGCGTGCTGTCCAGAAGCCCTCTCTGCTTGAGGTCCTTGATCAGCGCCCCGGCGGCGCGGTCCGTCTCACGGCACACCTGCGGAGTCTTGTTGATGACATCCTCATTGTAATTCGTTCCGTGCATGTCCCAGTTGCGGTGAGCGACCTGGACGAAGCGCACGCCGCGCTCGACCAGGCGCCGCGCTAGCAGGCAATTGTTGGCAAAAGAGGGCCGCCCCGGCGTGGTGCCGTACATCTCATGAATGGAGGCCGGTTCCGAAGCCACATCCATCAAACCGGGCACGCTGGTTTGCATCTTGTAAGCCATTTCGTAAGCGGCAATGCGAGTGGCGATTTCGGGGTCCTTCTCGACGCGGAGTTCCTCTTGATTCAGCTTGCCGATGACATCGAGCGAACCGCGGCGCATATCGGCGCTCACGCCCTTGGGGTTGGAAACGAAATTGATCGGGTCGCCGGTCTTCTGGAACGGAATCCCCTGATGGACTGTGGGCAGGAAGCCGCACTCCCAGCAGGCCGCACCACCATCGGGAACAGTCACGCCCGACAACATCACTACATAGGCCGGCAGATCCTTGCTTTCGCTGCCGATGCCGTAGGAGAGCCAAGCGCCGAAGGCCGGCCGCAACGGGATTTGATGTCCCGTCATCTGGAAGACTTGCGCAGGGCCGTGGTTGAACTGCGTGGTGTACATCGACTTAATGAACGACACGTCGTCGACCACTTCCGCGAGTCCGGGCAGAAGGTGAGAAAGCGTCGCGCCCGATTTTCCGTGCTTCTTAAAGTCAAACGGGGATTTCTGTAGGCTCGGGTTGCCCGTAATAAACGCAAAGCGTTCGCCTTTGATCAGGCTTTCGGGGATGGGCTCGCCGTCGCGCTTGACCAGTTCCGGCTTGAAGTCAAACAGATCGACGTGCGGAGGCCCGCCGCACTGTTGCAGGTAGATCACGTGCTTGGCCTTGGGAGCGAAGTCCAGCGGATGGTTGATGGCGCTTTGCGCCAAGCCCTCTTCGGCGAACAAGCTACCCAGCGCGGCCGAGCCAATTCCGAATGCGGCGCTCTTGCCGAACGCCTCCTCAAAAAAATGCCGCCGCGTAACGTCCACCTGCCGTTGCTGCGCGAGATGTTCTAGTTTGGTGATGCGTTTGGTCATGAAAATCTCACTTCTTGCTGATGCTCTCGTCCAGGTTCAGCAGCGAGTTGGAAAGCATGGTCCAGGCCGCCAGTTGGGCGTCCGGCTGTCCGGCCACCTGTTCGGCTTCCTGCGGGTTGCTTTGGTAATATTGCAGGCTCTTTTCGTACCCGGACAGCAGTGCGTCTTTCTCGGAAGCCCGCGGCACGCGCGAGGTCGCCAGCCGGAACCCGTAAGTGACACGCGACGACGGATCCGCGCCGCCTTCCTTCACGATGCGCTTCGCCATCGCCTGGGCAGCCTCAAAGAAGGCCGGATCGTTGAGCGTGGTGAGCGCCTGCAGCGGCGTGTCGCTCTTGGTGCGGCGAGCCGTGCAGAACTCGCGCGTCGGTGCGTCGAATACAGCCAGCGCGGGATACCGCGCGCTACGGCGCACAAACGTGTAAAGTCCGCGGCGGTAGCGGTCTTCTTGAGGGGAGACCACCCAGCGGTCCGCATCGCCCTGGTTCACGAAGTTGCCCCACACGCCTTCCGGCTGATACGGCATCACCGGGGACCCGAACATCTTGCTGCTGAGCAAGCCGCTCGCCGACATCGCGATGTCGCGAATCATTTCGCCTTCCACGCGAATCCGGGGGCCACGCGCCAGAAGAGCGTTGCCGGGATCTTTCTCCAGCAACTCCGGCGTCACGGTAGACGCTTGGCGGTACGTCGCCGAAGTCACGATCGTGCGCTTGATGGCCTTCATGTCCCAGCCTTTTTCCATGAACTCCACGGCCAGCCAGTCCAGCAGATCGGGATGCGACGGGGCGAAGCCCTGCGAGCCGAAATCTTCGGCGGTTTCCACAATGCCCCGGCCGAAGATGGTTTCCCAGAAATGGTTGACCGTCACGCGGGCGGGGAGAGGATTGTCGCGGCTGACCAGCCACTGGGCCAACCCCAGGCGATTATAGGGCGCGCCGGCCGGCATGGGAGCCAGGAATTCGGGCGCGGTGGCCTGCACTTCTTCGCCCTTGCTGACGAAAGCTCCGCGCTGCCGGATAAAAGCCTTGGGCCGCGCGACGTTCATGTCTTCGCTCATGATCAGCGCCTTGGGGATGCCCAGCGCATCGATATCCTTCTTCAAAGACGCGATCTTGTCGCGCAGCGGCTTCAGTTCGCCGTCCAGGGTCCGGAAGTGCGCCACCACGCCCTCGGCCTGCTCCGCGTTGCGCTCGCCGGCAGGGATGCTCAGCACCGGGCGCAGGCTCGCTTTGACGTCGGCGGCGAACTCGGGATTCGGCGCTGATGTAACCGCGATGCGGAACTTGCCCAGGTTCACGTTCTTGTATTCAGAGAACTGCTCTAGCGACACGCGCACTACTCCGTTCGCGTCGGCCTGAATCGGCTTATCCGGAATCAGAATGAGCTGCGCGCGCACGCGCCCTTCGGTGCCGCCCGTGACCTTCAGGGCTCCGCGCGCGGACTGAAGGGACGCATCCACAACCCAGATCTGCTTAACGCGGCCCGCCTCGCCGTCCTTATTCTCCAGCGGCGGTGCGTCGATATCGGTGACCACCTGCTTGAAAGTAACTTTCGAGAGTTGCCGTTCGGACGGTCCCACTTCCACGCGCACGTCGCGCATCATGAAGTTGCCGTAAAAATCGCGGCCGGGTCCGCCGTGCGGCAGAATCATATCGGGCAGAGCTTCCACGCGAATTCCGGTGATCTTGGCGAACGGAGCCTTCCCGGTCACTACGTACGTGTCGGCCTCCGGATTCTTGCCGGAAGCCACCACCGATCCGTCAGCCGACGCGGTCAGTGTCGTGCCGTCGGTCGAAGTCACGCTCGACGGGATCAGCGGCTTCCATTCGCTTTCGAAAGCGACGATTTCGCGCTCCCACTTGATCTGGCGCGCTGTAAACGCCGGGATCACTTCGTTCAGTTGCTTCTCGGTGTTCGCGATATCGGCCGTCATGGCGTTGCGCTTGGCTTCCTGCTCGGGGGTCGCCAGGTCCAGCTTCTTTTCGAAGTAGGTCTTCGCCAGCGAGAAGGCCGTGATGGGACGCTTGGGGTCGCGCACCGGAACGTCGAAGGTGCCGTTGTTGAAGAACGCCACCATCGAATAGAAATCCTTTTGCGTGAACGGATCGTACTTGTGGTTGTGGCACTGCGCGCAACCGAGCGACGAGCCCAGGAACACGGTACCGATGGTGCTCGCGCGGTCGACCTGAATCACCCAATGCGCTTCTTCGGGATCCACTCCGCCCTCGGTGATCTGCATGGAGTTGCGCAGGAATCCGGTGGCGATCCTCTGGTCCGTTGTAGGGTTCGGCAGCATGTCGCCGGCAATCTGTTCCATGGTGAACTGGTCGAACGGCATGTTCTTGTTCAGAGCGCGGATCACCCAATCGCGATAGGGCCACGCCACGCGCTGGCGGTCGTTGGTCCAGCCTTCAGAATCCGCATAGCGGGCGTAATCGAGCCACGGCGTCGCCCAGCGCTCGCCGTAGGCAGTCGATGCAAGCAACCGGTCCACCACTCGCTCGTAAGCGTCCGGGCGCTTGTCGTTCAGGAAAGCATCGATCTCGGCGGGAGTCGGCGGCAGCCCGATCAAGTCCAGGCTCAGCCGGCGGATCAAGATCTCCCTGGAAGCCTCCGCGGACGGCTTCAGGCCTTCCTTTTCCAGCCGCGCCAGCACGAACCGGTCGATCGGGTTGCGCACCCAGGCCGCGTCCTTGACGGTCGGCAGCGCGGACCGGGTGGGCTTCACGTAGGCCCAGTGCTTGGGCTTGGCGGTACCCGCCGCAAGAGCCGGGGCATCCATCTTGGCGCCTTCGTCGAGCCACTTTTTAATCAGCGCGATTTCAGGCTCGGCCAGCGTACGGCCGGTGGGGGGCATCACCACCCCATCTTTTCCTGTAATTCTATGATACAAAAGGCTTCCTGAAGAGTTTCCGGGGACAATCACCTTCCCCGAGACGCTCCCTTTGAGCACCCCCGCGGCCGAATCCAGTTGCAGATCGGCAGGCGCGGCTCCGCCCTGATGACAGCCCTGGCAATTCCTGGTCAGGATGGGCTGGATCTGCGTCGAAAAGACGATCCCCGTATCGGCGGATTGCTGCGACCAAATCTGTAGCACTGGAAGAATGATCGCAATCAGCAGGATTACGCGCACACGTGTACTCATATTAATAAGAGTCCCGCGTCATTCGTCATCGCGGAGCGTTCGGCACCCGTGCCTTTGTTGACGGCCTTCACGTCCGCCCCGGTGATCACGCTGCCGCTGGGGTCACGCACGTCGCCGGCAATCTCGCCAGATGTCTGTCCCCAAATAGTGCCCGCCAATAGTGCAACCGCGGCAACCCCAATTAGCCTCGAAAGTAAACGCATGGTTTCCCCTTGTAACGACCTGAACCTCGGATCTTGTCTAGTATATAGAATCTTGCGTCGCCTGTAAGTAGCTATTTCTAGCCTGTCGCGAAAAGAGACACGGGCGGGGGCATTTCTACCGCGCGCCCACCGCAACGGACTCTGGCTTACGCCAGCGCCTTCTTGATCAGGTTTCCGTGCACATCCGTCAGGCGGAAGTGGCGGCCCTGATACTTGAACGTCAGCTTAGTATGGTCGACGCCCATCGTATGCATAACGGTGGTGTTCAGGTCATGCACCGAGACCGGGTCGGTAGCCACGTTATAGCAATAATCGTCGGTTTCTCCGACGCTGACTCCGGGTTTGACACCGCCCCCCGCCATCCACATGCTAAAGCAGCGCGGATGATGGTCGCGGCCGTAGGCTTCCGGCGTCAGCTTGCCCTGGCAATATACGGTTCTGCCGAATTCCCCGCCCCAGACCACCAGCGTGTCTTTCAGCATGTCGCGTTCTTTCAGATCCTGGAGGAGCGCCGCGCAGCCGCGGTCGGTGTCGCGGGCCTGTCTCTTGATGTTCTCGGCCAAGTTGGAGTGATGGTCCCAACCCCGATGATAGGCCTGGATCACGCGCACCCCGCGCTCCGCCAGACGCCGCGCCATCAGACAGTTGGCCGCAAAGGTACCCGGCGTCTTGGCGTCCGGACCGTAGAGGTCCATCGTGTGCGCGCTTTCCTTGGACATATCCGTCAGCTCCGGCACCGAGGATTGCATGCGGAACGCCATCTCGTACTGCGCGATGCGCGTGTTGATTTCCGGATCGTTGAACTCGTCGTAACGCATCTGGTTGAACTTCCCCAGATCGTTCACGAAACGTTCCCGCTGATTTTTCTCAAAGCCCTCGGGATCGGTAATGTAGAGAACCGGATCGCCGGTCGAGCGCAGCTTCACCCCCTGATAACGGGTGGGCAGAAAGCCCGTGCCCCACAGACGGTCCGCCAGCGGCTGGCCGGCGGAGCCGGTCTTCGGCGCCGACACCATCACCACGAATGTAGGCAGGTCCTTGTTGGCGGTTCCCAGTCCATAAGACAGCCAGGCGCCCACGCTGGGCCGTCCGGCCAACTGGAAACCGGTCATCGCAAACGTCGTCGCCGGATCGTGATTGATCTGCTCGGTGTTCATCGTTTTGATGATGCACAGATCGTCGGCCATCTTGGCGGTCTCCGGCAGCAACTCGCTGAACCAGTGCCCGCTCTGGCCGTGCTGGGCGAACTTGAAAATCGGCGGGGCCACCGGGAAGCCGGTTTGCGTCGCCGTCATGCTGGTCAGGCGCTGATTGCCGCGGACCGATGCCGGCAGGTCGGTTCCGGCCCACTTCTCCAGCATCGGCTTATGGTCCAGCAGCTCCAGTGTGGACGGTCCGCCGGATTGGAACAGATAAATGACGCGCTTCGCCGTCGGCGCAAAATGCGGAAGGCCGGGCAGCGCACCGCTGACTTCCTCGGCTCCCAGGTCTTCCCTCAATAGATGCGCCAGCGCTGCCATGCCCACGCCGGTCGCCGTGCGGCCAAAAAAGTGACGGCGGGTCAGCGCCGCGGCGATTTCGTTTCTTGGGTCGGCCATATGGGTTATTCCTTTGTATTGGTTTCGTCGAGATTCATGATGAAGCTGGTGAGCGTGGAGTACGCCGCGAGCTGGCTCACATTCAGCTTCTGATCGCGCGGATACTCGCCCTGACTCACGTACTTCAGAGCGGCTTCCGGCTTGGACTGGAAGGCGTCCAACTGGAAGTTGAACGATTCCATCAGCATTTGCACTTCCTTGGGACTGGGCTGCCGGCCGGTGACCCGCCGGAACGTCCAGCGAATGCGGTCTTCGGGCTTGGCGCCGCCCTCCGCCATGGCCTTCTGGGCCAGCACGCGCGCGGATTCCAGGAACGCCACATCATTCATCAGATCCAGCGCCTGCAACGGCGTATTGGTAATGTTCTGCCGCACAACGTGGCTTTCGCGCGCGGCGGCGTCGAAGTTCGCCATGGTGGGCGGCGGAATCGTCCGCTTCCAGAAGGTGTACAGGCTCCGGCGGTACAGCTTGTCGCCGTGATCCTGGACGTACTTGGCGGCGGATAGATCGGCCCACAACCCATCGGGCTGATACGGCATCACCGAGGGGCCGCCGAGCTGGTTGGCCAGCAATCCGGAAACGGCCAATGCCTGATCCCGCACCATCGGCGCGGCCAGGCGGAAACGCGGCCCGTGCGAGAATAACCGGTTTTCCGGATCCCTCTGCACCATGTCCGGCGTGGTCTTGGACGACTGCTGATACGTCGCGCTCATCACAATGGTCTTCTGGAAGGCTTTGACGTCCCATCCGATGCGGATGAACTCGGTCGCCAGCCAATCGAGCAGTTCAGGATTCGCAGGAGCATCGCCCTGCGACCCAAAGTCCTCCACCGACTTCACGAGGCCCACTCCGAAATACTGCTGCCAGAAACGGTTCACCGTCACGCGCGACATCAGCGGGTTGGACGGTTCCACCAGCCACTGGGCCAACCCCAACCGGTTGGGCGGGTACTTGGCGGCGATGTTGGCCGGAACCAGGAATCCGGGTAGGGTGGGAGTCACCTTGTCCCCCGGCCGGTTGTATTCACCGCGAATCAATACGTGGGACTCACGCGGCGTGGCCATCTCTTCCATCACCATCACGGTCGGGATGGTCATGCTGTAGGTGTCGCGTTTGGCCTTGGTGTCCAGCATCTGGTTATAGGCCGCCTTGATCTCGGCCGGCGCCAGATTCTCCAGGAAGTAGTCCCGCAGCTTGTCGGCCTGCGCCTTGCTTCTCTGGGCTTCCGGCATGGCCGCGATTTCATTCACCGGAGTGGCGTCCGCCAGCACGGCGACTTCAGCCACCGGCAGCGCCCGCTTGTAAATGCGCACATCTTCGATGCTGCCGCGGAAGCGGTTCTGCGGACCACCGCCCGCGCCGATGCGCAGGGATTCCCGCTTCAACGGTTGCGAGTTATTGATGTCGTCCAGGAGAACCTTGAACTTCCATTCCTGGCCGTCGACATACAGCTTCACGTTCGCGGCGTACCGCCCGCCATCATAAGACACCGTCACCTGGTGCCACTGGTTCAGATCCAGGGTTTTCTCGGATTCAATACGGATGCCGTCGTCAAACCAGGCGTCCACATAGTTGAACTGCAGCTTGCCGTCTTTCAACTGCAAGCCGTAGCCCTCCGGTTCCGTTACATCCTGGGACTTGCTGATGATCGAACCAGTCGCGGCCGTGGGATAAATCCAGGCTCCCATCGTGATCGGGTCGTCCTGATAGCCGTTGCTGCTGAACCCGGCTGCGTCGCCATCCTGAATATAGGCTTTGCCGTCGAAGCTGGCTGCTTGGCCCAAGCGCCCCTTCACCAGGCTGACAGTGCCGTCTTTCAGCTCCGCCGAAGCCGGCTTCGCGTCTTTATCGCCGACGAAAGTCTTCGCCTTAAACTCACCACTAAACGGGTAGTGCGCCACGAGGTCGCGAGAGGAACCCCAATGCACGGCTTTCGACTTGTCCGCAGTCCGCTCCCAGGCCTTCTGCGCCTGCGCCAGTTTGGACTCCAGACCGGTAAACTTCTTGGCCGCCGCGGAAGCCGCCTCGTCGAACTGCTTCAGCTTCGCCGAATGCTCGGGCAGCGGAGCCTGAATGAACGGCGGCGAGTTTCCGTAGCGGCGGGCTTTCCCAAATTCCGGAATGTTGTTGAAATAGGCAAAGGTCGAATACACGTCCTTTTGCGTAATCGGATCGTACTTGTGGTCGTGGCAGCGCGCGCAGCCCAGCGTCAACCCCATGAACACCGTTCCAGTAGTATCCACGCGGTCGAGCACGTACTCCACCTGATATTCCTCGGGAACGATCCCGCCTTCGGCGTTGCCGCGGTGATTGCGGTTGAAGCCGGTGGCGATCTTCTGGTCGAGCGTCGCGTTGGGCAACAGGTCGCCGGCGATCTGCTCGGTGGTGAAGCGGTCATACCGCATGTTCTGGTTGAACGCGTTGATCACCCAGTCGCGCCAGCGCCACATGAAGCGCTCGCCGTCGGACTGATACCCGCTGGTGTCGGCGTAACGCGCGGCCTCCAGCCAGGTAAACGCCATGCGCTCGCCATAGCGCGGCGAAGCCAGCAGACGGTCCACGACTTTCTCATAAGCGTTCGCCGACTTGTCGGCTACGAAGGCATCAATTTCGGCGGTCGCCGGCGGCAGACCCGTCAAATCAAAAGTCACGCGCCGCAGCAGCGTCGCGCGGTCGGCCTGGGGTGACGGCTTCAAGCCTTCGCGATCCAGGCGCGCCAAGACGAAGTTATCGATTCCGTTGCGCGGCCACTTGGCGTCGCTCACTTTGGCCAACTCGGGACGCACCGGCGGAATGAACGACCAATGCTGCTGCCAAGTCGCGCCCTGCTCCACCCACTTCCGGATCACCGCCACTTCCCGCTCGCTCAGCGGTTCTCCATTCATGGGCATCCGCGCGCCCGGACCCGCGCCGGTGATGCGGTTGATCATCACGCTCTTGGCCGGATCGCCCGCAACGATTGCAAAACGGCCCCCGTTCAACTCGTGCTTGGCGCCTTCTTCGCGGTCGAAGCGGATGGTCCCCGACTGCCTGCCAGGCCCATGGCATGCGTAGCATTTGTCCGACAGAATCGGCCGGACATCCCGGTTGAACTCGACCTTGGCGGGAATGGCTTCCTCAGCAGCAGGCAGGGCCGTTGAAATCGTAAATGCCAGGACTCCAACCGTAACTTTCCAATAACTTGGCGTTCCCATGTCAGCTAATCTCCTGCTCGTAATGAATTGCTCAAGCCCGCACGCGCCATCCTCCCTATAGGAGGCTAGCCACCATCCAGTATAAGCATGTGGAAGTTCATCGTTCCATAGCCATTTATGGCCTATGGAACGTTCTACAACATAAGAATCCCACCCTTGTGGTGCGATTACTAGCCCGTGACAGAGACCGCCGCTTGGACGGTAGCGGGGGTATATATGGGCAGGGATTGCCGGGGCAACCGTTCTTCCGCGTCTGGTCGCTCGAAAACCTTGCGGATCTTATAGGACGTGGCGCGTTCCGCTGGAATGCGCCCGATGCTGCGGATCAAAGCCCGGAATTCTCCGGGAGCCACGTATTCGCCAAAATTCGCTCCCGCCGCCTTGGAGATGCTCTCTTCCATCAAAGTACCGCCGAAATCGTTGGCCCCCGCTTCCAGGCAGGCCAGCGAATCCGCATATCCAAGCTTGACCCAAGACACCTGAATATTGGGGATGTAACCATTCAGCAAAATCCGCGAGAGCGCATGCACGGTCAGATCTTCGTGAAGCGAATGCCCCGCCCGCGCGCTGCCTCTCTGGAACAGACGGGTTTGCGTATGGATGAAGCCGAGCGGAACAAATTCCGTGAACCCGCGAGTCTCTTTCTGAATCTCGCGCAGCAGAAGCAGGTGCCGGACCCAATCTTCCGGTTCTTCGGCATGCCCGTACATCATGGTGGACGTCGAGGGGATGCCCAGCTCATGCGCCGTCCGCACCACTTCGATCCACTGCCGGACTTTGAGTTTATTCGGACTTAAAGACTTGCGAACCCGGTCATCCAGAATCTCCGCCGCCGTTCCCGGAATGCTATCCAGGCCGGCGTCCTTGAGCATTTGCAAGTATTCGCGCAGCGGCAGGCGCGTTTTCTCCACGCCGTAGACAATCTCCATCGGCGAAAACGCATGCACGTGCAGATTCGGCAGCCGGGCCTTGATCGCGCGGATCAAATTGACGTAATAGTAGCCATCCAGATCCTTCGGCAGGCCGCCCTGAATACACACTTCAGTGGCGCCAACTTCCACTGCTTCGAGGCACTTGGCCACCAGGGTTTCATTGGAATGGAAATACGCGTCCGGCGCATCCGCATTCTTGCCGAATCCGCAAAAAGCGCAGCCTACGATGCAGACGTTAGTGAAGTTCAGGTTGCGGTTCACCACGTAGGTGATGTGGTCGCCGGCCACGCGGCGGCGGATCTCGTCGGCAACTTTCACGAGCGCAACCAGATCGTTCCCTTCGGCGTGCGCCAGAGTCAGGCCCTCTTCCAAGCCGAGGTCCTGCCCGGCCAGCGACCTATCCAACAGACCGGCTACGTGAGGGCTGGCCGCAGCAAGGGCGCGTTCCCAGGAAAGTTCCCGCCACTCAGGACTCGCCGGTTTCAGCATCATTACACTCCTTCACGAGCATAGCCGTTTTCGGCCCGCAGTTTCCGCAGGCTCGGCTCCAGACGCGGAAGCACGAATTCCGGCCGCGAGCAAAACTCAGGATAGAGCGCCAGACGCTCGCGCAGCACAAAACCCGCTCCGGCCGAGCGCTCCGCCAGCGACGAGATTTGCGGCCAGGCGGCTTCCGGGTTGATGAAGTCCTTGGTTACCGGGGAAATGCCGCCCCAATCGTTGATGCCCGCTTTCAGCAAATCGGGATAGTCTTTGGAAAGCAGATTGGGCGGCGACTGAAGATTCATCTCTCCTCCGAAAAGCAAACGGGCGACCGCGATGGTGCGCTCCAGGTCCTCCTTGGAAGGCTCCGGCGCGTTGGCCATGCGAATATCGGGCTTGGCCCGGAACGGCTGCACGATGACTTCCTGGATGTTGCCGTACTTCTCGTGGACCGAACGAATGGCCAGCAGCGCGTCCACGCGTTCTTCCAGTGTTTCGCCGATGCCCATGAGAATGCCGGTGGTAAAGGCCATCGACAACTGTCCCGCTGTCTCCATGGTTTGAATGCGCAGGGAGGGCACTTTGTCTGGCGCCTTCCAGTGCGCGCCTCCAGCGCGGAGCAGCCGCGGACTGGCGCTTTCCAGCATAAGCCCGACGCTGACATTGGTCTCGCGCAGGCGGCGTAAATCTTCCAGACCCATCACGCCTGGATTCGAATGCGGCAGGAGGCCGGTTTTCTCCAGCACCAACTCACTCATCGCGGCGAGGTACTCAAGAGTGCGTTCAAAACCCAGCTTTTTCAGAAATGCCTTCGCTTCGGGGAAAACGCGCTCGGGCTGGTCGCCCAGACTGAACAAAGCTTCTTTGCAGCCCGCGCGGCGCCCGGCTTCAGCCACGGCGAGAACTTCATCGGGCAGCATGTAGGCGGCCTCGCCCGGCTTCGGGTCGGACCGGAAAGTGCAGTAGCCGCAATAGTCGCGGCACAGGTGGGTGAGCGGAATGAAGACTTTTCTGGAGTAGCTGACCGAACGGCCTTTGGCCCGGTCCCGCACGGCCGCCGCGGCCTCTAAGAGCGGCTGGAGCGGGCCTTCTTGCATCAGGCAAAGCGCGTCTTCACGCGACAGGCCGCGTCCCTCCATGCCACGTTCGAGAGCGGCATCCACACCGCGTGAGATCGCTATTTCCGCCATTCTTTCAGTCCGAACCTCAGTGTATGCTTGGGTTTATGTGGTGTCAACGTACGCGTATTTCCGATGGCTAACGCGCTCACCGCTCTTCGCCTGCTCCTGGTTCTTCCGTTCGCGTACTTTATGGCGCAGGGAGACGCAGGTTCCGCCATGTTCGCTCTCGCGGCGTGGGTGGTAGCGGTGATTACCGACCTACTGGATGGCCCGGTCGCGCGGCGGCGTGGAACGGTAACCTCTTGGAGCGGCTCCTTCGATCACACCAGCGATTTTCTCTTCGTCACCTGTGGGATGTTTGGAGGAGCCGTGCGCGGCGCGTTTCCGTGGATTCTGCCGGTCTTGATCACGGCAGCTTTTTCGCAGTACGTGATCGATTCCTACTGGATTCTCCGGCATCGCAAGCTGCGCGGCAGCAAGCTCGGCCGCTACAACGGCATTCTTTACTTTGCACCCACTATTATGGACTCGCTGATCCGGCTGGGAGTTACATTTCTGCAGCCGGTGCTCACGGTCCTGGTCTGGTTGCTCGTGCTGAGTACGCTGGTGTCGATGGGACAACGCCTGTGGCTCCGCAGCCTACCCGAACAGCTCCCGGCTGGCGCGCCGGAGAAATAGCAGCCCCACCGCGGCGTTAAAAAAGATGAAGAAGTTGTGCATCACGAAGCCAAAGGCGGTCATTTGCCCGGGCCTATCCGGAAACAGCAGAACCCAAAACAGAATTGCCACCGAGTGCATCGGCCCGGGCGTCGCCGCGCCAAAGAAAATCACCGGCAAGTAGCCCAGCATTTCTCCAAAGCCCACGGTTCCGCCGAACATCCGCAAGGCCAGCGTGTAGACGATCACGCCCGCAATCATGAGCGGCGCCCGCATCGCGATCACGGCTCCGTAGTGCCATACCTTGGCCAGGCGGAAAGCCCGCAAAATGGGCTTGTCGCGCAAGGCCATGCCCGCGCCGATCTTTCCGCTGAAGAACAACTGAACCAGCACGAAAAACACGGCCGCGCCCACGGCAACCCAGGGGATGACATGAAATGCGGTGGGGAGGCTATCCCAGCGCAACAGTACGCCCAGGGTCGCCCACAGAATCAGGCTGTAGAACTCGCAAAACATCACCAGGATCATGCTGGAACCGACTTCCCAGCCCGGCACTTTATCGCGGCGATTGAGGTACAGCGCGATGGCTCCCTTGCTGACCTGTTCGTTCACCAGCGAAAGTATGTAGGCGCTGGCGCGGATGGGCAGAATATCGGCATAGCCGATTTTGGTGTTGAACCAGTTGATCACGCTGTAGACCACCAGACTGTCCAGCAGCAGAAACAAGAAGCAGTACGGGATCATCAGCGCCAGCCAGGAATACCAGTCGACGCCCTCAAAACTCTTCGCCAGGTAGGGGAGCAGCGTGTTGCCCTCCCTCACCGCCGCGTGGTTCAGGCGGTTGTAGAGATAGGCGAAGCAGGCCGCCGTAATCAGAAACGGCAACAGTTGCTGCCAGGCCTTGCCTTGTTTTGCGCCGGCGGCGGGGGGGACAGTAGATTGTGCTTGGCTCATTTTTTTTGTTCCGTTTCTCTCGTTGGGCCTAAACTGTTTTGAATCATCTCGTCGATACCGGTCAGGCGGATTCCCAAGGCGCTGGCGGCGGGTTGCGGGTCCAGACGGGTGTCCGCCGTGATCACATCCAGAACCGCCACGGAAAATCCAGGGCCGCTGGTGCGCCCGCGAAGGGTCAGTCCAAACTTGACCAACCCCTTGGGGATGGAGGCGATCCTCACCTCGCGGCCCAGCGCGCGCGCAGTCCGTTCGACGAGCTCGCGATCAGGCAGCGAAACGGGGCCCACCAAATCCAAAGTAAGATTGTCCGCTACGGAAGGCCGGGCAGCGGCGAGAGCGGCCCGCGCCAGGTCATCCACATAAAGAGGTTGTTGAAAGTGACGCCCGCCGCCGATGAGCTTGGCTTTGCCGCCACTCGCATGCCGCACCAGCGCGGCTGTGCCTTCGGTTTCCGGACCCAACAGAAGTGGCGCGCGCAAGATCGTATAGCGGAGGCCAGAGGCGCGCACCAGCGCTTCCGCCTGCCCCTTGGTCCGGTAGTAGCCGTTGGCGGATGCCTCATCGGCTCCGATGGCGCTGATCAAAACCACCTTCTGCACGCCGCATCGCTTGGCCGCGTCCACCACGCCGCGCGCTGACTCCACGTTCCCTTGCAGGTACGAGGAATCCGGCCTCTCGAACAGAATGCCCGCCAGGTGAATGGCCGCGGATGAACCTTGCAGAGCCGCGTCGAGACTGGCGGGATCGCTGTACGAGATTTGGACCGCGCTGCTGCCGTGCCCCAGCAGCGGGCGGATCTCATCGGCGGCGTGAGCCGAGCGAACCGCGGCCACCAGCGTTAGCTCGGCCGATTCTGCTGCGCGGCGCAGGATGGCCTGGCCGACGGCGCCATTAGCGCCGGCAATCGCGATTTTCATGCCTTCCATTTCTGCCAGTCATTCCTGTACAAGGCGGCCGGCATGTGCGCTCCAAGACGTGGGAACCCGGCTAGGAACGCGAGGCGTCTAACCTTCCACCGCGCGAAAAATCATGAACTTCGCGCCCGGCGGAATCTTCTGCCGCGGATACTTCTTCCTTTTCGCCTGGTAAGCAGCTTCATACTCGGCCGGGTCGGTCACGAACACCAGAGTGCGGTCGTACACTTTATCGCCGATCTTCAAACGCACGCGGGGATCGCGGGCGACATCGGTGTTCCAGCTCCGGCCCGCTGGATACGTCATGCCCGCGCGGTACAGCGAAGTGATGTAGAGCTGCCCGTTCGCGGAGACACAATACGTCGTTACCGAGTGCGGAAGCAGATACTGGGTACTGGTCTGGAGCTTAATGGTTTCGATCGCATCGACAAACGACCAGTCGGTGACCGGCGTGGTGACAACCTCGCCTGTGAGCCATAATCCGGGCGTCCGGCCGTGAGGCTCAAAGCCCGTAATAGGCAGCACCACGACCACCAGCACCAACACAGCGGCAAATACGGTTCCAATCATCTTCAAGAGCTTCTTCATGGGGTCTCCTGGCCGACGGACTTGGCCCTGCTCACTGAATGAAGATTATACAATACGGGTCCATGCGGGCCGCTAATGGCCGCAGTTGGCGGCCAGCATTTCCACCCAGGTGACATTGATGCGGACGCCGGCTCCGGCGCGAATCAGAAAACCTTTCGCGTTGACTTTGTGGCCGGCAAGGGCTTCCGGATGAAAGGCGCTGCTGAAGAATTCTACGTCCAGCAGTTGAAACGTCTGACTGCCCAGTGGCTTCGCTTTCGCGCCAGCTATCTCCGCTTCGGTGGGTTGCATGGGACTTCGCGTCCGCGCCGGCTCGCTGCCGTTGGTCAAAGTCCAGCTATCCCGCGGCCCGGGAGCGAAGCACCCCACAACATCAACCAGAGCGAAGTTGGGGACGGGTGCCGGCCCGTTCTTCCCTTGAACCTGAATACTGGGTATGGTTTCCGGGTCCAATTCCCGCGCTCCGGCGGGAAACAGGTTCGCCTCCAGAAGGAAGGCAAGCAGATCCACATACGCGGCATCACCCAAATTCGCGCGGCCCGGCGGCATGGCCTTGACGTGGCCGAACAAGGCGTCGAGGCTGCCTTCCATCCAGTGATTCAGGAATTGTTCGCCCTTCAACGGCGGGCGATTCAGGGCGGCGAGATCGGCGCCATGGCACACCGCGCAGTTTGCGGCAAAGCTAGTTTTTCCGCGCACGGCTTGCTCAGCGGTGAAGACTCCGTCCCAGACGGACTTGCGCGTCTGGGCGGCAAGCTGCCCCATGTGCAAGACCGCGAGGAGCGCTACCGCGCCGCGGAGGCTGGCGCATAACCGCGCCAGGGACCCGCGCTGAAGCCGGACTTCGCGCCTCACTTCGCTGGTTCGGCGGGCTTGGGCGTTTCTTCGATCTTCCGGTAGATATCTTCCATCTTCGGCCGCTCGCCCTCCGTCGATAGGCCCGCCGCAAGCATCAGCTTGGTCACGGCCGCGGTCGTCGCCGCATCCGGACGCGGGAGACGGCCGACGTAACCCTCAGCGATAAAGAGCGGTGTCCGGCCCGCTTTGTTGGGGTTCTTCCAGACTTGCGGATCGGCTCCACGGTCAGCCAGCAGCTTCACGATCTGCGGGTAAATGTTATACGCGGCTCCGTGCATGGCCGTATCGCCATTGTTATCCACGGTGTTGATGTCCGCGCCGAGGTCGAGCAACAACTTCACGGCTTCCAGCGCTTCATTTTCCTCGCCCGCCTCCTCCAGCGGCTCCGCTGTGCCGACGCCCGCGGCGGCCATCAGCGGCGTGGTGTTGTTGAAGTTCGCGATCTTGGGGTCCGCGCCCAACTCCAGCAGCAGGCGCATCAGCGGAATGTCGGAGCGGTCCGCGGCGAATAGAAACGGCGTCGCGCCCTCCGCCCCCACCAAAGAAGACGTCCCCATCTGCTTGGGGTTGCCCTTGGGCAGGCGGAAATTAACATTGGCGCCGCGTTTCACGATCTCCCGCACGAAATCGGCGCTCGATAGGCGCCCCGCGCCGGACGGCGCCGCGCCATCGCTGCCGTCGCTCGAATCCGGCTTCCGTACGCCGGCCACCATGTGGAGCGGCGTCACTCCCGTGCGCACATCGTTGGGATCGGATCCCGCGTCAATCAGCGCAATGGCCAGCTCAAAGTGGCCGTTCTGCACGGCAACCAGCAGCGGACTCATCGCCGGCGCTCTCAGGGAGCCCCGGGCCCGGTTGGGCGAACTTTCGGCACGCTGCATCATCGCCTTCACATCCGTGCCGGACGCCAGAAACGCGCGTACGGTATCGAGATGGCCCTCCCGCACGGAAAAAAAGAACGGCGTGAATCCGGAATCGGTTTTCGCGTTCTTATCCGCCCCCGCCTCGATCAGAGCGTTGACCACGACGGTATTCCCCTCGGCCGCCGCCCACATCAGAGCCGTCTGTCCGAGCCGTTCGCGCGCCTCGAGTTTGGCTCCGTGGGAAAGGAGCGCCTTCACCACGGCGATGTTCCCGGAGCGCGCCGCCAACATGAGCGCCGTTTCCCCGCCCTTCAGCGTGGCGTTAGCGTCCGCGCCGGCATCCAGCAGTAACTTCGCGACGGCCGTGCTGCCGTTCGTGCAGGCTTGTGCCAGCGGCGGCATCCCGTAGCGGTTCACCGCATTCGGCTTCGCGCCCGCCTTGATGAGCAGGGCTACCGTCTCCGCGTCGTCGTGATACGTAGCCCAATGCAGCGCCGTGGTGCCGTCCACCTGGGTGGCATTCACATCGACGCCCGTCCGCAGGAGCGCGCGGACACTGGTCTTGTCGCGTTGTTCGGCGGCATCGGCAAGAGCCGCGCGGGCCGCCGCAAAAGTGGGGGCGGTGAGTCCCAACCCCAGTACAATGAGCCCGCTGATTTTTCGCAAGTGCATGTGTGGTTCCTATCCCAAGCTAACGAAGAGATCTTCGATCTTGCCCGTGCTATCCCCGAACGAATCCATACGAACACCCACGCGATCCAGCAGCGTAAGGTGGAGGTTGGCCAAATTCGCTGGCTTTTCGTAGCGGATGTGGCGGCCGCCCTTCATGCCGGTTCCGGCGCCGCCCGCCACCAGGATCGGAAGATTTTCGTGATCGTGAAGGCTGGAATTACCCATGCCGCTGCCGTACATGTAGACCGAGTGATCCAGGAGCGAGCCGTTGCCATCCGGAGTGGCCTTCATTCTCTGGAGGAAGTCGGAAAATAGCGAAACATGGTACGTATTGATCTTCGCGATCTTGGCCAGCTTCTCCGGGTCGTTGCCGTGGTGGCTGGTGGGATGGTGGGGATCGGCGACGCCGATCTCCGGATACGTGCGATTGCACTGCTCGCGGGTGAGCTGGAATGTAACGACGCGCGTGATATCGGCCTGGAAGGCCAGAATTTGCAGGTCGAACATGAGCTTGGCGTGGTCGGCGAACGCCGCCGGGACGCCTACAGGGCGGTCCAGGTCGGGCATCTTGTTTTCGGCGGCTGCTTTTTCGGCGCGCTCGATCTCACGCTCGGCCTGACGTACACTATCCAGATACTGTTCCAGGCGCACGCGATCCGGAGTGCCCACGCGGCCCTTCAACTTCGCGATATCCCCGGTGAAGGTGTCCAGGAGGCTGGCGCGATCGCGCAGCGCCGAGCGGCGCGCGGCGGCGTTGCCACCCTCGCCGAACAGACGCTCGAAGACCACGCGCGGATGCGCCTCGGCGGGCAGCGGAGTCCGCGGCGTCGACCAGGAGAGGCAATTCTGATAAACACAGGCGTAGCCGTTGTTGCACACACCGGCGAGCGGGTTCAGATCCATGGCGAGCTGGAGCGAGGCCAGTTGTGTGTCGCGGCCCATCTCCTTGGCCGCGATCTGATCGACCGTGGTGCCCAGGAAATAGTCCGAACTCTCCGTATGCTTTGCGGAGGCCGCGCTGAGAAACGCGGCGTTCGATGTGTCATGCGTGCCCGGATACGCGTTCTGCAGCCGGGTATTGGTGAGGACCGTCACCTGATCCTTGACCGATTTAAGCGGGGAGAGGATCGGCGAAAGTTGGTCGAGGTTCCCCTGTCCGGGCGGAGTCCAACGCGCATGATCGCATCCCATCGGGACAAATACGAAGCCGAGCCTGCGTACCGGTTTGGCGGCGGTCTGGGCCCACGCCGTGCCGGCCGGAATCATGGCGTCGAGCAAAGGCAGCGCCACCGCGGCCTGCGCGCTCTTCAGAAACGTCCGTCTGGGAATGGCTTTTTTCGTGAGAAACATAACACTCTCCCTTTCTGTAAACCTATTTATTTCCTATATTCGCCGCAACCGCGGATTCATTCATTTCCGCGCGCCTCATTTGAAACGGAACGCTCTTCACGATTCCGAGAATGAGCGAAGAGAAACGGTAATCATCTTTCGCGGCGTCTTTGACAATCCTGCGAATGGCGGGCGCATCGTAGTACTCAACACCCCGTCCGAGCGCGAAGGTCATCAGATTTTCGGTCAGAGTCGCGACAAACAGTTCGGGGCGCGCCAGCAGCGCGGCTTCCAGCCCATCGACCCCCTTGAATTCCCCGTCGCCGCCGGGTACGGCCCCGGTTGAATCAACGCGTTGTCCATCTACTTCCAAGTCCCGCCACTGGCCCACGGCATTGAAGTTCTCGAGCGAAAACCCGACCGGATCGATGACGCTATGGCACGTCGCGCAAACGGCGCTTTTGCGATGGGCCGCCAGACGGTCGCGCATCGACAGGTTGGAGGCCACTTTGCTTTCATCCAGAGCCGGCACGTTTGGCGGAGGGGGCGGCGGCGGCGCGCCAAAGATGTTCTTCAGCACCAATACGCCGCGCAAAACCGGCGAGGTCCGGGTCGCATACGACGTAACCGACAGCACGCTGCCCTGCCGCAGCAGGCCGCCGCGCCTGTTTTCGGGGATCAGCGCCACGCGGCGGAAACGGCTGCCGTAAACGTTGGGAATCCCATAGTGCTTCGCCAGGCGCTCATTGAGGAACGTGTAGTCGGACTTAATAAAGGTCTTCACGCTGCGATCCTCGCGCAGTACGCTGTCGAAGAACATCTCGGATTCCAGCCGGAAAGCTTGCCGCAGGTTGTCGTCGAAATCCCGGAAAAGGCTGGCGCTGGGGTCGATCGCCTCGACATTGCGCAGCCGCAGCCACTGTCCGGCGAAATTCGTGGCCAGGTTATAGGAGCGGCGGTCAGCCAGTAGCCGGCGCGCCTGCTTTTCGAATTCCGCGGGTTGGCTCAACCTGCCGCGGACCGCGGAGTCAAGCAGTTCATCGTCCGGAATGCTGCTCCACAGGAAAAACGACAAGCGCGACGCCAGATCCATATCGCTGATCCGGTAGGCGCCGCCCGCCCGCACACTCTTTGGGTCGCTTTCCACGCGAAACAGGAATTGCGGGTTGGTGAGGACGGCGCTCAGCGCCGCCGTAATCCCGGCTTCAAAATCGCCTTCCGCGCGCGCTTTGCGATAGAAGGCCAGCGGCTCGTCCACATCCGCCTTGGTGGCCGGCCGCCGGTAGGCGCGGCGTACCAGCGTCGATAGAATCGTTTCCGCGCACTTATCTTCCTGCGCTTTATCTTTTCCGGCGGGCCGGCAGACCAGCAACCGGCGGCGGCTTGGAGTGTCCCCAGCGCCTTTGGCCTCATAAGGCCCCGTCACGGAAATCTGATTAATGGCGGGCGCCGTGCGGGGATGCCGCCTGTCATTAAAGCGCGATTCCGTGGGCTGCCTGACCGTGTCGATGAGCGAAGAACCCTCTTTCGCGAAGGTGACGCTAATATTGTGCGGTCCCGCGGTCGCGGAGACGCGCACTTTAAATTCTTTGTCCAGATTCGTGTCATCGCCGTTGGCCGGCTTCTGAATCGTGAAGGTCTTGACAGGTTCGCGGTCGAGCAGCACCAGCATTTCGTGCGGACGGGTCTCGCGCAATCCGGTGACGGCGCCTTCCAGGTTGCGGGCGAGGAAAATCTGGATATCGTACTCGCCGTCGCGGGCAAACGTATAGTTCGTCGACATGCCGCCGCGCGTACCGATCGGCAATCCGGGCAACTGATCTTCCTGCGTGAGATCGGCGGCCACGCTGATGATGTCGCTCTGCAAGGAAGACGTGCTTCCGACCGCCAGGCGGCTGATTTTCTGGGCTGCCGAGATGTAGCGATTCAGCAGCGTCACCGACAGATCGCCGACGATGACGTTGTCAAAGCCATGACCGCTCTCATCGGCCGGCAGCATCGCGGCGCCATCGATATCCACCGCCAGCAGGTCCCGGATCGCGTTCTGATATTCAGTCCGATTCAGG
This sequence comes from Candidatus Sulfopaludibacter sp. SbA3, assembly GCA_945861625.1. GTDB lineage: Bacteria > Acidobacteriota > Terriglobia > Bryobacterales > Bryobacteraceae > Palsa-187. The sequence continues at coordinate 52,299 of CAMAVI010000008.1, forward strand.
CGCCGCAGTGTTTCCGTGCGCCCGGGATTCGGCTTGGAAGCCGACGCCGCATCCAGCGACGATTCGAGCGACGTCAGCATCGCCAGGCGGTCCGCCGCGGGAGGCTGCGGCACAGTGCGCGGCGGCATCGCGCCCGTCTGCAGCTTGCGCGCGACTTTCTCCCAAACTTCCGGCTGCGCGTTCGGCTTGGACGGATCGGCCTGGGACAGAGTCAGGCCGGCGGTCTTCAGCCGGTCGTTGTGGCACGTCACGCAATAGCGATCGAGGAACTGGCGCTGGCCGGCGGCTGGAGCAGATGCCGCGGGCGCCGCGTTCTGCTGGGCATTAACCTGCAGGGCGAGCAATAGCATCGCTGCCAGTCCGGCCAGGCCCATCCTTGGTGCTCTCATCAACAATACCTGTTCGGTCATCTGCTGCCTCCGCTGAGGATCCCGGGAACACGAGCGCGTTATCTCGGCCGTCCGAGAATTCGCCGCCGCCACCCTTTTAGAGGGTCGTACGAACCCGCATTCATTCTACTACCAAAACAACGGCTGCGGGCGAGAGCCGGTTCGCGCGGAGTCCGCTTCTGAATCGCCTCGGCGACTCCTATTCGGTGGCGCCCAACTTACGCAGCAGGTCCGCAGTAACCTTGAACCGGGCCTGTTGGCCGCTATCGCCGCCTTTCCCTCTTCGACGGGTGCTCTCCGCCGCCCCAAGCGGTGTCAAGCCGCGATTGTTCTTGACGTTCACATTGGCGCCCTTATCCGCCAGCATTTGAACGACGGAGGGGTACCCTCTGGCGGCGGCGAGGTAAACTGCCGTATTGCCGCCCCGGTTGGCCGTATTGACGTCGGCGCCCAGATCGAGCATGACTTTGACAGCATCCGCGACGTGGCTCTCGTCCTGCGCCAAGCCGCCTGAGTTTGTGCCCGGCCGCTGTTCACCGTTCACCGCCAGGATCAGCGGCGTCGAGCCGTCTTTGGCGGCCACCTTCACGTTCGCGCCGCCGGCCGCCAGGGCTCGCAGGATATCCGCATCGGCGTATTTCGCGGCCAGCAGAAACGCCGTTCCACCCGCCATGGACTCCGCCAGCGAATAGTCGGGACCTTCGCGCCGCAGCGGAGTACCGTTCTCGACCGGGGCATTCAGATTCGCGCCATGCGCCACCAGTGCCTTCACCAGATCCAGTTCGCCGCGCAGAGCCGCGGCATGCAACGCCGTGTATCCCGCTCCATGAGCGTTCGGGTCGGCATCTTTATCCAGCAGAAACACGCCGAAGGCGCCTTGCCCGCTATGGGCCGCCAGCACCAGGGCGCTGTTGCCGTCGGGGGCAGTGTCATTGGCGCTCGCGCCGCCTGCCAGCAAGGCTCGGGCGCACTCGATGCAGCCGGCTCGCGCCGCGAACAGCATCGGGGTGCTGCCGCCCATCTGCACCACCCTGGCCGGTCCGTGCGCTGCCAGGCCCCTTCCGCCCGCATTGATATTGACCAGCACGCCGCTCGCTTGGGTGCGGGCATTGACGTTGGCTCCGTGGGTCACCAGCGCGCGAACCACCTCGGGGTGCCGTTGCGATGCCGCCCACATCAGAGCGGTTTGTCCCGCTGAGTTCTCCGCTGCGTTCGTCTCCGCTCCGCGAGCCAGCAGCGCTTCCACCCCTTCCAAATTGCCGGAGCGCGCGCATTGCATCAGCGGCGTGACTCCGGTCACCGCGGCCAGATTCGGATTCGCGCCGGCCTTCAACAGCGCTTGCACCATCGCCGCGCTGCCGTTGATGCAGGCCAGAGAGAGCGGCGTCACGCCCAGATCGTTCGCCGCGTTGACATTGGCGCCGGCACCCAGCAGCAGTCCGGCCATGTCGCGATCATCCCAGTGAGCGGCCCAGTGGAGCGCGGTGGAACCGTCCCCCTGCGGTGTATTGACGTCGGCGTGTTGCTTCAGCAGCGCGCGAACGGCGTCCTTATCCTGGCTTTTCGCCGCCCGCGGGAGATCCATTTCGCCGGATGTCGCCGCAAAACTGGCAACCGGCAGCAGTAACAGCAGACACCAGCCTGCCAGGTTTTGAGCTTTGATCTTCATCGCGCGATTCTCCCCGCAGTTTTAAACCTCAGACTAAGCCGGAGAGCTCTTTGAACTCACCGCTGCTATCGCCGATGTGGTCGATATGCACGCCGAGCATGTCGAGCACGGTCAAGTGAAGGTTGGCGAGCGGGGTGTCCTTGGGATATTGAATGTGCCGTCCACCCTTGATCTGGCCGTTGCCGCCGCCGAGAACGACGATCGGCAGGTTCTTCGGATCGTGCGCATTGCCGTTGCTCATCCCCGACCCGTAAATCATGATCGAGTTATCCAAGATGGACCCGTCCCCGTCCGGCGTCGCTTTCAATTTCTCCAGCAGCCGCGTGAATAAAGTGATGTGGTAAGCGTTGACCTTGGCCAGCTTACCGAGTCTCACCGGATCGTTCTGGTGGTGCGAAATGGCGTGATGCGCGTCGGGAATGCCGAACTCGGGGAAGGTGCGCCCGCTCTGTTCGCGGCCAATCATGAAGGTGAAGATGCGGGTCATGTCGCCCTGGTAGGCCAGAGCGATCAGGTCGTACATCAACTTGGCATAATCGTCGAATTTGACCGGAACGCCGGCCGGGTGCTCCATGGCGGGTAATTCCGTGGCGTGCTGTTGCTCGGATTTCTGAATGCGGCGCTCGACATCACGAATGGCCTCGAAATACTCGCTGAGCTTGGCTCTGTCGCCGGCCCCGAATTCCTTTTCCAGGCGGCCAATTTTCTGAATCACCGAATCGAGAATACTGGCGTCGGCCCGCATGCGCGCGCGGCGGGCGTTGCCATCGGTGCTGCCGCTATCGCCGAACATGCGCTCGAACACCACACGCGGATCGTGCTCCATCGGCAACGGCGTCGTGGGAGTGCGCCAGGAAATGGTGCTGGTGTAGGCGCAGCTAAAGCCCGACGAACACGTGCCCGCCGACTCGCTCGACTCCAGACCGACTTCGAGCGAAGCCAATTGCGTCTGATGGCCGATTTCCTTCGCCGCGATCTGGTCCATGGAAGTCCCCGCGCGGAGATCGGCGGTTCCGCGCGTATATTTCGGCGGAACATCGGTCAGGAATCGCGTGCTGGCCTTCGGATGCGCGTTGTCGACGGCGTCGGGAGGCGGAATACAGTTGAGCCCGCTCAACACCAGGAGGCGCTCCCGGAACGGAGCCAGCGGCTGCAGCGTGGGGGACAATTCAAAAGCGGCTCCCTCGGTCTTCGGGGTCCAGTTCTGCATCATAATCCCGTTCGGCACATACACCGCGCCGAAGCGCTTGGCCGGCTTCGCCGCCGCCGAAAGCGCGGGCGCCATGGCATCCAGAAAAGGCAGCGCCAGCGCCGCCCCGGCTCCGCGCAAAATCGTACGGCGTCTGATGGCTTTCTTGGTGATGATCGTCATTTGCTCGACCTCCTGTTGGTAACTTCCTTACCTTTGACAATACTAGTAGCAACGCTAGCCGGAGCGCTCTCCGCGCCGGCCAACTGTGACTCCGAAGGTCTCACGCTGCTCATCTGAAACGGCACGCTCTTCACGATTCCTTCGATGATCGACGACCAGCGGTAATCGTTGGCCGCCGCTTCGCGCACGATTTTGCGCACGGCCGGGAGATCGTAATATTCGATACCGCGCCCCAGTGCCCAGGCCAAAAGTTTTTCGGTGAACGCGCCCACAAATTGCTGGCGGCGGCCAAGCATGGCCTGCCGCAACCCGGCGACTCCCCTGAGTTTGGTGCCATCGGGGAACGCGCCGTCCACATCGACCGGCGTGCCGTCCTTGGCGGTGGCGTGCCATTGTCCGATCGCATCGAAATTTTCCAGCGCGAAGCCCAGCGGGTCCATCTTCACGTGACACACCGCGCACGCGGGATTCTTACGGTGCTGCTCCATGCGCTCGCGTATCGAAGCCAGTTTGCCGTTCTGTGGAGTCTCCGTCAGCGCCGGCACGTTGGGAGGCGGCGGAGGAGGAGGCAGCGCCAGCAGGTTGTCCAGCATCCATTTGCCGCGGATAACGGGTGAAGTCCGGTTGGCATACGACGTTACCGTGAGAATGCTCCCCTGGCCCAGCAGTCCGCCTCGTTCGCCGTTGTCGAAAGTGACGCGCCGGAACGCTTCGCCGTAAATGTTAGGGATGCCATAGTGCCGCGCCAGACGCTCATTGACAAACGTATAGTTCGCCCCCACCAGGTCCACCACGCCGCGATCCGCGCTCAACTGGCTGGTAAGGAATAATTCCGTTTCCCGCTGGAACGCCACGCGCAAATTTTCGTCGAAGTCCGGATATTCGTCCGGATCCGGAGCCGCGCCCCGCAGCTTCGGCAGCTCCAGCCACTGGGTGGCGAAGCCTTGCGCCAGCGCCTTCGAGCGGCCATCGGCAAACATGCGCCGGACCTGCTTGGCCAGAACCTCCGGAGTGTGCAGCTTCCCGGCAACGGCCAGATCTAACAGCTCCGCGTCGGGGACGCTGCTCCACAGAAAAAAGGACAGCCGCGAGGCCAACGCCAGATCATTCAGGCGATAGGGAGTGCCCGGCATCTTGTTCGGCGGATCGGGCTCAAAGCGGAACAAGAACTCGGGATCGGTAAGGATGCGTTGCAGCGCCGTTTGAATACCGCTATCGAAGCTTCCTTGCTTTCGGCCCGTTTCATAGAAGCGCAGCAGCGGCTGGATGTCCCCATCCGTTACCGGACGCCGGTAGGCGCGGCGGGCGATGTTCGCGATGATTTTCTTGGCGCAGGCGTCTTCTTCCGTGCTGCGCGCCGGACGGCACACGAAGATGCCGCGACGGCTGGGAGTGTCTCCCGCGCCCTCTACCTTGAACGGCCCGCCGATGGAGAGTGTCTCCACCGCGGGGTTGCCATTATATTGTTCGTTGTACTGAATGCCCGTGCCGCCCGTTTGTCGCGGCTGAGCCACGCCCTCGGGCTCCACAACGTCTTCCACGAACGAAACACCCACCACCCGCGTTCCCGCGCGAGCCGGGAAGTGTACTTCCAGGTCTTTGTCCGCGAAGTGCATGTACTGCTCCCAAGCAGGATCGCCAGGGATCTGTCCGGCATGGCTCAGCGGCGCTGGTTTGCCGGGAGCCTCGCCGCCCACCGTGAACAGCTTCACGCGCTTGCCGTCCACGCGTACTTCGATCTGGTGCGACCGGCCCATGCCGATGATGTAGTCGTACTCCTGGCCGCGCAGCTTGATCTTGACCTGATACTCGCCATCCACTGGAAAGTGATGCTGAACCGCAATCCCGCCGCGAGAACCGAACGGGAGATCTTCACTGGTCCGTTCGTCCTGCTTCATCAGCTTGGGAATATCGTACATTTCGAAGAGGGGCAGGACGGCGGGATCACCCACGGCCTGACGGCTGATCGTTCGCGCCGCCGACACGTACCGTTCCACTAAGGCCGGCGACATGGTGAGCGCGCTCGCCATGTTGTCGAACCCGTTCTCACCGGCGTCGTCGAGTCCCAACAGCGACCGGACGTTGATATCCAGCGCGAGCATGTCGCGAATGGCGTTGGCGTATTCGATATTATTCAAGCGATGAACGGCGACTCTGCCGGGATTGGGTTTGGCCGCCGCCGCCCGGTCGAGCGCCGTCTCCAACCACGCGGTGAAATTGCCGAAGGCAGCGGGATCAGGCCGCGGCATGCCGACGGGAGGCATCACGCCGGCGTTTACCTTGCGGAGCACTTTCTCCCACACCGGGGCCTCCGCTGCAACATCCGCGACGGCCGTCTTTTCGAGCGTCAGCCCAGCCGTACGCAGCTTATCGCTGTGGCAGGTTACGCAGTATTTATTGAGGAGCGCGCGCCGCGGTTCGGCAGCCGCTATCGCAGGCGCGTTTGTCTGTGGGCTGGCGGCGTGGAGGCTCGACACCTCCACCTGTAGCCAACCAAACACGGCCAAAAAGACGATGACCGGGTAACCGACAACCGCCCGCGAGGATTCCGCCATTGTCAAACTCCTGTGGATTGAATTATATCAACGCGCACCCGAGGTTGGCATTGCTAGCTGGAGTAGCGGGATCAATGGCGATTACAAATGGGCGCATATTCTTGAACCAAGCGATCCTTGCGAGACGATCGCCCGGGAGTCTCACAAACTTCAAAAACAAATCCCGTCGGCTGCCGTTTCATGAGTACTGTGTCCAATTCCCGCAGGTGGCCCAGCAGGGCGATCCTAATGTTGTCAGACTCGCTGATGAATATCCATTCGTGGGCGTTCGAGATTCCGTACACGCCTGACGATGCCGGTGCGTAAGCCTGTACCGCCGATGAACTAAGCGGGCGCGGAATTATTTGCGCGAATGGCATTCCCGTTTCCGTTTCGCAAAAGGGATCCTCCGATGGCACCCTCTTGACGGGCAGACGGCTGGAGTTGAGGGCGGAATCTGGGCTTATGGGCAGCCCTCGCCTTGTCCAGAACCAGCCGCTCTTCTGCGTCCCGCTGCTTTTGCCGTTCCACGTCCTTCTGGGGTGCCTTCTGGGCTCTAGGTTGCCGGTTCAGGCGGTCCCTCCGAGGGGAGATCGCCATCGAAACAGGAAAAAGTGGCGGCCGCAAAGAGAACACCGGCACGGAGAAAGGATCCAGCTCAGAGACTTCTCGACGGCATTGCGGAAACCTACCCCTCTAAATTCGATCGATTTACAATACGGGCAATGTGGGGCGGACATAGTTTTCGTCCCCTTAGACATCCGTTTTTGCCGCGCTGCCTGTTCCGCGAGCCGGGCCAGCGCGGGGACCGCGGGGGGCCAAGTGCACGTTGGCTCCATCGTTCCGGTCGCCCGCCGGGCGGCTCGCTTCGCGAGCCGCCCGGATTTGCTCCGGCGTCCTCACGTCAGGCTCGGAAACCTTCACGTGGCCTTTAGCGCGCGAGACTTCACGTTTATGTCTCTTCAATAATCTCTTATTCATCGTTATCCTTCCCTCTCGGCCGCGTCGATATGACTTAGCGCCTGTAGTTGCGTGGCCGGTTTCTGCGTAGAAAATACACTGCAAGGATCGCGGCGGCCGCGATCCCCAGAATGAGAGCCACCATTGTTCTCGACATAGGTCCCTAGCGCGCCGCCGGCATTACGGATTTCAGAGCACTGGCGCCGAGCAGACTCTGCAGCATGTGTCTTACCCGGATACGGGCGCTTTTTTCGGGGATGCAGGAGACAGATCCCAGCGCTTGCTCCAGACTGAAGCAATACTCACCATGCATTGCCCCCAATAAAGCCGTGCGCGCCGCGCGAAGATGCTCGACGATCAAGCCGCACGGGCCGCGGCGATCATGGCCGCTGAGGCTAGCGCTTAGTGCATCCAGATGACTCAATGCGTCGAGTTGCGACATGTTTCCTCCCAGAAATTCAGGGCTAAACTCCGCGGCCGGTTAGCTAAGAAGAAAGGGATCTGGCCACCGTTTCTTAGACCGGCGCCGGAAGAGGTGGGCGGAACTGCTCGTCTCTGTTTCCAGTATGGACCCAGGCCTTGCCTCGATCAAGATAATTCCGACTCAATTGCGGCGTAGAGCACGGATTCGATCGAGCGTCGCTGCCTGCCCTGCTATACTAAGAGCGTATTTGTTGTTCCGACCTTCCTGGCAAGAAACGGATTCTGCCTAGAATCGCCCGTGTGGGACGCACGGGACCACTTGGAAAGAGATCTTCGGGTGCTTCGGATGTGAGGCGAGTTGTCTCGCGAGAAGCGAAAAGGTTCTCTTGGCCGCCTTACTAAATCGAACGGACGCGTTGGCTCTGGCGGATGCCTTGCCGGGCCCATGCTCACCAGGGCTGGGCCTAGTGGATGCAACGTTATGAACAAGCTCGGCCAACTCGAATATTTGCGGTCCCTGTACCGGTCCACGTTCGAAGAATGGGCGTTGCAGGTAGGCCGCTTGGATGAGATTCGCGATCTTGCTCACGAAGGCGGTGCCGTGGGCGGGACGCAAGAAGGCATTGCGTCGGCGGAAGCTCGTTACCGCGATGTTCGCAACCAGCTCGCCAGCGAAATGGCAGCCGGTAAAGAAGATAGGAGACTCTAGATGTCAAAGGTGTGCGGAGATACAGCCCGGTTCCACCGGATTCGAAGCCAGCAACTCGCAAGGCGCGCCCGTATGCGCCAACTGCGGGCGGAGATTGAGGCCCGTAAGGCTGCCGCGAGTACCGCTGGCGACAAACCAAAGCCGTAACAGAGTTCCCGGGCAGACTACAGCAGTCTGAGATTCCACAGCGCTCAGGGGAGGCCTGATTTGGAAGCCAAGAAGCACAACCACGGCCGCCTTTACCGTGCCAAAATTGTCCCGTTTCGTGGACCGCCCGAGTACGGGGAATGGTTCGATACGGAAGCTGGCCTGCGCTCCGCGATGTCACTTGCGGCCCGCCTCATTGGGAATCGATATTATTGTGAGTCGAAGTTGCTAACGTGCGCCGAATGCGACGCAAATGAAGTCCCCAGGGTCATCGCCACGTTGTAACGGAATACATAGCTCTTTGGGCTGCGGGTGGGCCACCCGGCATCGCGGACACATCCAACTCGAACGCCAACTCCCTGCGCTACACTAATCGCTGTCCACGCTCTCAGGAGCTTGTCATGAAAGCCATTAATGAGAACACCATCACGGACGCCGTCATCGAGCAGCTGTCCGGCACCCCCGACCCTCGCCTGAAACAGATAACCGAGATCCTGGTAAAGCACCTGCATGCCTTCGCGCGCGAGGCGGACCTCACCCCCGGCGAATGGATCCGGGGCATTGGCTTTCTGACCGCCGTAGGGCAAAAATGTACAGAGTTCCGGCAGGAGTTTATACTTCTCTCCGATACGTTAGGCTTCAGCGCCCTGGTCAATTCGCTGCACGACAAACGCGGCGCCGATCTCGAGGCGGCCACTAAGAGCAGCCTCCTTGGCCCCTTCTATCGCAAGGATTCACCGGTGATGGAAGCGGGCGCCACCATCGTGACGAAACCCACGAACGGCATGGAAACCTGCGTCTACGGAAAAGTGACCGACACCAAGGGCCGCCCCATCGCGGATGCGTCCGTCGAAGTCTGGCAGCCCGATGAACACGGCGATTACGACCTGCAGAAAATGGACCCTTCGGAAATGGATCTGCGCGGCCGCTTTCACTCTGATGCCGCGGGACGTTATCATCTGCGCACCATTTGCCCGGTCGGCTATAAAATCCCGATGGACGGGCCGGTGGGCGATATGATCCGCGCTCAGGGCCGCCACGGCTGGCGCCCCTCGCACATTCACTTCCTCATCAGCGCTCCCGGTTACCGCGAGGCGGTGACGGCTCTTTATATTGAGGGCGACGAGCATATCGACTCGGACACCGTCTTCGGCGCCAGCGACTCATTGGTTGTGCGCGTGAGTAGGAATGACGCTGCCTCGCCCATCCCGGGCCTGCCCTCGATCGGCTACGATTTCCGCCTGGCCCCCGTGGCCGCCGGCGAAGGCTCCGGGCGCGTCGGCGCCGATCCTTCCGAACTCGCGCGCGCCTCCCAGTAACGGACGCGTTGGCCGTGGATGACGCGCGCCGATGGCTTGCCCGAGTTGCGGGTTCATCTGATTGCCCGCGCTGTCAAAGCGCGCTTGGCGTTGATGGCGTTGGGTGAGCGCTTGCAGGGACAGTTCTCCGTTGTGCCGGAGCGCTCCCTTCGCGTGCGCCGCTCTCGCGAATGAGCCACGGCACCGGGAATACGCCGGCCCGATGCTAAAATAGAACTTCCCCATGAACATCGCGATTGGCGCCGATCACGCCGGATTTGCCCTCAAGCAGGAGATTGCCGCGGCGCTGCGCGCGGCCGGGCACAATGTGATGGACCAAGGCACGGATAGCACGGCTTCCACCGATTACCCCGATTACGCCGAGGCCGTCGGTCAGGCCGTGGCCAACGGGGCCGCGGAGCGCGGAATTCTGGTTTGCTCCACCGGTGTCGGCATGGTGATGGCCGCCAACAAGGTGCCCGGCGTGCGGGCGGCGCTCGCTGTCAACCCCGAAGAAGTCCAACTTACGCGGCAGCACAATGACGCTAACGTGCTGGCTCTGGGTGCCAAATATACGGGTGCCGCCGACGCGAATCAGTACGTGAAGCTGTTTCTGGAAACCCCGTTTGAAGGCGGCCGCCACCAGCGCCGCGTCGACAAAATCTCCCAAATCGAAAAAAGGTAAACCCGCATAATGCCTGGAGCGACCGAACAACAACGCAGTGCCCGTCCCCTATCCGTGGCCGACCCCGAAGTCTTCGACCTGATCCACAAGGAAACGGAGCGCCAGAATGCGCATCTCGAATTGATCGCCAGCGAGAACTTTACCTCGGAGGCCATCCTCGAAGCCGCCGGCAGCGTGTTCACCAACAAGTACGCCGAAGGCTACCCCGGCAAGCGTTATTACGCCGGATGCGAATTCACGGATTTGGTGGAAGACTTGGCTCGCGAACGCGCCAAGAAACTCTTCAAGGCCGAGTACGTCAATGTGCAGCCGCACTCGGGTTCGCAAGCCAATCAGGCAGCCTACGCCGCCGTCATCAAGCCCGGCGATACCGTTCTGGGGATGAACCTGGCCCACGGCGGCCACCTTACGCACGGCCACGCGCTGAATTTTTCGGGCAAGACCTACAACATCGTGCCCTACGGCGTGCGCAAGCCGGACGCCGGTCCCGAGGCCGAGCGCATCGATTACGACGAGCTTGCCCGCCTGGCTGAACAGCACAAGCCCAAGATGATCATCGCGGGCGGCAGCGCCTATCCACGCACGCTGGATTTCCCCCGCTTCCGCCAGATTGCAGATTCCGTCGGGGCCATCTTCCTGGTCGACATGGCGCACATCTCCGGGCTGGTCGCCGCGGGCGTACACCCCAACCCTTGCGAATGGGCCGATATCGTGACGTCCACCACGCACAAGACGCTGCGCGGCCCGCGCAGCGGCATGATTCTCGCGCGCGAGAAGTATGGCGCTGAAATCGACAAGAACGTTTTCCCCGGCACGCAGGGCGGACCACTAGTGCATATCCTTGCCGCAAAAGCGGTCTGTTTTAAGGAGGCCCTGACTCCGGAGTTCGTCTCCTACTCCCAGCAGGTGCTGACCAACGCCAGTGCGCTGGCGGCGGAACTGGCCGCGGCCGGATTCCGCGTGATTTCCGGCGGCACCGACACGCATCTGCTGCTGGTCGACGTCTTTGCCAAAGGGATTCGTGGTAAGGAAGCGCAGATCGCGCTCGAAAACGCCCACATCACAGCCAACCGCAATGCGATCCCATTTGACACCAATCCGCCGTTCAATCCCAGCGGGATGCGCTTCGGGAGCCCGGCGGTCACCACGCGCGGCTTCCGCGAACCGGAAATGAAGACGGTCGCCAAGCTGATCACGCGCGTGCTTGAAAATGTTTCCCATCCGGATGTAGTCGAAGAGGTTCGCCGTGGTGTCGCGGCGCTCACAGAGCGGTTCCCGCTGTACGCGTGGAAGCTTGGCGCTGCCGCCGCGCGCTGATTTCCCAAGGAGGCCGGGCCGCATGACGGCCTCGGAATATTCGGTGCCCCTGCATATCGCAATCGACGCGCGCAGAGTCCGCGACTTCGGAATCGGCACCTACATCCGCAATCTTACGCGGGCCTTGTCGGCGCTCGATCAGGAGAACCGGTACACGCTGCTCGCTCCTCCCAGCGGCCAAGGCGATCTCGCGGGACTGGGTCCGAACTTCCAGGTTATCCCCTGTGACATTCCCGATTCCGGCGTGCAACACAACCTCCACATTCCCGGATATTTGCGGTCATTAAAAGCTTCTTTATTTCATATTCCGCTGAATTCCGTGCCGTGGAGGATGCCGCGCCCCTACGTCGTGACCATCCACGACATGAGCACCTTGCTGTTTCCCGCGCAACGGGATTTTCGCCATACCCTGCATGAATTGCGCTACCGCCGCGGCGCCGCGCGCGCGGCGCGCGTGATCACCGTCTCCAACAGCACGCGCCGGGATATTGAGAGCATTCTGGGCGTGCCCGCCGAAAGACTTTCCACTATTTATAGCGCCCCCGATCCGGCATTTACTGGTTCCACCATTGATGAAGGGCAGCGGCGCCAGACTCTCGACCGCTACTCGATTACCTACCCTTACGTTCTTTACGCGGGAACCATTCGCGTTCACAAAAACGTGCCGCGGCTAGTGGAGGCCTTCGCCGTATTGCGCCAGTCGCTTGAAAGCCACCCGGTTTACCGCAATCTGAGGCTTGTCATCATTGGAGATGAACTCTCCAAAAACCCGGCCGTCCGGCGCGCGGTGGTACATGCGCGGATTGAGCCGTCGGTGCGCTTTCTAGGCTTCGTGCCGTTTGAAACGCTCCGTGTTTTCTATACGTCGGCCGAGGCTTTCGCCTTCCCCTCCCTCTATGAAGGCTTCGGCTTGGCGCCCCTGGAGGCTATGGCATGCGGAACTCCCGTGGTCGCTTCCAACGTACCTTCCCTCATTGAAGCCGTGGGAGACGCAGCCGAGCTCGTGAATCCCGACAAGGTTTTTGACATCGAGCGCGGCCTGCGCGAGGTCTTGCTCAATCCCGAACGCCGGGCCTGGCTCATGGAAGCCGGCCGGGCGCAAGCGCGGAAGTTCCACTGGGACGCCACGGCCCGCCAGGTTCTGTCCATTTATCGTGAATGCGCGATGAATATCTCACAATAATAGAGCAGTTTTAGTAATTAATAATTGACAGGTAATAGTTCTAGTAGTACTATCACTAGCGTCCGGTTACAAGTCGAGCAGGCTCAGTTGGTTAGAAAATGGGTCTAATTTTTCGTAGGAGTGATACTCGCCGCAGGCCTGTAAAATGGGGGTTTTCTCGAAGAGGTTGAGGCTGAGGACCTGTAGGATTTCATGGAGCG
>CAMAVI010000009.1 GCA_945861625.1 Candidatus Sulfopaludibacter sp. SbA3
GAAGGCCGGTTGCCTCTGGCTAAGGTGGAAGAAGTCCGCGCGCGGGAAAACGAAAAATGGCTGGCCTATTATGAAACCCAGCATATGGCTGAACAAGCCCGGTTGAATGTACTGCGGCAGACCGGGACGCTGGAGTTGGCTTTACGCTAAAGCCATTGGCGTCACAACCAGAGGCTTCTGCGTTTCGATCGCAGCAACCAGATGAAGAATGGCCCTCCGCACAGCGCCGTGATTACGCCCACCGGAATCTCGGTCGGCGCCAGTACGGTGCGCGCCAGCGTGTCGCATAGCGCCAGAAACGCCGCGCCCAGCAAACACGAGCAGGGCAGCAGCGCTCGGTGATCGGCCCCCAGGCGTAAGCGGAGCGCGTGCGGCACAATCAGGCCGATAAATCCGATGGGTCCGGTGAGCGCGGTGACCAATCCCGTGAGGATCGCGCCCGCGACGTAGCCCAGCGTGATGTAGAGATTCGTGGGAACGCCGCGCGAAGCCGCCCAGTCCTCGCCAACCGCCATCAAATTCCATTGGCGTGCCCGCGTGATGATGAGAATGCACACGGGCACCACCGCCGCCGCGAGCCAGCCCAGCGTGGAATACTCCACTGCGTCGATTCCGCCCATCAGCCAGCGCGAAATCGCAAAAGACTGCGAGAGACTCGCCAGATTGTGCAGGAACAGGATGATCGCGAAGCACATGCTGTTCATGGTGACGCCGGCCAGCAGAAGCGTGAACGAAGAGAGGCGGCGGCCCTCCCAGGCGATGCCCAGAACCAGGGTCAGGACGGCGGCGGCTCCCGCCAAAGAGGCCGCGCTACTTGCGCCGAATCCAAGTGTGATGGCAACTACCGCGCCGACGGAGGCTCCGCTGGAGACGCCCAAGGTGTATGGTTCGGCCAGAGGGTCACGCAACAGGCATTGGAACAGGACGCCCGTTACGGCGAGCGCGGCCCCCGCGAGCATAGCGAGGAGTATGCGAGGCAAACGCGCGTAGAATAGAATCTCGTAATCCGGCGCTTGGCCCGTGAAAGCCCGCGTGAAATCGATGTGAGTGCTGCCGATCAACGGTGCGATGAACAATACAGCGAGCAGCGCCACGATGGACAGCGCGATGCTACGCGTCATATTCCACCTTGAGCCATCCAGCGTTCACCGTTGCCTGGACCTGGAAGACGCGCGTGATCAACTCCGCGGTCAGGACTGCATGCGCGGCGCCAACCGCCGCGAGCCGTCCCTGATCCAGAACCAGCACGTGATGCGCGTAACGCAGTGCGAGATTCAAGTCATGGGTGACCGCAACCACTAAGAGTTGGCCCGCCAGCGTGGCCAAAAGGCGATACATTGCCACTTGGTGCTGGAGATCGAGAAACGTCGCCGGCTCGTCCAGCAATAGCACCTTCGGTTCCTGGGCCAGGGCGGAAGCGAGAATCACGCGCTGGCGTTCGCCGCCGGAAAGCGAACGGAAATCGCGATTGCGGAAGGCGTCCGCATCGGTGATTTCGAGAGCGCGATCGACCTCCGTGCGATCCTCCGGTGAATCGTACCAGCCATTGGAATGCGGGGTGCGGCCCATGAAGACGACTTGTTCCGCGGTGAACGGGAACTCGACGCGCAGGAATTGGGGAAGAAAGGCAACCTGCCGCGCAAAGTCGTGGCGGCGCCAGTCGCGGATTTCCTTGCCGTCATACAGGCACGAGCCTGTGTAGGATCGCCGTAAGCCCGCCAGGATGCTGATGAGTGTTGACTTCCCCGCGCCATTGGGGCCGACGACTGCAACGAGTCCCGTGGACGGCAGTGCGAATGTGGCTTCGGCGAGGCCGTAGTTGAACCCAAGATCCTTAGCGTGAAAACTCAATGTAAACCAGATTTAGTGTAGACCGGATGCAACAGATCGAAGATCGCTTGCGCGGCCTGTACGGCCCGTGGCCCGGGCACAACGAACAGATCCGCCGCGACTGCATGAACACGATGGTTCTTGACGGCTTCGAGCGACGCGGCGCGCTGCCAGACGGAAACGACGTCGCGCTTGTGAGCGTCGCTGACCGCCGCCGGGTTGGCCATGTCGCCAAAATCGATAACGACCTCGGGATTGCGGGCCAGCACTTCCTCGAAAGAGATTTGAGGATAGGCGGCGACGGCATCGGTGAAGATGTTTTCGCCACCGGCGAGCGCAATCAGTTCATTCAGGTAAGACGCCTTGCCGACGGCGATGAGGCCGTCCAGGCGCTTGGGCGCGCGGCCGACGACGAACATCACGCGCGTAGGTTTCAGGCGAACGGAACGCGCGCGGATGGCGCCTAGACCGTTTTGCAAGGCCGCGATCTGCTGCTCTCCGCGGGCTTCTGTGTCCGTAGCTTTGCCGATGATGCGAATAGAGCGGTAGATCGCCTCGATATTTTCTTGATTCACTTCGAGCGAGCGCAGGCGCAGTGTTGTCAGGCGCTCGGCCAGCCGCACCGGATTGGTCTGGATGATCACCAGATCCGGACGCAGCGATGCGATGGCTTCCAGGTTGGGGTTGATGTAGTCGCCGATCTTGGGTTTGGATTGGGCTTCTGGCGGATACCGGCAGTATCGCGTGACGCCTACGACGCGATCGCCCAAGCCCAGCGCATACAGGATTTCCGTGATGCTGGGGGCCGTGGATACAATCCGCTGCTGCGCATTGGAAACGACACGCTGCTGCGCAGCGGCCGCCGCACAAAAAAACAGGAATGCCGCAACATGTTTCATGCCCGGTGGAGGTGTACGATCGTCTCCAGGTGGTAAGTCTGCGGAAATAAATCGACCAGGATCATACGGTCGATTTTGTAGCTGGTCTTGTTGCCGACCAGCGCCGCGACATCGCGCGCCAGCGTCGCTGGATCGCAGGAAACAATCGTAATGCGCGGCGGAGCCAGACGCTCCAGTTCCTTGACGACCGCTTTGCCCAATCCCGCGCGCGGCGGATCGGCCAATATGTAATCCGGCGTCTCTTTAAATTCGCGGAGAAAATCTTCCACGCGGGCCTGTTCGATTTTCAGCTTTACTTCCGCTTGGGCGGCATTCACTTCCATGTCGCGCGCGGCGCTTACGCCGGATTCCACCGCGATCACATTGTCGAACTTGCGGGCCAGGGGCAGTGCGAACAGGCCCACGCCGGCGTAAAGATCGAGCGCGGTCTTGCCCGCGGCATTTTGTAACGCCGCGTCCATCAGCGGTTCAATCAGGAAGCGGTTCACCTGGAAGAATGATCGAGGGCTGACGCGGAACGTCCCGAAGGAAGTCGCGTATTCGACGGCGACCACGGACCGCGTCCATTCGTAAAACGACTTCGCCACCGGGCGGTCGGCTTCCAGGGCATTGATCTGCACGTCCGTTTCGTTGGTGAAGATTTCCAGCGAATGAACAAAGCGCGGGAAGCGGCTATCTTTCATCAGCGTTCGAATATCGGCGAGAGCCTGATTCAGGCGCGGCGACAAAAGCGGACATTCGTCTGTGACTGGCACCAAGGTATGCGAGCGCGGCGCGAGGTATCCGATCTGTCCGTTGCGGATGTGGAGCTGCGCGCGATTGCGATAGCCCAGCGGCGGGCCGGTCACGGTTTCGATTTCACCGGTATATTCGATTTTGCCGACGCGGCGGAACTGTTCGCGCAGGATCTCCACTTTGCGCGCCACCTGAAAGTCATAGGGGGCGTGCTGGTAGTGGCATCCACCGCAGCGCGTGAACAGGGGGCAGGGGGGCGCGACGCGCTCGGCCGATGCCGCCGTCACTTCCAGCAGGTTCGCGTGGATGTCCTCGCCGATATCCAAGCGCGCGGTTTCTCCCGGCAAAACAAAAGGCGCCAGCACCACGCGGCCGTCCACACGGGCTAAGGCGTCGCCGCCATAAACCCATTTCTCAATCGCGACTTCGTTTACGATAGAAGTTTCCACCCAGCTCCCATGAAAGCACGAGTTCTTTCCGGCATACAGCCCACCGGCAGCCCGCATATTGGCAATTATCTTGGCGCGTTGAAGAACTGGGCCAAGATCCAGTATGACTACGACAGTATCTACTGTATCGTGGATCTGCACGCGATCACGGTTTATCAGAAGCCGGAGGAGCTGCGCGCCAGAATCGAAGAGCTCGCCGGGATGCTGCTGGCGATTGGGATCGATCCGCAGCATTCTTCACTGGTCGTTCAGTCGTCGATCCCTCAGCATACCGAACTGGCCTGGATGTTGACATGTGTGACTCCCGTTGGCTGGCTGGAGCGCATGACGCAGTACAAGGCGAAGTCGCAGGCACAGGAGACCATCGGCGACGGGCTCCTGCAATATCCCGTGCTGATGGCTGCCGACATTCTGCTGTATCAAGCCGCGATCGTGCCGGTGGGCGACGATCAGACCCAGCATCTGGAGTTGGCGCGCGATATCGCGCAGCGCTTCAATTCGCTGTACGGGGAAACCTTTACCATGCCCGCCACGCACTTGCCCACCGTGGGCGCGCGCATCATGGGCCTGGACGATCCGGAAAAGAAGATGAGCAAGTCCGAGACCGGCGCCGGGCACGCCGTCAGTCTCCTCGATCCACCGGCCACCATCCGCAAGAAGATCATGCGCGCGACCACAGATTCAAACCCGGCCGTTGATTACGACTCCGCCTTGGGCAACCCGGGCCCTGGCGTCCGCAATCTGTTATCCATTTTCCAGGCCTTCACGGGGTGGTCCGAGGAGAACACGCGGGCGCACTTCACGGGCATGCGGTACGGTGATCTCAAGAAGCAGGTGGCGGAGGCGGTGGTCGCGGCGATCGAGCCGATTCAAACGCGCTACCAGGAGATCATGGCCGAGCCCGGTTTTGTCGCGCAGGTGCTGGCCAACGGCGCCGAGCGCGTTACGCCCATCGCCCAGGACACCGTGGACAAAGTGAAGAAGGCCATGGGTCTGTACACGGCTTCCTGACAGTTGAAAGCATGTGACGCTTTCCTCCTATTCGCGGCTTCTGCGCGGGAATCGTAATTTCCGCTTTCTGTGGTGTGCGCAGATCGTCAGTGAACTCGGGGACTGGTTCTATTCCGTCGCGATCATCAGCTTTCTGCTGGAATTGACGGGCAGCGCGCGCATGGTGGCGCTCGTCTTCCTGTTTCAAATGCTGCCGCAGACACTGATTGCGCCTGCCGCCGGTATGATCAATGACCGTCTCAGCCGCAGGCACGTCATGATTGCCGCCGATCTGGCGCGCGCCATCATCGTGCTGTCCATGTTGCTGGTGCGTTCGCGCGGAACGTTATGGATCTTGTTCGTCTTGCTCTTTCTCGAAACGGTGTGCTGGGGATTCTTTGAGCCGGGGCGTTCTGCGGTCATTCCCAACATCGTTCCCGCGGAAGACGTACCCGCGGCAAACGCTCTGTCCTCCACTACCTGGTCCGTCACTTTCGCTTTGGGTGCGGCCCTGGGTGGTTTCGCGGTGGTTTCGTTGGGCCGGGAAGCCGTGTTCGTGCTGAACTCGGTGTCCTTTGTGGTTTCCGCTTGGCTCCTCTGGCGAATGCGTTTCACGGAGCCCCATGCTGAAAATCACCCTCCGCTGCGCGCGGGCGATCTGTTGAATTTTTCCGGCATTGCCGAAGGCGTGCGCTACCTTGCGCGCGACCGCCGCTTGGCGGCAACGGTGTGTGTCAAAGGTGGCATCGGCTTAATGGGCGCGAATCTCGTGCTGCTGCCGGTGCTGGGGGAGCGGGTGTTTCCCTTGCGGTTGGGGACTGCCACTCTACAGCAGGCCCAAACGCTGGGCATGAGCGTGCTCTTTGGCGCTCGCGGGATTGGCGCGCTGCTGGGCGCCTTCGCGGCCGCAGGCTTTGGGAAAAGCGATCCCCACCGCCTTCGTTGGACGATTCTCTCAGGTTTTGTCTTGATCGGTGCCGGCTATGTTGCGCTGGGGACCGTGGCCCCGTCGCTTGCGGCTGCGTCACTGTGGTTGCTGGTTGCCCATGGCGGGGCCTCCGCTTGTTGGGTTGCCTCCACCACGCTGCTTCTGCAACAGTCCGAGGACCGTTTTCGCGGCCGCATCTTCTCCGCCGAAAACGCTTTGCTGACACTCACGGTGGCCGCTACGAACGTTATCGCCGGTCAGGTCATGGACATGGGCGTCTCGCCTCGAGTGGTAGCGGTTGCAACCGGCCTGCTCATGGCTATTCCGGCCGGATGGTGGCTCATGGCCAGCGTTGCTAATCGATCGGATTCGTAGCGAAGACCGTGGTCTCAATGGTGAAGCCCCGGTCGTCCATTTCGAGGATCGCTTTCACCGCGTGCGCGATTTCTTCGCCGCGCAGTTTGGATTCGTTGGCCTTCTGCGGGATGCCCGCGGTGGCGGCAAAGTCCGTAATCACTTCACTCGGATTCACCAGCATCACGCGGATATTGTGTTTCCGCAGTTCCGTCCGCCAGCATTCGGTGATGCCACGCAGGGCGAACTTGCTCCCGTAGTAGGCAGTGCCGTTGGGCGCTCCGCGTACCCCGGCCGTGGAGGCGATGTTGATGATGTTGCCGCGATTGCGCTGGATGAAGTGCTTGGCGGCCGCGCGGCCCATCATCACGGCACCGAACACGTTGGTGGCGAATACGGACTCGACGTGCGCCGGTTCCATATCCACCAAGGGTTTGAATACGCCGATGCCGGCGTTGTTGACCAGAATGTCCAGGTCGCCGAACTTAGCCAGGACTTCGCGGTAAGTGCGTTCCACGTCGGCCTCCTTGCTCACATCCGCCTGAACCGGAAATGCTCCGATGGCTTTCGCGGCGGCATTCAATTTCTCCGCGTTCCGCCCGGTGATGGCGACACGCGCGCCGCTGGCGGCGAGAGTTTGCGCGATGGCGAGCCCGATGCCGGCGCTCCCGCCGGTGACCAGCGCGACTGCGTTTTTCAGGTTCATGGTTTCTCCTTTTTGCGAAGCTACTATTTTCGCCGATTTAACCCACGCAATTTCTGTCGCACACGGCGGTAGCCAATCACCACGGATGTCACACACAGCGCCGTGCCCCCCAGCATCAGCGTGAGGACCGTGATGTCCCACGCCGGACGGTTCCGGTACAGCCACGGCAAGTCCATCGAATGCAATCCGTGATAGAGCCAGCGTTCGGCGCGCGAACGCGCGTCATAGCTCTCCACCACTTGACCGGACTTCAGGTCAACGTAATACATGGAACGCTCGGCATCATTCAGGCGCACAAACAGCGCCGGCAGCGGTTTGCGATGATGCCGGTCGATGTAATACGGTTCGTACTCCGTGACTACGCGCGACTCGGCGATCGCGTGCGGCCGGCTGGCAACGGCCATCAGGCGGCGGATTGTTTCGGGATCCAGCGATTCGGCCGGATTCCCCGCCGCGGTGATCATCAGCGACCGGCTCAGGTCTTCCACCGCGAGGTACGCAGGTTCGCCGCCCGCGTGAGTAAGCCGCAATTCCTTGGCCTTGAATTCCGCCGGTAATTTCCGCAACGCTTGCGCGGGCGAGGTAGCCGCGAACGCTCCGGCGCTCCACTGCGGTCCGCGCAGCGCTCTCGCCGGGCCGTCGGCCGCGGAACCCGGGCTCCAGGCGAGCGGGTTCATCGAAAACATTCCGCTAAGGACCCACGTCAGCGCGAATAATCCGAAAACCAAGCCCAGCACCGTGTGCCAGTGCTTTTGCCCGGCATAAGGAATGCTCGATGCTCCGGTCCGCAGGCGGTATTTCTTCGCCGGCGAATACATCCAAATGCCGGCGACCAATCCGAAAAGATTCATGAGCACGCCCAGCGCCGAGAGCCAGATCACGACCGCGCGCCACGCGGGCGTGTGCTGGCGCAGCGCGGAGAAATAGAGCCAGTGGGGAATCGCCCCGCAGTAGGCGCGGATTCGCGATGCCCTCGTGGTGTGCTGGGCAATTTCGCCCGTCTTGCGCGAGACATAGACCTCTTCTCCATCCGCAAACGTTGCTTTCCAGAGGGGCAACTGCCCGCGGATTTGAATGGTCCATTGATCTACGTCGTGGATGAGATCCACTCGCGCGCCGCCCGGGTCTTGGCCCGTCCAGGCCGCGGCGATCCGCAAGGCAATCTCGCGCGGCACGTCTTCGATCCGCTCGCCGGTGTCGGCGGTCACGGTTTGGGTGTGCCCGCGAAAGGCGAAGCGGTAAACGGGCCGCTGATCGAACACCGCCAGATGAACCCTCGCTGGCGCTTCGGACGCATTTAACCGTCCGTAGGCCTCGGCGGGCGAGATGCGGATTTGGGAAGCTTCCAAAGCAGGGGCCTTGCGCCACCGGTCTTCCGGGAGAACCCGCGGGAAATCCCAATACATCAAGACGATGCCGGAAGCGAACCAGGCCGCGAACAAGACGCAAAAGAACACGCCCATCCAGCGGTGGACCAGGATGGCGTACTTTTTACAGATAATGACCGGACGGGGCATTCCCTAAAGTTACGGGATGTTAACACAACTTCGCCGTGGTTGCCCTCATCGGAGGGGTTACGGGTGGTCTGTGACCGGTGAGTGACGCGCGCTAAGTGATAGCACGGAAAAGCTCATAGGGCTGGTTTAGAACCCCTGTGCTATCCTGCGCTAGTAAAGGGCTCGAATGCGCCTCCGCTGGCTACTTTGGCTGGTTTTTGTCGCGATTGCCGGATGGGGCGTGCTGTTAGCCCAAAAACCGTTCCGGCAGTACGGAGCGATGGAATACGAGGATTTCCCGCTTCCGGCCGACTGGAACCACCCGGCGGAATGGACCCGCGCACGCCTCCGCTTCCGGCCCGTTTTCGCGATGCACAATTATCGCGTGCCGTCCGTGCAGTGGACCGTGGATTACCCCCGTTCGGACCGTCACTTACTGCAAGGAATCCGCCGTCTGACCCGCATTGATACCCGCTCCGTGGAGCAGGTAGTGGAGCTAGATGGCGACGATGACATCTACAACTGGCCCATGCTCTATGCCGTGGAGCCCGGGCACTGGAATTTTTCCGATGACCAGGCGGCCCAGTTGCGGGAATACTTGCTGCGCGGCGGCTTTCTCATGTTGGACGACTTCCACGGCACCCTCGAGTGGAATAACTTCGCCGCCGGTGTCCGTAAAGCGTTTCCGGACCGGGAAATCGTGGACATAGACAACCGAGATCCCATCTTCCACGTCATATATGATTTGGACGACCGTTACCAGGTTCCGGGCTTGCAGTACCTGTATACGCGGTCCATGTTCGAATACGATGGCTTCGCAGCCAAGTGGCGCGGTGTCTATGATGACAACGGCCGATTGATGATGGCTATCTGTCATAATATGGATCTCGGTGACGCATGGGAGCATTCCGATAATCCCGTGTATCCTGAAAAGTTCGCGGCTCTGGCTTACCGGATCGCGGTGAATTACGTCGTATATGATTTGACGCACTAGGCAGACACATTAGGCAAACACATTAGGCAGCCCATGTTTGAATTCCTGTTCAAGTATCCGCAGGCGGTTTTCTCGCGGGGCACTTTCGTGCTGCTGGGCGGATGGCCGCTGTGGTTGCTGGGACTCGGCATTCTGGCCGCCGCCGGCGCGCTGGGATACCTGGTGTGGAACCGTTCCGCCGGCGCGGAACGCCTCGCCGGTTTGCGCGGCGCGGCTGTGTGGCTGTTACAGACTTTACTGGCCGCCATCCTGCTGTTGATGCTGTGGCATCCAGCGCTGAGCGTGGCGACGCTGCGTCCGCAGCAGAATATTGTAGCTGTCGTCGTGGACGACTCCGCCAGCATGGCGCAGGCCGACGAAGCTGGTGGCGCGACGCGGCGCGCCGCCGCCGCCAATATTCTGAATTCCGGATTGCTGGATGCTTTGAAGAAGAAGTTCCAGGTGCGGCTGTACAAGTTGAGCGATCACCTGGAACGCTTCGATAAGCTCGAACAGCTAACGTCGAGCAGCCCGGCGACCCATATCGGTGACGGTTTGAAACAGGTGGTGGCCGATGCGGCCAGTTTGCCGATCGGCGCGGTGGTGCTGGCGAGCGACGGCGCGGATAACTCGGGCGGCGTGGATCTGGAAACCATTGCCGACATCCGCCGCCAGCGGATTCCCATTCACACCATCGGCTTCGGCAAAGACCAAATAGAGAAAGACGTCGAGATCGGCGATGTGCAAGTTCCTCCGCGCACATTGCCGGATTCGCGCCTTTCCGCGGTCGTGTCCTTCCATCAGCACGGCTACGCGGGCCAGAAGGCCAAGCTCACCGTCAAGGAAGGCGCCAAAATTCTTTCGCAGCAGATCGTCACTCTGAAGAAGGACGGCCAGGAGCAAACCGAAACGCTGCTGTTCAATGCCGGAACGGCGGGCGTGCGGTCGATTGAGACTTCGATTGAGCCGCTGGCCGGGGAATCCAACGCCAAGAACAACGCGCTGATGCGGCTGGTGAACGTGGACCAACGCAAGCCGCGGATCTTATATATGGAGGGTGAGCCGCGCTGGGAGTTCAAGTTCTTGCGGCGCGCCGTCGAAGACGATCGGACCATCGATCTGGTCACGATTCTACGGACCACGCAAAACAAGATTTACCGCCAGGGGATCGCCCATCCCGACGAACTCAAAGAAGGTTTCCCCACCAAGGTCGAAGAGCTGTTTGCCTTCGACGGACTGATCATCGGCAGCCTGGATGCTCCTTACCTGACGCCGGGCCAGCAAACATTGATTAAGGATTTCGTCGACCGGCGCGGCGGCGGCGCGCTCTTCCTGGGCGGCAAGGATTCTCTCTCCGACGGCGGCTACAAGCAATCGGCGCTGACGGAAGTTCTGCCTGTTACGCTGCCTGACCGCAAGGATACCTTCGTCCGCGTCGGCGCCAATATCGAATTGACGGCGCAGGGGCGCGACAGCTTGATCACGCGCCTGGAAGAAGACCCCGCCAAGAATTTTGAGCGCTGGAAGAAGATGCCTTACGTGATGAACGTCCAGGACCCGGGCCAGCCCAAGCCGGGCGCCGTGGTATTGCTGGATGCGCTCCCCACCACCGGTGGCCGTGTTCCCTTGTTAATCACGCAGAATTTTGGCCGTGGCCGCGCCGCCGTGTTTGCCACCGGCGGAAGCTGGCGCTGGCAGATGCTGCAACCGCTTTCCGACCGGACCCACGAGATGTTCTATCAGCAGTTACTGCGCTGGCTGGTGTCCGATACTCTGCGTAAGGTAACCACGTCCACGCCCAAGCAGTTGCTCTCCGATGAATCGCATGTGACGTTGCGCGCCGAAGTGCGCGACCGCACTTACTTGCCGGCGTCCGACGCCAAGACCGAAGCCCACATCCTGGGTCCCAACGGCCTGGCGGAGGGCGTGGAAATGCGGCCCGATCCGGTGGAGGCCGGCGTCTATACGGCGGAGTGGACGATTCCGAAACCGGGGTCCTATTTAGTGGAAGTAGTCGCCAACCGCGGCGGCGAAGAACTGGGGCGCGATGCCATGACTTTCCGCCGCGAAGACGGCATCGCCGAGAACTTCCACACGCAGCAGAATCGCGAACTCTTGCAGAAGCTCGCTTCCGAGACCGGAGGGCGCTACTATAAACCGGACGAGGCGCAGAAGCTCGGCCAGGATATCAGCTATTCTGAAGCCGGAATTACCGTGCGTGAAACCCGCGATCTGTGGGACATGCCGGCCGTTTTCCTGCTCCTTCTGGGCGTGCGTGCGGCAGAATGGTTGCTGCGCAGAAAGTGGGGTGTGATTTGAGACAGCGTCTTGGGCTGGGCGTCTCCAAAGGCGCCCTATTGCTGCTCGCCGCGAGCGGTTTGCTCCGTGCCGACACCTACTACCTCACCATCGCGGGCCTCGGCGGGGAGCAGGAATACGAACAACGTTTCACCGGCTGGGCCTCCGAGCTCGATAAGATTCTCAAGAGCGAGCCGGGCGCCAAGATCACGACGCTATCGGGTGCACAGGCCACGCGCGCGGCGATCGCCGCCAAGCTTGCCGAGATTGCCAAAGCGAGCAAGCCTGACGATCGCTTTGTGCTGATGCTGATCGGGCACGGTACGTTTGATGAGTCCGATTACAAGTTCAATGTTCCAGGGCCGGATCTGACGGCAACGGAACTGGCATCCTTGCTGGATAAGATCCCGGCGCAGCAGGCCGTGATCGATATGACCAGCGCCAGCGGCGGAGCCACACCGGTCCTGCAGAGGCCCAAGCGCGTGATCGTGACGGCGACCAAGGCCGGAACGGAAAAGAACGCCGTTGTGTTCACGCGTTATTTTGTGGAAGCCCTGCGCGATCCGGCCGCCGATGCGGATAAGAACGAAGTGATTACGGTGCTGGAGGCATTCCGCTATGCCGAAGGCAAGACCGCCAAGTTTTATGAAGAGCTGAAACGGCTGGCGACGGAGCATCCCTTGATCGAAGACACCGGCAAGGGAGACGGAGTGAAAGCGCCATCGCCGGAGAATGGCCAAGGCATCCTCGCGCAGCGTTTTGCTCTATTGCATACCGGCTCCGCCGTGACCATGGCCAAGGACCCGGAAAAGCTGAAGCTGCTGAAGGCCAAGGAAGACATCGAGCAGAAGATTGATGAGCTGAAATACCGTAAGGCGTCCATGCCCGTCAATGAGTACCGCACGCAGTTGACTAAGTTGCTGCTGGATCTGGCGAAGACACAGGAGGCGCTTGACAAGTAATGAAGCCGCTCATCTTGTGTGTTTGTCTCGCGTCCGCGCGGGTCTGGGCCCAGGCGCCGGCCACGCCGCAAGCTGCCCTGGCTTGCGAGGCGTTGCGTCACAAAGGTGATGCCGGCCACAAAGCCTGTTACCAGCGCCTGACTACCGCCAACGATCCCGCCGTCCAGGCCGAAGGCTTGTGGGGAACCGGCGATTTCCGTTCCGCCAATGACGCTTTCCGCGCGGCCCTCAAGATTCGCCCGAAAGATCCTGCCGCGCGCGTGCGCTGGGGCCGGATGTATCTCGACCACTGGCAGGCGGGCGAGGCGAAGGAACTATTCGCGGAAGCCATCAAACTCCAGGCCGACTATGCGCCTGCCCTGCTGGGCATGGCTCTAGTCGCCGGTGAGCAGTTTGAGAGCGAAGCCATCAAGAACGCCGAGAAGGCGCTGCAGGCCGATCCGAAACTTTATGAAGCGCACGAGGTAATCGCGCGCGTTCGCCTGGAAGATGGAAGTCCAGACAAGGCGGCGGAGGCGGCCCGCAAGGCGCTGGAAATTGAGCCGGAAGCCCTCGACGCGATGGCCTTGTTGGGTACTGTCGATCTGCTTGACGACAAGAAAGATTCGCCGTGGATGGCGCGCGCTCTGGCCATCCATAAGGGCTACGGCAAGGCGTACGCGATCGCGGCGCATTTTTTCATCATCACGCGCCGCTACGAAGAGGGCATTGCGATGTATCGCAAGGCGCTCGAACTCGATCCCTCGCTCAACGACGCGCGCTCGGATATGGGCGTGAATTTGATGCGGCTGGGACAGGAGGAGGAAGCCCACAAGCAACTGGAGCAAGCCTATAACAACGGGTACCAGAATCCGGAAACCGTGAACTCGCTGCGGTTGCTCGATAGCATGAAGGACTACGTGACCTTCAAGACTCCCGCCACAATTCTGGTGCTGCACAAAAAGGAAGCGGAGCTGCTGCGGCCGTATTTTCAGGCCGAGTTTGATCGCGCGCTGGCGACATACGAAAAGAAATACAAGTTCAAGCTGACCAAGCCCGTCCAACTGGAGATCTATCCGAATCACGAAGACTTCGCGGTCCGTACACTGGGCATGCCCGGTTTAGGCGCGTTGGGTGTGACCTTTGGTTACACCGTGGCGATGGATTCCCCCAGCGGCCGCAAGCCCGGGCAGTGGCATTGGGCCAGCACCATGTGGCATGAGTTGAGCCACGTGTATGCACTGGAGATGACGGGTCATCGTGTGCCGCGCTGGTTCACGGAAGGCCTCGCCGTCTTCGAGGAAACTGCCGCCGCTCCGGATTGGGGCGACCGCCTGGACCCCGGCGCTATCGACGCCATCAAGAAAAAAGCCTTGCTGCCGGTGGCCGAGCTGGACCGCGGTTTCATGCACCCCACCAATCCCGGCCAGGTCATGGTGTCGTATTTTCAAGGCGGCAAGATCTGCAACTTTATCGATCAAAAGTGGGGCTACGACAAGATGATCGCCATGCTGCACGACTTCGCAGCCAAGATGACCGTAGCCCAAGTGATCCAGAAAGAGTTCCAGATGGCACCGGAGGAATTCGATAAGCAATTCCTGGCTTGGCTCGAGCCGCAGGTGACCAAGACCGTCTCCAACTACGACGATTGGCGGAAGCGCATTAAAGGCCTCTCTGAAAACGTAAAAGCCAAGAAGTGGGATGACGTGATCAAGGAAGGCGAGGCCATCCGCGACTTCTACAGCGAATACGTCGAACTCGGCAACGTCTACGATTTCCTGGCGCAGGCGTGGCTCGCCAAGGGCGATAAGGCCAAGGCCACCAAGGAATTGGAAACCTATTCCAAGATCGGAGGGCGCGATCCGCAGACGTTGAAACAGCTCGCGGATCTGCAGACGGAACAGGGCCGCAAAAAAGAAGCGGCGGCGACGCTGGAACGCCTGAACCTGATTTACCTGGAAGACGAATCCTCGCACGGCCGCTTGGGCAAGCTCCACATGGACCTGGGGAATGCCAACGGCGCCATCCGCGAGTATCAAGCGGCGTTGCAGTTGAAGCCCGTGGATCCCGCCGCGGCGTATTTGGGGCTGGCGGGCGCCTATAAGGCGGCGAATCGTTTGGATGACGCGCGGGAGGCAGTGGTCTCGGCGCTCGAAGCCGCGCCAGGCTTTAAACCGGCACAGAAGTTACTCCTCGAACTGAGTGGGAAAGAACAATAAAATTGAATGTCCACATCTATACACAACGTAACTGACGCCGCCGGATTGCAGGAACGGATCGCGCGTTTTCAGAGGGCGCAAGAAGCCATTACCGCCCAGGTGCGCAGGGTCATCGTGGGACAGGAAGAAGTGATTGACCAGGTGATGGTCGCCTTGTTTGTGGGCGGCCACTGTTTGATTACCGGCTTGCCGGGCACGGCGAAAACGTTGCTGGTGCGCACACTGGCGCAGGCGCTGGGCCTGGAGTTCCGCCGCATCCAGTTTACGCCCGACCTGATGCCTTCCGACATCACCGGCACCGACATCATCGAAGAGGAGCCCGGTACCGGCCGCCGCACGTGGACCTTCGTCCCCGGACCGATTTTTTCCAACGTCCTGCTGGCCGACGAAATCAACCGCACGCCGCCCAAGACGCAATCGGCGCTGCTCGAAGCCATGCAGGAGCGGTCCTGCACCGTGCGTGGAAACATGCACATCATCCGGCCTCCCTTCTTCGTGCTGGCGACGCAGAACCCCATCGAGCTGGAAGGTACCTATCCGCTGCCGGAAGCGCAGCTCGACCGCTTCATTTTTAACGTTTTGCTGGATTACCTCTCGGCCGACCACGAAGTGAAGGTGCTGGATCTGACCACCACTACGCACATCGCGCAGGCCGAGGCGGTCACCAACGCGGAGGAGATACTGGACTTCCAGCAGGTGGTTCGCATGGTGCCCATCGCCGATTCCGTGGCCCGTTACGCGGTCAATCTGGTCCGCGCCACACGTGCCACCGACCCCTCCGCGCCGGATTTCGTCAAGAAGTATGTGAACTTCGGCGCCAGCGTGCGCGCGGCTCAGTTTCTGGTGCTGGCCTCCAAAGCCCGGGCGCTGATGAAGCGCCGCTATCACGTGACCTACGAGGATGTCACCACGCTGATGAAGCCCATCCTGCGGCACCGCATTCTGCTGAACTTCCAGGCTGAATCCGACCGCCTCACGCAAGACGATATTTTGACGAAGTTACTGGAAGCCATGCCCGCGCCTCGCGAGTAGGCGCGCCGAGGCTCGCGAATGCTGCAACGTTTTCTGGATCCGAAAGTTCTGGCCGGGATATCCGGCCTGGACTTGGTGGCGAAGACCGTCGTCGACGGCTTCATTTCCGGTTTGCACCGGTCTCCCGACTTCGGCTTCAGCCAGGAGTTCGCGGAGTATCGCGCCTATCATCCCGGAGACGATCTCAGGCACGTGGACTGGAACGTATTTGCGCGCACCGAACGCATGTACCTGAAGCGCTACCGCGGCGAAACCAATTGCCAGTTGAACATTCTGCTGGATTGCAGCCGCTCCATGAAGTACACCTCGCATACCATCGACAAACTGGAGTATGCGCGGTACATGACGGCGTCGCTCGCGTATCTGGCGGGCTTGCAGCGGGACGCGGCGGGTCTGATCGTGTTTGACGACGAAGTGCGGAATTTCGTACAGCCTTCCACGCGGCAAGGCCAGCTCGCGCGCCTGATGCATGCGGTTGAAAAAGCCGAAGTCGGCCACCGAACGGATTACCAGAAGCCCTTCGCGCATTTGCAGGAATTCCTGCACCGGCGTGGACTGATCGCCGTTATCTCGGATTTCTGGGAATCGCCGGAGACCGTGATCAAGACCATCGCGCCGCTGCGCTACCACGGCAATGAAGTGGTGCTGTTTCATATCCTGGACCCGCAGGAGATCCGGCCCAAGTTTAAAGACCCGGCGCTGCTGGAAGACTTGGAGAGCGGCGCCACGCTGGAAGTTTCGCCGGAGTACGCGGCGCGGGAATATCCGGCCAAGATTGACGCGCACATCGAAGAGCTGCGCTCCAAAGCCAAAGGCAACGGCCTCGACTATTTCCTGGTGGACACCAGCCGGCCACTGGATGGCGCGCTGCGCGAGTATCTGGGCGTGCGGGGAGGCAGGAAGTAATGGGTTTCTTTACACCCTGGTTTCTGGCGGGCGTGGCCGCCGTGGGGCTGCCGGTCTGGTTGCATTTGCTGAAGCGCCACAAGACCGACCCGAAACAGTTCCCGTCGCTGATGTTTTTCGAATACCGGGAAACCAGCTCCGTGAAGCACCGGCGCCTGGACTACTTGCTGCTGTTTGCTTTGCGCGCATTGATGCTGCTGTTGCTGGCGCTGCTGTTCGCGAGCCCCTTCATTCGCCGCTCGGCGGCCTCGCTTGACGGCAAGAAGCTGACCGTCGTGGCCATTGACCGGTCTTTCAGCATGCGCGATGGCGATCACATGGCGCGCGCCAAGGCGCAGGCGTTGCAGATTGTGGGCGCTCTCAAACCCGGCGACCAGGCGCAGGTGATTGCGCTTTCCGGACAGGTGCAGGCATTGACGCAGATCAGTACGGATCCGGCTGAAATGCGCGCCGCCGTAGCCGCGGTGAACGCGGGCGACAACCGCGCGTCCTTCGGAGAACTGGCCCGCTACTTGCGCACCGTCAGTGAAGCCCAGAGGATGCCCATCGAAGTGCACCTCATCAGCGACCTCCAGAAATCCGCCATGCCTCCCGGCTTCGTGGATCTGCGTTTGAACCCCGGTACCACGCTGGTGTTTCACCCGCTCGCGGGGGGAGAGAAAAACTGGGCCGTGGAAAATGTCACCGCGCCGCGCCGCATTTACGATCCCAAGCGCGTGAAGCTGATTGCCACCGTAGCTGGGTTTGGCGCACCGGCCGCCAAGCGCACACTGACGCTAGTCCTGAATGGCCGTGAGCTGCAATCGAAAAGCGTGGACGTCCCCGAAAACGGGCGCGCGCAAGTAGAGTTCGCCGGTCTCGATGCCCCCTATGGTTTCAGCAAAGGCGAAGTGCGCATCGACGCCGCCGACTCCCTGGCCGGCGACGACCGGTTCATTTTTTCCGTCGAGCGCACTGATCCACGCAAGGTGCTTCTGATTGACGACGGACGCCGGCCCCGCGGGGAGTTGTATTTGCGAGCCGCGCTGGACGCCTCCGGCGACGGCGGATTTCAATTGGAGCCCATGCGCGCGGAAGTGGCCACCGGAGCGAGCCTGGCCAACTACGCGTTCGTCATTCTGAATGACGTTTCCAATGTCCCGGCGGCACTGGAGAGTTCATTGCAGCGCTACGTGAATGCGGGTGGTTCGATGCTGGCGGTTCTGGGTCCGGGGGCGGCGGTGTTGCCTCGCGTGCCGGTGCTGGATGAGTCGATCCAGAAGTCCACTTATGCCGGGCGCGAAGGGGAGCGCTTCCTCACGGTTACGGATATCGACGCGGGACATCCGGCGCTGCGCAGCGTCGACCGTTTCAATACGGTGAAGTTTTATCAGGCCATGCAAGTGACTTCGGCCAAGTCCCGTGTGCTGGCGAAGCTGAATGACGGGACGCCGCTGGTTTTGGAGCGCTCGCTCGGCGAAGGTAAAGTGCTGGCCTTCACGTCGACGTTCGACAACGTCTCCAACGATCTGCCCATTCACGCCTCCTGGGTGCCGTTCATCGCGCAGGCGGCGCTGTATTTGGGCGGAGGTGGCGCGGAGCAGCCGGTGAACCTGAAGGTGGATTCCTACGTGGAACTGCGCACCGGGGATAACAAGACCGCCGCGGAAGTGACCGATCCCGACGGGAAGCGCGTGCTGTCACTGGAAGAAGCCGTGAAAGCGCGCAATGTCGCGCTGGACCGCGAAGGCTTTTACGACATTAAAACGGCGGCTGGGCGGCGGAGTCTGGTGGCCGCGCACGCCGATCGCAGCGAGTCGGATTTGACGGCCATTCCCGAGGAAACTCTGGATCTGTGGAAGCGCACCGGGACCGCCGCGGCGCCGGGTGAAGGCGGGCCCGCCGGGGCCGCGGATACAGGGGACAGGCCTTGGGGTCTCTGGCCGTACATATTGCTGTTATTGTTAGGAATAGCGGTAGCCGAATCGGTCGTCGCGAATGGGTATTTGCGGCCTTCGGCTCCCGTGCGGGACAGTTTGAAGAGGGAGGCGGCATGAACACGCGCGACCAACTAAATCAATACCTACAGGGTCTTGAGAGGCGCCTCCGCTGGCTGACGTGGTCCAAGGGCGCCGCCATCGCCGCCGGCGTTGCGCTGGGCGCGACCATCGCGCTGGTTCTGATCACCAACGCGCTGGCGTTTTCCGCCACCAGCATGACCGTGGCGCGCATGGTGCTGTTCCTCTCGCTGGCCGCCGCCGTGGGCTTCGCGCTGGTAATCCCGTTGTTGCACCTGAATCGCCGCAAGGCCGCCGGCCGCGCGGAAACTTCTTTCCCCGAATTCCAGGAACGCCTGGTGACCTATGTGGAGCGCAGCGAGCAGGCCGATCCCATGCTGGACTTGCTGGCCATGGACACCATGAATGTGGCGCAATATACGCAGCCGGAACGAGTGGTGCCGCCCAAGTCCATTTTTGCGCTGGCGACCTCAGCGGGCGCGCTCGGCGCGGTTTTGTTGTGGTTGATTGTGGCCGGCCCGGGATTCCTGGGTTATGGAGCGTCGCTTTTATGGGCCGGCGCGCCCCAGGCCGGCGCCGGAAAATTCTACGACATCAACGTGCAGCCGGGCAACAAGCTGGTGCGCCGCAAGTCGGATCAACTGGTCACCGCGCAGCTCACGTTTGCCGCGCCCCAGGTGCGCATTTTCGCCAAATACGCCAGCACGGCCAAGTGGGAAGAAGCGCAAATGGTTCCGCGCAACGGCACGGCCTACGAATTTCTTTTCGCGGGGCTGCCGGAGCCGGTCGAATATTACGTGGAAGCCGCCGGCGTAAAGTCAAAAACCTACAAGCTGGATGTCATCAATCTTCCCAGCATTAAGCACATCAAGGTTACCTATCATTTCCCGGCCTGGCTGCATAAGAAGGACGCCATTGAGGATCCGGGCGGCGACTTGCGCGCCGTATCGGGGACTGTCGCCGAGCTGACGGTCACCACCGACCAGCCCTTGAAGAACGGCGTGATTGAAGTGGACGACGGCTCGCACATCACGCTGGAAGCGAGCGGCGGCAATGACCTGACAGCCAAGATCACGGTCAAAAAGGACGGTATTTTTCACTTCGCGGCGCAGGAGCAGGGCGAGAGCGTGCGTTTGAGTGAGGACTACTTCATCGAAGCGCGGAACGATAGCGCCCCCACGGTGAAGATCACGCGGCCGGGCGCTGACGCTCGCGTCAGCCCCATTGAGGAAGTGAACGTTGTTGTCGAGGCAAACGACGACTATGCGCTGGAAGGCGTGGAACTGCATTACTCCGTGAACGGCGCCCCCGAGAAAGTGATTGAGATTCCCAATTCCAAGGGCGTCACGACCGCTTCGGGCAAAACCCTGATTGCGCTGGAAGACTTCAAGATGATCCCGGGCGACGTGGTGGCGCTGTACGCCGCGGCCAAGGACGCCCGCGCGGCCACCCAGACCGACATGATCTTTATCGAGGCGCAACCGTTCGAGCGCAACTACTCGCAATCGCAGCAGGGTGGCGGCGGTGGCGGCGGCGGTGGCGGCGCGGATGACCAGAACGAGATTTCCCAGCGGCAGAAGGAAATCATCGCGGCCACGTGGAATGAAATCCGCGGTAACGCCAAGGAAAAAGCCGTCGAGAATGCGCGCTTCTTGTCTGAGATTCAGGCTAAGCTCAAGGAGCAGGCTAAGTCGCTCGCCGACCGTTCGCGCGCCCGCCAATTGGCGGGCAACAATCAGGAATTTCAAAACTTCGTGAAGAGCCTGGAAGCGGCGGCCGCCGAAATGGGGCCGGCCTCGGAAAAGCTGAAGGGCCAGAGCTGGAAAGACGCCTTGGGTCCGGAACAGCGCGCCCTGCAGCATCTGCTGCGCGCCGAAGCCACGTTCCGCGATATCCAGGTCGCCTTTGGCTCCAGTGCCGGCGGTGGCGGTGGACAGAACGCCGGGCGTGATCTCTCCAGCATGTTCGACCTCGAACTCGACCGTGAAAAGAATCAGTATGAGACCGGTCAGCGCGGCGGCGGCACGCAGGAACAGCGGCAGAAGGACGTCGACGAGGCGCTGCAGAAGCTAAGTGAACTCGCGCGGCGTCAACAGGAATTGGCCCAACAGCAGAACCAAAGCAAACAGCAGACTTTTGAGCAGCGCTGGCAGCAGGAGATGCTCCGCCGCGAGGCCGAAGAGCTGAAAAAACAGATGGAACAGTTGGCGCGCAATCAGCAGGGACAACAGGGTCAGCAAGGTCAGCAAGGCCAGCAAGGGCAACAAGGGCAACAGGGCCAATCCGGACTCAGCGGGCAGATGGGCCAGCAGGGCAGCCAGCGGCAGCAGGCCCGCGACCAGCAGAACAAGCAGATGCGGAATCAGCAGGGCCAGCAGCAATTGCAGCAGGCGCTCGACAAGCTGAATCAGGCGCTGAATGATATGCGTAGCGCGCAACAGCAGGGCGGCCAGCAGAATTCCGCGGGGGCGCAGGCCGAAGCGCGCCGCGCGGCCGAGCGGCTGGCGGAAGCGCAACGGACCATCAATGGTATGCGGCAGCAGCAGGCATCCGGGCAGATGGACGACCTTGCGCAGCGGTCCGAAGAGCTATCCGATCATCAGAAGGACTTCGAACAACGCCTCAAGCAAGCCTTCGGCGGCGCTCAAGGCAACCAACAGAGCGGCCAGAATGGTCAAGGCGGCCAGAACGGTCAGAACGGCAAAGACCAAAGACCCAGCGGCTTGCAGCAGCGCCAGCTCGCCGAAGAGAAGGACCGCATGGCGCAGCAGCTCGACCAGTTGGAGCGCGACATGCAGCGCGCGGCGCGCGACATGGCCGGCACGCAGCCGGGCGCCTCTTCGCACGTCCGCGAAGGACTGAGCGAAATCCAGCAGAATGAAACCAAGATGCGGATGCAGTATTCGGCGCGTTACATCCGCCAGGGACAGGGCCAGTTGATGGTGCCGCGCGAGGGAACGGTCACGCAATCGCTGGAGCAATTGTCCAAGGACCTGCGGGCGGCCCAAGGAGCGCTCAATCCGAATGCCCAGCCGGGCGGCAATAAGGCCGGTGGCCTGGAGCAGGACTTGGCGCGCCTGGAGCGCCTGCGCAGCCAGCTTCAGCAGATGCAGCAACGCGCCCAAAACGGCCAGAATGGACAGGGCCAGAACGGACAGGGCCAACAGAACGGCCAAGGCAAGGGCCAGGGTCAGGGCCAACAAGGCGGCGGACAGCAAGGCCAAGGTCAGCAAGGGCAGGGTCAACAAGGTGGCGGCCAGCAAGGCGGCGGTCAACAGGGTCAGGCCCAGCAGGGTGGCGGACAACGCGGCGGCGGGCAAATGGACGGCGGCGGCACCGGCTCCCGCATGGGTGCATTACCCGGCGGTTATGGCCGCTTCCAGCCGGAGGGAATTTTTGACCCCAACGGCGGACCCGGCGCTCCCGATCCCACCGCTCTGGTGCGGGAAGCCCAGGCTCAGATGAATGGCCTGCGCGAGCGCATCGGCGACCTCGATCCCGACCTGGCGCGCGATATCAACGATCTCAGCCGCGATCTATCGCGCCTGAGCGTCGGCAACACGGCCTCGAACGAACTCGAAGCGCGCATCAGCCGCGAGATTCTGCCCAAGCTGGAGGCGCTGGAAGTGCAACTGCGCCGGCAGTCTTCGGAACTGGAGACCGGCCAAGTGCGCAGCGGCGGTTCCGACCGCGTGGCTCCCGGCTTCACCGACGCGGTTGCGGAGTACTTCCGCAAGCTCAGCAAAGGCCGCTAAGCGGTATACCAAACACCAAGGAAAAGGGCAGGCCGGCGAACCGGACCTGCCCTTTTTTGCTACCCGCGCTGCTCGATCATGGATCGATCGGGCCGACCACCGTCACGGTTGTTTGCGCGGTAGTGACTTGCCCGTCGGCGGCAGTCGCCGTGCAGGTGTAGGTCGTTGTGTTGATGACCCGTACCAAGGCTACGGCCGTGTCCGGCGGGAAGTCGACGCCGGCAATGTTGATCTTAGCCGCTCCGATGGTCTGGCAAACCAGAATCGAATTGGAGCCTGAGGTGACCGTCGGCGGCGACGCGGTAAAGGACAAGATTTTCACCGAGGTGATCACCGTGATGGTTGTCGTCGCGGTCACGCTTCCCGCCGGGTTGCTCGCGGTCAACGTATAAGTGATGGTCGAAGCCGGGGAGACCGTGTGGCTGCCCGTCAACCCCACCGTTCCGATGGTGGTGATGTCGACCTTGGTCGCATTTTCCACCACCCAGGAAAGCTCGGAGCTTTTGCCGTAGTCGATGGTGGCCGGATTCGGCGCGAAGCTGATGATGCGCGGCAGACTGTTCGCCGGATTCACCGTCACGGTGGCGGTCGCCGTCGCGGTTTGGGTTCCGCGCGTGGCCGTCAGCGTGTAAGTGGTCGTGGTGGTGGGCGAGACCGGCGAGGAGCCGGAGAGCGCCACTGTTCCCAGACTGGTGATGGAAACCGTATCGGCGTTGATCACCTGCCAGTTCAGTGTGGACGACTGGCCGGCGTTGATGGCAGTGGGATTGGCCGTGAAGCTGATGATCTGCGGAGGCGTTGGGTTGCCCGCGCCAACCGTCACCCGCGCCACGCCTTGGGCGCCCAGTGAATCCTTGACGGCCAGACGGAACGCGTAGTTCTGCCCCGCTACCGCGGCGAATGTGGCCACCGCCGCCGTGGGAGCGGAGAGCGACACGTTTGGTCCGGACTCCTGAACCCATTGGAACGTGATGGGGTCGCCATCGGGATCGTACGACTTCGATCCGTTCAAAGTTACCGTCGCCGAGCCCGGCAGAGACTGATTGGGGCCTGCGTCGGCCACCGGCGCTTGATTGCCGATGCGCGCGGTGCGCGTCAGTACTTCATAACGCACGCGCGGAATCTGCACGGGGATGGGATGATTCGACGCCAGATAATCCCGCGGCCGGAGGCGGTTGCCGAACTGCACGCCGGCCACGGCGCGCCCGTTGTTACCGCGCCCCAGCAGGGTCTCGTTCATGCCGCCTTCCAGAGTGAAGGCGATTTTATCGCTCACCGGGAAGATCAGCCGCAGGGTACCGCCGACGCGGTCGCCCGCCGTCGTACTGCGCAGGTAACCGAAGTTGCCTTCCAGGTAGTTATTTCCAAAGAGGGGCGCGGTGCCGCTCATACCCGCCTGATCCACCACGCGCAAGTACCGCTCGAGGGCGAAGCTGCTGGAGAGCAGAGTGCGGTTGACCAGAGCGTCATCCAGGAACGCTTTGGTTCCGAACGCTCCGAGTCTTCCCCACTTGAACAAGTATTCGGCGGTGAAGGCCGCTTGCCCAATGGTCCCGCCGGTCTGGTCGCCCGTCAGATTCACGTGCTTGAAGCTGCCAAACAGGCCCACCTGGAAGCGGTTGATGCGATCCACCAGGCCGAAGTCGAACTGCCCTTCGCGCTGGCCTTTGTTGTAGAAGTATTCGCCTTCCGATTGAAACGCGTAGTTGTTGCCGAACGGCGCGAAGTAGCGTCCCTTGCCGGTAAACGTTACATCGCCATTGTTGTTGGCGCCCACGTTCACTCCCATCATCTGGAACTTGGGCGGCGTCTTTTTGTCGAGAGCGTCGGTGACCGCCCTCGCCACTTCATCCGTCGAAGGAACACGCGGCATGGCGGCCGGAGCCGGGGCGGCGGCAGGCGCTGGCGGAGGCTGATTCATGCGGCTCGCCAACTGGGCCTGATTCTGCTTCAGCGCGGCCAGCTCGTTGGCGAGTTTCTTGTTCTGGTCCGCCAGGTCCATCAACATGCGTTCGATGGCATCGAGTTTATCCAGACGTTTCAGAACTTCGTTACAGCAATCCTGCACGGCGGCCACGGCAGGCTGGATCGCACGGATGGCATCGCCCGCGCCTCCAGTTCCCATCACGGTACGCCCCTGCTCGTCTTGCACCGCCAGCGCCACGCGGCGGTTCATCCAGCGCGCTTCGTCGGTACGCAAGTAGGCGTCCTTCTGTCCGGCGTACTTGGGCGCCTCTTTGCCTCGTGACGTTACGGTGATCTGGGCGGCACGCGCGCCGTACTTCACCAGAAAATCACGAACTGAATTGGCGCGCGCCAGGCCCAATCTCTCGTTGAAGGCATTCGCGCCGACGGCGTCGGTGTGGCCTTCCACCGTCACTTTATAGCCGGCATTTTTCTGCAGCAGTTCGCCCAGCCGCAACAGGCTGGGGAAACCATCCACCAGGACTGACGAGTTGTATTCAAAATTGATCTCCTCCCAGTCGTCTTTGCCGACCGGGGTATTGATGCCTTGGGCGAGCAGGGTACTGGTGAGTACAGATAGTACTGGTAGCAATGTAAGTATGCGTGGGAACAATGGTAACCTCCTGGTTACTTAATGGATCGGCAGGGGGGAACTAATTCGGGATACCTTCCGAAAAGCGCAGCCGTTACTTCAGCCGTTACTTCTGCTGTTACTTCTGCTGTTACTTCTGCCGTTACTTAAGGATACGTGGGATCTCCAAATAGCGCCGAAACAAACCACATTCAAGTTGATTCAGGATTTGCCGCCCGGCGCCTTGCGGCACGGCCTTCCAATTCGGATAATGAAGGCGAGCCTGCCGGATGGGTAGCCGCTGGCCCGCGCGAACCGCGGGCGGGAGGAAAGTCCGGTCTCCATAGGGCAACATGCCGGCTAACGGCCGGGGGGATCCGTTCAAGCGGATTTTACGGAAAGTGCCACAGAAAATATACCGCCGGGCGGGCAACCGCCAGGTAAGGGTGAAAAGGTGCGGTAAGAGCGCACCGCGGCCGCAGTAATGCGGCTGGCAGGGAAAACCCCATGTGGAGCAAGACCAAATAGGGGAGCAGGAGCGGCCCGCTCCGTTACGACTTCCGGGTAGGTTGCTGGAGCCGGCGAGAGATCGCCGGCCAAGACGAATGGCTACCGCCCTGTTCGCAAGAACGGGGTACAGAAACCGGCTTATAGTCCGGCAGGCTCTTTTTTTTGTTCTGCGTGCAACGATGTTAATATGAAATTTCCTTCACTTCTGCCGCCGCCATGACCGCGTGCGAGAGCGGATGGTGGAACAAGAGACTGGTTTTACTCAGAAAAGGAAACTATGCTCCGTATCCGGACGTGTGTCGTGCTAGTGGTTTTGACAAACGCCCTTCTTGCCGCCGCGGAAACGCTTACCCTGGACGAGGCGCTTAATCTCGCCGACCGGGCGCACCCAAGTCTCCAGGCCGGCGCCGCGCAGATCGATGTCGCGCAGGCTGGGATCACGACCGCCAGAGCTTATCCCAATCCCGAAACCGGCGTCATGGCCGGCCGGCAAACCGCGGGGCTTCCCGGTAACTACGCGGGAAAGTCGTTCTTCTATTATTTTTCCCAGCCGCTCGAACTTGGCAAGCTTCGTCCTTCCCGTATCGAATTCGCGCAGCGCGGACGCGACAGCAGTCTGATTGCGCTTACCGAAATCCGCCTGGGTGTCCTGTCCCGAGTACGCCACTCTTTTTATCAGGTGCTCCGCCGCAAGAGCCAGATTCAACTCGCCGAGGAGAGGATGAAGATGGTGCAGGACTTGCACCGCAGAATTCAGGTTCGTGTCGAGGTAGGCGAAGCCGGCCGGCTGGAGCTGTTGCGCGCGGAAGCGGAAGCGGCCACTGCGCGCACGCTGGCCAACAGCGCCCAACTCGAGTTGATTACCGCGCTATCCCAATTTCGCGCGGCGGTAGCTTCGCCATTGCCGTCCGACCTCGATCTCCAAGGGGCTCTGGATGCCACGCCGCCGCCGCTGTCTTTGGAGGACTTGCGTCAGGAAGTGTTGGACCGCAACCCTACGCTCGCCTTGGCGCAGTCGGAGGTAAGCCGGGCGGATGCCAACCTCAACTACCAGGTGGCGCAGCGCCGGCCGCAACCCGCTTTGCGTACCGAAGCCGATTATCAACCCGGCAACCCGTCTTACCGCGCGGGCATCGGGATTCCGCTGCCTTTCTGGAATCGCTTTCAAGGTCCTATTGCCGAGGCCGCCGCCTCCATCCGCGTGGCGGATCGCCTGGCCCGCGCCCAACAGATAGAATTGCTGTCGGCGTTGGAAGGCGCCTACGGACGTTATCGAGTTGCGGGACAACAGATTCTTGCCTATGAGCAAGGGGTTCTGCGGGAAGCCAGCCAGGCGCTGGACGCCGCCGAAACCGCCTATCAGCTCGGCGAGCGCGGAATTCTGGAAGTGCTGGATGCCCAGCGCGTTCTCTATGGCGTACGATTTGACTATATGACCGCGCAGTACGAGCGTCAGGATGCGCTGCTCGAAATCGACCAGTTGCGTGCCATCGATCTGCGGAGGGCCGTACCGTAATGAGGAGGCCGCGATGAGGAGCGCGATGAGGAGAAAGACACTGGCGATGCGGAAATTACCGGTAACACTCGCATTCGTTCTTTTGGCGGGAACGGCATGTAACCGCGGCGGGCAACAACAAACGGCCAGCGCCGCTGGCCCGGCGGGAGCTGCTGCTCCGCAGGCCAAGTCGAATCCCATGGAGATCGAGGCCACCGAATCGCTCTTGCCGCGCATCAAGATCGGCGAGGCGTCATATTCCCAGATCGGCGCCAGCATCAGCGTGGCCGCCAGACTCGAAGTGGACGAAACCAGGATGGCGCGAGTGGGTTCGCCGGTCATGGGCAGGATCACGGAACTGGATGTTCTGGAAGGCCAACAGGTCACGGCCGGGCAATTGCTCGCGGTTGTCAATAGCACCGGTCTTTCCGGCGTCCAACTCGCTTACATGAAGGCGCTCTCTCAGGAGCAACTGGCGCAACGCGCCGTGGGGCGAGCCCAACAATTGCTCGACGCCGGCGTCATCGGCTCGGCGGAACTCCGGCGCCGCGAGGCAGAACTGTCGCAGGCCACTGCGGAGGTGACCGGTACGCGTAACGAAATGGCCGTGTTGGGCATGTCGGACGAAGCGATCGCGCGCGTACGGGACACCCGCTCCATCGATTCGTACGCGCGTGTTCTGGCCAGCCGGAGCGGCACCGTAGTGCAGCGCAGGGTGACCGTGGGGCAGGTGATTCAATCCGCCGACACACTGGCCGAAATTGCCGATCTGAGTTCTTTGTGGTTAGTAGCGGATGTGCCCGAGCAGGCGGCGGGCGCGCTGGTCGCGGGCCAAACCGTGGAGGCCGAGATTGCCGCCATGCCGGGCCACCTCATTCATGGCAAGATCTCCTTCGTAAGCGCGATTGTCAATCCGGAAACCCGCACCATCCGCGCGCGCATGGATCTGCCTAACCCCAATCAAAAGTACAAGCCGTCCATGCTGGCCACGATGATGATGAAAGATCCAACCCAGATGAAGCAGGTGGTTCCTGTAACGGCCGTGGTTCGAGAAGGCAATATCGAGCATATTTTCGTGCAAACCAGCCCGAATCGCTTTCTGTTACGCCCGCTCACCTTGGGCGAGCAGTTCGGCAATCAGCGGGTGGTGCTGGATGGCCTGCGCGCCGGGGAGAGGATCGTGGTGGACGGCGCGTTTCATCTCAACAATGAACGGGTCCGTCTTTCGATCCAGGGCAACTAACCGATGCTTCGTGCTTTGATTCACGCCGTTTTGCGGCAGCGGCTGGTGATTGTTGTCATCGCGGCCATTGGCGTCGGCTTCGGCCTTGACGCTGCCCGGAAACTTTCCGTGGACGCGTTCCCGGATGTAACCAACATTCAGGTGCAGGTCGCCACGGAGGTGCCCGGACGATCCCCCGATGAAATCGAACGCATTGTCACGATTCCGGTCGAAATCGGGATGACCGGTCTTCCCGGCATGACCGAACTGCGCTCGCAGACTGAACCGGGAATCTCTATTGTCACGCTGGTGTTCACGGATGCCACGCCGCTGTATTTCGCGCGGCAGTTAGTGGGGGAACGCTTAGGCGATGTGCGCAGCCGAATGCCGGATAACATTAACCCCGTCTTGGGCCCGGTGTCCACCGCGCTGAGCGAAGTGTATACCTATACCTTGGAGAAACCTGGGGACGGGGAGCGGGCACTCGCGAAAGAAGACCTTGTGGAACGGCGCACGATAGAGGACTGGGTGGTGCGGCCCTTGCTGCGCAACATTCCCGGCGTTGCCGAAATCAATTCCACCGGGGGATACGTCAAACAGTATCAGGTGCTTGTGGATCCGGTGAAGATGCGCTACTACAATCTCACCATTCACGACGTTCGCGAGGCGCTCTCCCGCAACAATTCCAATTCGAGCGGCGGGATTCTGCCGCAGGGTCCCGAGGTTTTCCTGGTGCGCGGCCTGGGGCTGATCAAGAACCTGGACGACATCCGCTCCATCGTGCTTAAGGAAGTGGGCGCGACACCCGTGTTTATCCGCGACGTCGCCGAGGTGAGGTTGGGCGAGGAAGTCCGCTACGGGGCGATGATCAAGGGCGGCTACAGCGAAGCCGTTGGCGGCATCGTCATGATGATTGCCAGCGGCAATGCTAAAGAGATCGTCAAGAATGTACATGCTCGCGTGGAGGAGATCAACTCCAAGGGTATGTTGCCCGAAGGTCTCCGGATCGTTCCCTACTATGACCGCTCCGAGCTGGTGGACGCCGCCTTGTGGACCGTCGAGGAAGTGCTGCTGGAAGGGATTGCGCTGGTGGTTGTCGTTTTGTTCCTGTTCTTGGGCGACCTCCGTTCGAGTCTAATCGTCATCGCCACGCTGATTCTGACGCCGCTGCTGACGTTCATGGTCATGAACTCGTTGGGCATGTCCGCCAATCTCATGTCGCTGGGAGGGCTCGCGATTGCAATCGGGCTCATGGTGGATGGCTCCGTCGTGGTGGTGGAAAATACCTTCGCCAAAATCGGACATCACCGCAGCGAAAGCCGCATGAACGCAATTCACAATGCGGTTCTGGAGGTGGGCACGCCGGTGATTTTCGGAATTGGCGTCATCATCCTGGTGTTCCTGCCGCTGATGACGCTGGAAGGCATGGAAGGCAAGATGTTCTCACCGCTGGCCTTCACCATTGCCATCGCGTTGGGCATCTCGCTGATCCTCTGCCTGACGCTGACTCCGGTGTTATCTTCGTACCTGTTGAAGGGTGGCTCCGAGCATGACACCTTCATGGTGCGCTGGCTGAAACGGCCTTACTTATGGATCTTAAACGGAGCGTTACGCTTCCCCAAGATCACGATCATTGCGGCGCTAGCGTTATTCATGGGAGCGGTTTCGCTGTTCCCGTATTTGGGAACTTCGTTTATTCCGGAACTGAAGGAAGGCACGCTATCCCCCAATATGGATCGCGTCCCGAATATCTCGCTGGATGAGTCGATCAAGATGGAGATCGAGGCCATGCGTGAGATCCGCAGATTGCCTGGCGTGAAACACGTGGTCTCCCGCCTGGGGCGCGGGGAGTCGCCCGTGGATCCGGCGGGCTACAACGAATCGGATTTAGTCATTCAGCTCCAGCCGCTGGAAGAACGCAAAGGGCTGACCCAGGAAACCATCGCCGACGAGGTCCGCAAAATCGTTTCGAAATTCCCCGGCGTCAACGTCATCATGGCGCAGCCGATTTCCGACCGTGTGGATGAAATGGTAACTGGTGTCCGCGCCGACGT
Source organism: Candidatus Sulfopaludibacter sp. SbA3 (assembly GCA_945861625.1). Lineage (GTDB taxonomy): Bacteria > Acidobacteriota > Terriglobia > Bryobacterales > Bryobacteraceae > Palsa-187. Next base: position 30,326 of record CAMAVI010000009.1, read on the forward strand.
GGCCGTAAAAATCTTCGGCGACGATCTGGATCGGCTGATCGGCACAGCCAATGAGGTGGCCCGTATCGCGCGCGGCATCCGCGGAACCGGTGACGTCAAGGTCGACCGCATTTCGGGGCAACAAAATCTGGACGCCACGATTGACCGGCAGGCCATCGCGCGTTACGGCTTGAGTGCCGCTACGGTGCACGAGTCTATCGAAGCCGCCGTGGCCGGCGCCGCCGCCACGGAAATCTACGAAGGGGAACGGCGGTTTTCGGCCGTGGTGCGCTACCCCGAGCACCTCCGCGACAGCGTCGCCGATATCCGCAGTATTTTGCTCAAGGCGCCGGGCGGCGAGCAGGTTCCACTGGGCAGCCTGGCGCCTATCAAACTGCGCGAGGGTCTGTCGCTGATCAAACGCGAGATGGCCAGGCGCCGCATTGTGGTTGGCGTGAATGTGCAGGACCGCGACCTGGGCGGTTTTGTGGCCGAGTTGCAGGACAAGGTGCAGAAAGAAGTGCAATTGCCGCCCGGTTATTACTATGAATGGGGCGGGCAGTTCCAGAATATGCAGCGGGCGCTTCGCCACCTGATGATCATTGTGCCCATCACCATTGGCGCGATTTTCTTCCTGCTCTTCCTGCTCTTCAGCTCCTTACGCTTCGCCGGGCTGATTATTATGGTGCTGCCATTTGCGTCTATTGGGGGCGTGGTGGGACTGTATGTTTCCGGCGAATATCTCTCCGTGCCGGCTTCGGTGGGTTTCATCGCCCTGTGGGGTATTGCCGTGCTGAACGGAGTGGTGCTGGTTTCCTATATCCGCAGTTTGCGCGAAAGTGGCAAGAGCCGCCTGGAGGCGATTGTCGAAGGCGCCAAGGTGCGCTTCCGCCCGGTGATGATGACCGCGACGATTGCGGCGTTGGGACTGGTGCCGTTCCTGTTTGCCACTGGGCCGGGGTCGGAAGTACAGCGTCCGCTCGCGATCGTGGTGATCAGCGGCCTGGTCACTTCGACTCTACTCACGCTGGTGATGGTGCCGGCGGTTTACCGTTATTTCGACGATCTGCCGCCCGAGGCCTCCGCCGGCGCCGAGCGCTAACCCCTTAAATATCGCCGCCTATACGGCCCGTGCCCAATCTGTGCGCTCTGGCTAATCCGCCGCCGGTAGACACACATCCAGGCGCGCGCCGCCTTCCGGACGGTTGCGCGCGGAAATCGTCCCGCCGTGCTGCGTGATGATTCCTTCGGAGACGGTCAGCCCCAGGCCGGTCCCATGCGCGTCCAGACGCGTGCTGACGAACGCGTCGAAGATTCCAGGGAGCACATGGGCGGGAATGCCCGCGCCGTTGTCTTCGACCGTGAGGACAATGATCGGGTGGTTGTTCCGCTTCTCCCGGCGGGTGGCCACCTCGATCCGTCCGCTTTGCGTGCCGCTGGCTTCGATGGCGTTCAGAGCATTGCGGAGCAGGTTGACGAACACCTGGAGTAAACGATCGGAGTTTCCGGTGACCCGGTGCTCCACGTGGGCTTGATTGCGGAATTCCACGTGAGAAGACTTCTCGTCGATCGCCACCAGCGACCACGCTTCGTCCACCAGCGGGCGCAGCGCGGTGGGTTCCATGTGGGTTTGCCGCACGCGCGAGAAATCCACCAGGCTCTCGCTGATGCGGCGCAGGCGCTGGGTCACGCGTTGCATGCGAGCCAGCCGGTCCTGCGTATGTGGATCCTGGTTCGTTTCGATCAGCTTCTCAATAGAACCAGCCAGCACCGCCAGCGGCGTGTTCAACTCATGCGCCACGCTCGCCGACAGCAATCCTAGGCTGACCAGGCGGTCTTGCTCTTCCAGACGCCGCAACGCCGTCGCCAGTTCGTCTTCTCGCTTACGCAGCGCCGATACGGTCTCATTGCGCGACGTCATGATCTGTCCGATTTCGTCGCCGAGAATTTCCTCTGGAGGGATGAGCTCGCGCTCGCGGTCGCCATCGCGCGTCGCTGCGTCGGCTTGCAGCATCCGCCGCAGGGGCCGGTATACGTATAAAGGCATGATGGTGGTTTCGAGTAGCAGCACCGCCAACAAGTAGATGACGCCCAGCACCAGGAACAACCGCACGTGCGCTTGAGTCAGCGCTTCCCGCTCCGAAGGCCGGGCTGGTCCGACGCCCCGCGAACCCTGTTCCAAGGCCACGGCGTCGGGCGCGCGCGTGTCGGTGACCAACTGCTGATATAGGGGGATGAGGGAGAAGTACGCAGCGGACGCCAGTACTAGAAAAAAGAGGTTGTGGAGCACGATGAGCTTCGGGCGAACCCTAAGGTTGCCGAACAATCGCCCGATGCCAACTTTCCGGTTAGACAAGAAAGTTTACTCCAGTTGCGCAAGGTATGCCGTTATGATAGAAATATTGTTGTAGGGGCCGACCACTTAGGTGTGGTTCTACTACGACGTAGAAGGGCCGGGGATCAACACTTTCAATGGCTGTTATCTTTCCGAAATCGTCTGACATCATTCTAAAAGTACTGGGTGCCGTTGTTGGATTGGGAGTTGTGGCGGGCGCCGGTGCCTTCACTTACTACACCTACCCGACGGTGATCGATACAGGGTACCAGCCGGAGCAGCCGGTGCCGTACAGCCACAAACTGCACGCCGGGCAATTGGGGCTGGACTGCTACTACTGCCACTCCACAGTGTACAAGGCCGCGTTCGCGGCGGTTCCCGCCACCAGCACCTGTATGAACTGCCACGCGCAGGTTAAGAAGGACAGTCCCCGCCTGGAGCCGGTCCGGCAAAGCGCCGCGACGGGCAAACCGGTACCGTGGGTGCAGATTCATCGTCTTCCCGACTACGTCTATTTTAATCACTCCGCGCATTTGTCGGCCGGGGTGAGTTGTGTGAGTTGCCATGGCCGCGTCGATCAGATGATTGAGGTGCGCCAGGAAAAGCCGCTGAACATGGCCATGTGCCTGGAATGCCACCGTGATCCGGCGCCCAACGTGCGACCCGCCGAGCTGGTGACCAAGCTCGATTGGGTTCCCGACCGCGACCCGGTGGAAATCGGGCGCGAGATCGTGGCGCAGAAACACTTGAATCCTCCAACCAACTGCTCGGGGTGCCATCGATGAGTTCCAGCCAGACGCCGAGTTTGATTACCATCCAAACCCAGAACGTGACCGGGAAGAAGTACTGGCGCAGCTTGAACCAGCTCGCCGACACCCCGGAATTCCAGGAGTGGGTGCATCGTGAATTTCCGGCCAACGCTTCGGAAATGCTGGACGGCAACTCGCGCCGCACCGTGCTGAAGCTGATGGCGGCGTCGTTCGGTCTGGCGGGCCTTACGGCGTGCAGAAGACCAGTCGAGCACATTCTGCCGAACGCGATGGGCACGGAAGCCGAAAACTACGCTCCCGGTGAACCGTTCTTTTATTCCACAGTGATGTCACAGTCCGGGCACGTCACCGGGCTGATGGTGGAAACCCATGACGGCCGACCGACCAAGATCGAGGGCAATCCCGACCATCCGCACAGCTTGGGCGCCGCTACGGCGTTCCAACAGGCTTCGGTTCTAGGGGTATATGATCCGGACCGTTCCGCAAAAGTACTGAACGGCGGCAAGGAAGCCAAGTGGCCGGATCTGGTTGCCGCAATCGCCAAATTAGCGCTGGGAGATGGCGCGGGTTTGCGCTTCCTCAGTGGGTTCGTTTCGTCGCCGACGCTGGCCTCGCTGCGCGCCGATGCGCTCAAGAAATACCCCAAGGCCAAGTGGGTCGAGTACGAAGCGCTTTCCCGCGATAACGAATTGGCGGGCGCGCAGTTGGCATTCGGCCAGCCGCTCTACGCGCACCCCAAGTGGGACAAAGCCAAGATTGTCGTGGCTCTGGATCACGATTTCCTGGGCCTGGATGCTCCCAGCCCGTTCTTTACGAGGGCCTTCACTAAGCGCCGGCGGGTCGAATCTGAAGAAGACCTGGAGAAAATGAACCGGCTGTATGCGGTGGAAAGCCAGTTTTCACTCACCGGTGCCAACGCCGATCACCGCTTGCGCATGAAGGGTTCCGATGTCCGCCAGTTCGCCGCGGATCTGGCCAATGCAGTCGGCGCGGTAAGCGGATTAAATGTAGTCGGCAACGGCGGCGCGGACAAGCGCGCCAAGTTCCTGGCGGCGGTAGTCAAGGATCTGAAAGCCGCCGGGGCCGAAGCCTTGGTGGTAGCCGGTCCGCGCCAACCCGCGAGCGTGCATGCGCTGGCCGCGGCGATCAACGAAAAACTCGGCAGCACGTGCGTTACCTATACCAAGCCGGTAATCGACAAGTCGAATTCCGGCGTGGAAGCGCTGAAGGCGCTGGCCGGTGAAATGTCCGGCGGCCAGGTTTCGACGCTCGTCATTCTGGGCGGCAATCCGGCCTACACCGCTCCGGCGGATACACAGTTTTCCGTGGCGCTCTCCAAGGTCGCCGTCTCGCTTCATCTGGGACAGGAAGTTGACGAGACCGCGGCGGGAGCCACCTGGCACATTCCCGAAGCACACATGCTCGAATCGTGGGGCGATGAAGCGACCTCCGAAGGTTTGGCCGCGATTCAACAGCCGATGATCGAGCCCATGCACGGCGGCAAGACGGCGGCCGAGGTCGCGTCTTGGATTACGGCGGGCAGGTTCACGAAGTCGCACGACCTGGTGAAGAATTACTGGCTCGCGCAGTTCACCGGTAACAAGAAAGAAGAAATGTGGCGCAAGGCGCTGCATGATGGCGTGGTCGCGGCATCGAAGACCACGGACCCGGTAAAAGTGACCGTAGACACCAGAAAGCTGGCCGCGGCGTTGACAGCAACGACCGCAGCGGAAGCCAAGCCGGCGGCGAGTGGAATCGAAGTCGGGTTTTATCCGAGTTCTTCGACGTGGGATGGGCGCTTCGCCAACAACGGCTGGTTGCAGGAAACGCCGGACCCGATCAGCAAACTGGTATGGGGCAACGCGGCGATGGTCAGCCCCAAGACAGCCCGCGATCAGAAGTTGACCGACGGCGACGTCGTCACGCTATCGCGCGGCAACGTCAAAGTGGAAGCGGCGGTGATGGTGCAGCCGGGCCACGCCGATGACGCGGTTTCGGTCGCGTTGGGTTATGGACGCGAAAAGTGCGGCCGCGCCGGTAAGGGCGTGGGCTTCAACGCCAATCTGATCCGGACCAGCGACGGCTTCTACTTCGGGCAGGGCTTTGCGCTGGCCATTACAGGCAAGCGCGAAACGCTGGCGACCACCCAGGAGCGCGGCGCGGGCGACACTCAGAACGGCCGGCCGCTGGTGCGCGAGGGCACGGCCGAAGAGTACAAAAAGAATCCCAAGTTTGTCGAGGAGATGTCGGAGGTTCCCGAGATCCACTCGATCTATCCCGAATTCAGCTACGCTCAGGGCAATCAGTGGGGCATGGCGATCGACCTGACGGCCTGCACCGGCTGCAACGCGTGTGTAGTGGCGTGCGTGGCGGAAAACAACACGCCGGTGGTCGGCAAGGATCAAGTCCTGCGCGGCCGCGAAATGCACTGGATCCGCATGGACCGCTACTACACCGGCGACGAAAACGATCCGCAGGTGGTCGAGCAGCCCATTCCCTGCATGCAGTGCGAAAACGCGCCTTGCGAGAATGTGTGCCCGGTGCAGGCGACCACGCATAGTCCGGAAGGGCTCAACGACATGGCGTATAACCGCTGCGTCGGGACGCGGTATTGCGCCAACAACTGCCCGTTCAAGGTGCGGCACTTCAACTTCCTCAACTACCACAAGAACGAGCCCGAGGTGCAGGGCTTGGTGTATAACCCCGACGTCAGCGTCCGTATGCGCGGCGTCATGGAAAAATGCACCTACTGCGTGCAGCGTATCGAAGAAACCAAGATCAAAGCCAAGCGGGACGGACGCCGGGAAATCAAAGACGGCGAGATCAAAACCGCCTGCCAGCAGACCTGTCCGGCCGAAGCCATCGTATTCGGCAATATTAACGACCCCAACAGCAGGGTCTCCAAACTGAAAAAGCAGGAACGCAACTACGCCATGCTCGCGGAACTCGGCATTAAGCCGCGCACCACGTATCTGGCGAAGTTGCGCAATCCCAATCCGGAGTTAACGGTATGAGCGCGGTCCTTCAAGATCCGGCGTTGATGGAAGTCAATCCGCCGCTGGTTCGCAGCACGAATTATCACGACCTCACGGAACAAATTAGTGCCATCGTCGAGGGCGACGTCATCAAGACGCCCACCAAGTACTGGATTACGCTGGGCGTAACGGCGTCGATCACCGGCTTGCTGGGCGCCATGCTGGGCTACCTGCTTGTCACCGGTATCGGCGTCTGGGGCAACAATCGTCCGGTCGGTTGGGCTTGGGACATTACCAACTTCGTGTTCTGGATCGGCATCGGCCACGCCGGGACGCTGATTTCCGCGATTCTTTTCCTGTTCCGCCAGAAGTGGCGCACGTCAATCAACCGGTCGGCGGAAGCCATGACCTTGTTTGCCGTGATGTGCGCGGGCATTTTCCCGCTGTTCCACACGGGCCGCCCCTGGCGGGCGTATTGGCTGTTCCCGATTCCAAACACGGACTTGAATCTATGGCAGAACTTCCGCAGCCCGCTGATCTGGGACGTGTTCGCGGTTTCCACCTACTTCACGGTTTCGGCTCTCTTCTGGTTCACCGGTCTGGTTCCGGATCTGGCGACGCTGCGGGATCGCAGCACGACGCGCGTCAAGCAGGTCGTGTTCGGATTGCTGAGCCTGGGCTGGCGCGGCTCGGCGCGGCACTGGAACAATTACGAGAAGGCCTACCTGATTCTGGCGGCGATCTCCACGCCGCTGGTGCTCAGCGTACACAGTATCGTTAGCTTCGACTTCGCGACGTCGGTGGTGCCCGGCTGGCACACCACGATTTTTCCGCCCTACTTCGTCGCGGGCGCTATCTTCTCTGGATTCGCCTGCGTGATGACGCTGCTGTTGATCGCGCGCTGGACGCTGAACCTGCAAAACCTGATCACCATGAAGCACCTGGAGAACATGAACAAGATCATCCTGGTGACGGGTTCGGTGGTGAGTTACGCATATGCTTGCGAGTTCTTCATCGCCTGGTACAGCGGCAACATTTACGAACGGTTCACCTTCTGGAACCGCGCCTTTGGACCCTACTGGTGGGCGGCGTGGTCGATGTACACCTGCAACCTGATCATCCCGCAGTTGTACTGGTTCAAGAAAATGCGCAACAACCTGTGGGTGATGTTCATCATCAGCATCACCACCAACATCGGCATGTGGTTTGAGCGTTTCGTGATTATCGCCACCAGCCTCACGCGCGACTTTCTGCCCAGTTCCTGGGGTTACTTCCATCCCACGTATGTCGACATGTGCACTTTCGCGGGAACCATAGGCCTGTTCCTGACGCTGTTCCTGGTCTTCGCTCGCTTCCTGCCCATGATCGCGATCTCGGAAGTGAAGGGCGTGCTGGCCGTGGAGAAACACACCTTCAAAGGCGAGGAGGTGGCCACCCGATGAACCTCGAACTACTCAAGGACAAATTTGGACTCGGCGACGACAAGCTGTATGGAGTGATGGGGGCGTTTTCCGAGCCCGATGATCTGGTCCAGGCCGGCCGCAAGATCCGCGAAATGGGATACACCAAGCTCGACGCGATGTCGCCGTTCCCGGTGCACGGTATCGACGACGCCATCGGCGTGCCGCCTTCCAAGCTCGGCTGGATCGTCATCTGTTTTACGGTTTTGGGCGCTGCGACGGCGCTGTTGCTGATCTGGTATGTGGGCGCGGTCAACTACCGTCTGGTGATCGGGGGCAAGCCGTTCTTCGATTTTTCGTACTCGATTCCGGTGACCTTCGAGCTGGCCGTTCTATTCTCGGCATTCGCCAGCTTCATTGGGATGTGGGCGATCAACGGGCTGCCGCGGTTGTATCATCCATCGTTCAATTATTCGCAAGCGCATCGCGCCTCCGATGACCGCTTCCTGCTGGTGATCGAAGCGGACGATCCGAAATTCGATGTGGAGAAAAGCGTCGAGCACATGCGCGGCGTGGGCGCCGGTGACGTGGAGGTCGTGGAAGGATGAGCAACCGGGGACCAGTGATCAGCATGGTGTTCGCGGCCGCGTTTTTAACCGGATGCTCGGGCGTGCAGCGTGTAACGCCCGTGCAGATCTGGGACGACATGAAGCACCAGCAGAAGTTTAAGGCGCAGGCGCCCGTCGATGGAATTTTCGCCGATGGCCGCTCCAACCGGCTGGTTCCGGAAGACACGGTGGCGCGCGGGCACTTCCGCGACGATTCACCCTACAACACCGGCATGGACGGCGCCATGTATGTGGGCAAGATGCCGGTGCCGGTGACCCTGGATCTCATTAAGCAGGGACAGGCGAAGTTCAATATTTATTGCACGCCGTGCCATGACCAGACCGGCATGGGCCACGGCATTGTGCCAACGCGCGTTCCGGCGTGGCAGCCCTCCAACCTGACCGAACAGCGGTTGGTGGAGGCGGCCGACGGCGACTTATTCAACGTAATTACGAACGGACGGCGCACCATGCCGCCCTATCGTTTTCAGATTGTGACCGAGGACCGCTGGGCCATCATCGCTTACGTGCGGGCCCTGCAGCGCGCCGCGCACGCCAAGCCCGAGGAAGTGCCGGCGGGAACCCAGATTGCGGGTTTGAATTGAGACAGAGATCAAAATGAGCCAACACTCGCATTCGTCAAGCCAAGCTGGATCACACCAAGCCATCCCGCATCACGCCGACAGCTACCAGCTTGAGGTGAGCCGCTGGACGGCGGGCCGCAACGTGCTCGTATTTGCCGCTCTGCTGGGAATCCTGGGCTGCGTTGCCGGATACTTTACCAATCCCGCGCGGCTGTTTCAGTCCTACATGGTTGCGTTTGCCTACACCACGTTTATCGGGCTGGGCGCGTTCTTTTTCGTGATGGTGCAATTTTTGACGGGCTCTGCCTGGAGCGTCACGATGCGCCGCATCATGGAAAATATCATGATCACGCTGCCGGTGGGGCTCATTCTGTTCATCCCCGTCGTGCTGGGGCTGAGCGAGATTTATCCCTGGACGAATCCGCAGTTGATGAATAGCGATGCGGTGTTGCGGGGTAAGGCGGGCTATCTGTCGCAGTACGCTTTCGTACTCCGCACGGTGGTGTATTTCCTGTTGTGGTCCTTGTGGGCGGGATCGATCTACCGCCAGTCGACCAAGCAGGACACCGAGCGCTCCATCAAGCAAATGCACATCGCTTCGAAGTGGAGCGCGCCGGGCCTGTTTCTGGCCGTGGCCATCGGCACAATGGCCAGCTATGACTGGCTGATGTCGCTCGAGCCCAAGTGGTTTTCGACCATCTTCGGGTTAGTCATGCTCACCGGCGGCGCGCTGTCGTTCTTTTCCGTGGTCACGCTGGTTTGCCTGGGCTTCCGCCGCGCCGGGATTCTGAAGAACTCCATCACGCAGGAGCACTACCACGATCTGGGCAAGTGGCTGCTGGCGTTGACGGCGTTTTACACCTACGTGGCATTTTCGCAATACATGTTGATTTGGTACGCGAACCTGCCGGAAGAAACAATCTGGTACCGCCACCGCATGGAAGGAAGCTGGCTGCCCATCAGTCTGGCCATGCCGTTCCTGCGCTTCCTCATTCCGTTCTTCGTGCTGCTGTGCCGGCCGGCCAAGCGTAGCCTTAAGGTCATCGGCTTCATTGCGGTGTGGAGCCTTATCGTCGAGTACATCGATCTGTACTGGATCGTCATGCCGACCTATTACAAGACGGGTCCGGAACCCCACTGGCTGGATCTGGCGACATTGGTGACCACGGTTTCCGTTTGCGGGCTGGTGTTCTGGAGCCGCTTCCGCAAACACAAGATGGTCCCCGTGGGCGACCTGAGATTTGAGCAGAGCCTGCATTTTGAGAATGCCTAGTTTTTGGAAAACGTAGAGAGTCGATATGAGCCACTCCGAACATCACGTCAGCCACTCCGACGAAGTTTACGATCATCCGATCGAACATCACGAGCCGAAGGAAGGGTTTGACCGGACTGAGCCCGATGCGCGGGCCATCTGGGCTTTCACCATTGGCAGCGTGCTGGTGCTGGTCCTGGTCATCCTGGCCGTGCAAGGTTATTTTGAACAGATCTTCCAGACCGCGCTCTATGAGAATGTGCTTTCCGTTCCCAGCGGACAGTTGCAGGACGTCCGCAACCGCGACAACTGGAACCTCACGCACTATATGTACGGCGATTTGAGCAAGGCCAGCGGACGAGTGCGGATTCCGATCGATAAGGCCATGGAGACATTCGCGAGTGAAGCGGCCACTGGGAAGCTATTTTATCCGGCCAAGCCCACGGTGCCGAAAAAAGAAGAGCCGGTTGTGGAAGCTCCCGCGGCGGCATCGGATACCGCGGACCGGCCCGGAGTGAAGCAGTAAAAGAAATTGAGACGTATGAGTTTTGGACGTAGCTTGGTGTTCGGCCTGTTGGCGCTGGCGGTTTCCGCCCCGGCGCAGCAGGACCATTTCCCCAAGATCGGCGAGGCGCCGAATCTGCCCGCCAACGTGCGTCCGCCGCAATTGATGGACGTTGGAATCGACGAGCACCTCGGTTCCACTATCGATTTGAACTTGACCTTTGTCGCCGAGAACGGTTATCCGGTAGCGCTGCGCGACTACTTCCATAAGGGCCGGCCGGTCATCCTCAATCTGGTGTATTACAGCTGCCCCATGCTGTGCAGCCTGGTGTTGAACGGACAGACCGAGGCTATGCGCGCGATTCCGTGGATGCCGGGCGGCGAATACGAAGTGGTGACCATCAGCATCAATCCCCAGGAAACGTTTGCCGACGCGCAAAAGAAAAAGACCGTATATCTGGGCAGCTACGACCGTCCGGCGCCGGGCTGGCATTTCCTGGCGGACCGCGAAGGCAACGTGCAGCGGCTGGCCAAGCAGGTGGGCTTCAGCTATAAGTACGATAAGCGCCAAGAGCAGTACGCGCACCCGGCCGCCATCATGGTGCTCACCCCGCAAGGACGTCTTGCGCGTTATCTGTACGGCATCCGTTATGGCGCCAAGGATCTGCGCTTCGCGTTGGCGGAAGCCTCGGAAGGCCGCGCCACCATGGCGTTTGAAAAGATACTGTTGTTTTGCTTTCATTACGATCCGCGCGCCGGGCGTTACGTCTGGTTCGCGCTGAATCTCATGCGCCTGGGCGGGTTGCTGACAGTGGCGCTGATGGCGTTTTACTTGCGGCGCATGTTCCGGGCCGAGCGGCTCCGGGCCACGGCTGCCGCTCACGAAAGGTTTGCATAAATGGACTGGCTCCGTTCCGCACTGTTACCTCTTCAGGGGTCCGAGTTCGCCAAGGAAATCGACTTGATGTATATGGCGATTTTCTGGCTGAGCGTCGTCATGTTCTTCGCGCTCATGGTGCCGATGGTATGGTTTTCCTGGCGCTACCGCTATGTCCCCGGCCGCGTGACGCCGCACCAGACCCACAACACGGCGCTGGAGGTGTTCTGGAGCGTGGTCCCGCTGTTGATCTGCGTGGGCTTGTTCTTCTGGGGAATCTGGGGCTATATGCACTTCGCCGTGGGACCGGGAGAGTCCATGGAAATCCAGGTCACGGCCAAGAAGTGGCTGTGGCAGTTTGAATTTCCCGACGGTACGCGGGCCGTCAACGAACTGCATGTTCCCGTGAATAAGTCCGTGCATCTGGTGATGACCAGCGAGGACGTGCTACATGATTTCTTTATTCCGGACATGCGCGTGAAACGGGACATCGTTCCCGGACGCTATACCGAATTCTGGTTCACCCCGACGGTGGTGGGCGAGCATACATCCACCTGCGCCGAGTACTGCGGCAAAGGGCATTCCGACATGCGCGCCAAGGTGTTCGTGGATACGCAGGAGAAGTTCGACGACTGGATGGCTACCGGCGGCGACGAATGGATGAAGCATCCGCCGGAGGAATGGGGCAAGATCCAGTGGGATCAGAAGGGCTGCGCCACCTGCCATACCATTGACGGCAGCAAGAGCAAGGGCCCCAGCTGGAAGGGCATCTTCGGTAAAGCGGAGAAGCTGAAGGGCGGCGCGAGCGTAACCGTGGACGAGAATTATCTGCGCGAATCGATGCTGCAGCCGCAGGCGAAAGTGGTCGACGGTTTCGAGCCCATTATGCCAACCTTCCAGGGTCTGTTGCGCGAAAATGAGATTCGCGGGTTGGTGGCGTTTATTAAGTCGTTGCAGTAAAGGTCATTAGACATGGAACATACACTTACAGCCGGTTCCGTTACGGGCGACCGGCCGCGGCCCGAAAAGAATTACTTGAACCAGACCACCGGCATCTGGAGCTGGATGACCACGGTCGACCACAAGCGCATCGGGATCATGTACCTGGTGGCGATCTCCGCCGCCTTCCTGATCGGCGGTGTCTTCGCTTTGTTGGTCCGGCTGGCGTTGCTCAATCCGCAGCACACGCTGTTCGGCAAGGAATGGGTCACCGCGGAAGCCTATAACCGCTTTTTCACGCTGCACGGCGTGGTGATGGTATTTCTGTTCATCATTCCCTCGGTGCCGGCGTCGCTCGCCAATTTCGTTTTGCCCATGATGCTGGGGGCCAAGGACGTGGCCTTTCCGCGCATCAATCTGATGAGTTTCTACCTTTGGTGCGCCGGCGCCGTGCTGGGCATCACGTCCATGGTGCTGGGCGCGGTCGACACCGGCTGGACCTTCTACACTCCCTACAGCACGACAACCGATGGGACGGTCAGTCTGATGACCATGGCCGCGTTTGTTTTGGGCTTTTCGTCGATCTTCACCGGACTGAACTTCATCGCCACTGTGCATAAGCTGCGGGCTCCAGGCATGGGCTTTTTCGATATGCCTCTGTTCGTATGGGGTATTTACGCCACCGCGCTCATCCAGATTCTGGCCACGCCGGTGTTGGCCATCACGCTGGTGCTGCTCATGATCGAGCGCGCCTTCCAGATCGGTATCTTCGATTCCCGCATCGGTGGCGATCCGGTCTTATTTCAGCACTTCTTCTGGTTTTATTCGCACCCGGCTGTTTATATCATGATCTTGCCAGGCATGGCGATCATCAGCGAACTGGTGCCCACTTTCTGCCGCAAGACCATGTTCGGCTACCGCGCGATTGCCTACTCCAGCGTTTCACTCGCGCTGGTGAGCTTCATCGTCTGGGGACACCATATGTTTGTCGCGGGCGAAAGCGATCTGGCCAACGTGATCTTTTCGGCGCTGACGTTCCTGGTCGCGATCCCTTCCGGCGTCAAGATGTTCAATTGGCTGTCGACGATGTACAAGGGCAACATCTCTTTTGAAACGCCGATGTGCTACGTGCTGTCGTTCCTGTTCCTGTTCGCCATCGGGGGCTTGACCGGACTGTTCTTTTCGACACTCGCGGTGGACATCCACCTGACGGACACCTACTTCGTGGTGGCGCACTTCCACTACGTGATGATGGGCGGAACCGTGATCGCCTTCCTGGGCGGCCTGCATTACTGGTGGCCCAAGATGACCGGCAAAATGTACAAGGAGATTTGGGGCCAGGTCGGATGCCTGCTGGTGTTCATTGGCTTTAACATGACGTTCGGATCGCAGTTCATCATGGGCGGACAAGGAATGCCTCGCCGGTATTTCAATTACCTGGATCAGTTCCAGCCTATCCACGCATTTTCCACGTATGGAAGCTGGGTGCTGGGCTCGGGCTTGTTCCTCACCGCCATCAATCTGCTGGCATCGCTCAAGATGGGCGAACCAGCGCCGGATAATCCCTGGGGCGCAACCACCATGGAATGGCAGAGTTCTTCGCCTCCCATCACGCATAACTTTGAAGAACAGCCGGTGCTGGAGCACGAACCTTACGACTACCGGCCTAGAACGGTAACCCACGTATGAGCACATCCATATGAGAGCCACCATATGAGCACAACCATATGAGTACAACCACGGCAGATCTTCATCACGATCCGCACGGGCAGGATCCGCACGGGCATGGCAATGGGCACGGCCACGGGCATGACCCGCGCCACCAGCACCATTTCGCCACCATGGAGCAGCAGTTCGATACCAGCAAGATCGGTATGTGGCTGTTCCTGGCGACCGAAGTCCTGACCTTCGGCGGCCTGTTCGCCGGCTTTGGTCTGATGCAGAATAAGTATCCGCGGGAATTCGTGGAAGCGCATCTGCAGTTGCAGCGCCTGCCTGGCGCAGCCAATACCGTGGTTCTGTTGATTTCCAGTTTCACTATGGTGATGGCCGTGCTCTCGGCGCGGACCAATCAGATCGCCAAGACCGTGCGCTACTTGTGGCTGACGGTCGGCTGCGCCGGCATCTTCATGTGCATCAAGGCGTATGAATACCACCACAAGTTTGAAGAAGGCTTGTTGCCGGGCATGTTCTATCATCACGAAGGCGATTTGATCGCCGGCAGCCACGGCTACTCCGCTTTCTTCAGTTTCTATTTCATGATGACCGGCCTACACGGCCTGCACGTGCTGATCGGTATGGGTATGCTGAGCTGGTTGGCGATCCGCGCCAAGCGCGGCGAATTTTCCGACAAATATTACACGCCGGTCGATCTGGTGGGCTTGTTCTGGCACTTGGTCGACATGATCTGGATTTATCTGTTCCCGTTGTACTACCTAATCTCATGAGCACGCATAGCGAACATACTCACGATCCCCGCAAAGAAGCGCGAGCCCACGTAATCACGCTGGTTACGCTCTTGATCCTCACGATCATTACCGTGGGCGCCTCGTATATTCAGTTCGGGTCGCCAGCAGCCAACGTGGTGATCGCGTTGACGATTGCCACCTTCAAGGCAACCATTGTCGGGCTTTTCTTTATGCACCTATTGCACGATAAGGCGGTGAACGCCATTATTGCCGTCGCCGGTTATCTGTTCCTGGGAATCTTCTTGCTGTTCTGCTTTATCGACATCGGTTCGCGCGGCAACTTGCAGCCGACCAATCTGCATCCGCCGACGGCAGTGGCGGCGTCGGGTGAAGCGGGTGCAGCTGCTCCGGCCGGAGAGAAGGCCGCGGAAGGCAAGAAAGAGTAGTCCGTCTCCGCAAGGAGAATCCCATGGAACCCCTGCACCCAATTGAGGTGCGCGTCCTGGGCGCGCTGCTTGAAAAAGAAATCACCACGCCGGAATATTATCCGCTCACGCTGAACGCCTTGGTGAATGCGTGCAACCAGAAATCCAGCCGTGAGCCGGTGGTGAACTACGACGAGGCTACGGTGCAGCAGGCCCTCGCGCTGCTGCGGAACAAGGGGCTGGCGGTGAAAGTCAGCGGGGCCGGGCACCGCGTCGAAAAGTACGGTCACTTGCTGGGCGAAAAGCTGAATCTGGGGCGCCGTGAGTCCGCCGTACTCTGCGTGTTGATGCTGCGCGGGCCGCAGACGGTGGGCGAACTGCGCGGCCGCACGGAACGAATGTACGAATTCGGCGAGTTGGAAGAAGTGGAGCGTTGCCTGGAAGCGCTGGCCGCGCACGAGCCTGAGCCTTTAGTGGCGCCGCTGGCCCGCGGACGCTGGGGGCACGTTTTGGGTGGCGCGGTCTTGGAAGGCGCTCCGGACGCAATAGCGGCGTCCGACGCGCCCGCGGAGGCGAGCACCTCTTCTCCCCTGGAAGCCCGCGTGGAAGCGCTGGAGCGCGAAGTCGCCGAATTGAAACAAACCCTGGCCAGTTTCCGCCGCCAGTTCGAGTAACATCGAAGTTTATGTCCCGCCGTCCCCCTGTTCAGGTAAAACGTGTCGATGAGTGCCACACACTCAGCGAATTGATCACGCACTGCTTCCCGGCCTTCGGCGGAGCGTTTCTGCGCCGCATCTACACCATCCTCGACCTCGCGATCGGGCAAGGGTGTCCGTTGACGCTCGCCGTCGCGGGACCCGTGACCGTTTCCGGCCAGCACCAGGCGTGGTTGATCCCGTTGCTCGAAACCGGATGGGTGGCGTATCTGTCCACCACGGACGCCGTGTGTTACCACGATGGTCACCGCTCGCTCGACGCGCACCGGGACGGACCGGTTTTCGAAGTGCCCATCTGGGGTGATGACGGCGCGCTGCGCGACGACCGGACCATCCGCGTCACCGACATGGCCTTTGATGAGGACGTCCTGCTGGATCAGGACCGCTTCCTCACGGCCATGCTCTCCCTTCCCGAATTCCAGAAGCAGATGACGGGCACGGAACTGCGCTACCGTTTGGGCGCGTTCTTCGCCCGCCAGGAAAAATTCAACCGGGTCACACAAGGTCTGCTTGCCACGTGCAATCGTCTGGCGATTCCCATCTTCGTGGGCGCGCCCGGAGACGGCAGCGTATTCCTGAATTCCATGAAGCTGTGGGCCATGCAACGGGCCGGCATGATCGAGTCCTACAAATTCGAGCTCGACCTGCACGCCGAAGTTTACGAAGCCTGCGCCTACCACCGCTGGGGACTGTTCGACAACTCCGCCAAGTCGCTCGCGACCCTGATCCTGGGCGGCGGCGTTCCCAAGAACTACAATCTGCAACCCGAGCCCGCGCTGGGCCAAGTGCTGGGGATTCCCAACGTCCGCGGCTACAACTTCGACGTTCAGATTGTCACCGCGCCGGTGACCGACGGATCGTTGTCATCGTGCCCTCCGGCGGAAGCCGTCACCTGGGGCAAGGTGGACAAAGACACGTACCTGCAAGCCACCGAGAGCATGCAAGCGGATTACTCCATGCTCATGCCGTTCTTGGTAAAGGCGTTGCTGGATAACCGCAAGCGTTACGAGCAGGAAGCCGCTGAGATCGGGGAAGACAAGCTGTTCGAACGCGATCCGAAAGCGCGCGGTTATCTGCGCCCTCGTGCCGGCTACCGGTTATTTGAACAGCGTGAGGAGTTGTGCCGCCGTTTGGACCACGATGTCGCGGCGAACAGGGACTGGCTATTGGATACGCTTCGCTATCCGCTTGCGGGCGGTTAGTTTAGACCACGCCCATGCCGCCGGCGATCAACGCCGCCAGATTCCAAGCCACCACTAACGCGAACAGGATATTGATCCGGGTCAGCAGACGCTGACGCCCGCATTGCCAACAGTAAACTCCCAAGCCCAGCGCCAGACACTTGATGAGAACCAGCCCTGCGATCGGGTTCGAAGTAAACTTCATCGCAAACCGTACCAAAGGGTTTCCTTCCTGGATGCCATGCAGAAGAAAGGCCAGGGTGGTCATGAGGTCCAACACCTGCAGGTATGAGTACTGGATGAGCAGTTGATTCACGGATACGATCCTTAGCGAATGACCTTATTTACTGTAAGCGGAACCCCCTAGAGTGTAAATAGTACTTTAGTCCCGCTTTGAGGTTCTAGCCCCAACCCTCCCTAAAGGAATCAAAGGTTTCCACCGATGGTACCCTCGTGCCAGACGTTCTCACCCAGAGCGGGCTATCGTACCCGAAACAGGACCTGAAAGAGGGCTTGCAAACACGCCTGGAAACGCTTCGCCGGAGCCAGAATCCGGACGGCGGTTGGGGATTTGTCCCGGGAAAGGCCTCCTGGCTGGAGCCCACGGCTTACGCCGCGCTGGCTCTGCACGGCGAACCGGCGGCGGACCGTGCGTGGGCCCTGCTTCGCTCCTGGCAGCTTCCCGATGGCGGCTGGCCGCCCTCGGCGGGCGTGAAGGCCTCCGGTTGGGGGACGGCCCTCTGCGCGACCATCGCCATGGCCCGCAACGAATGGGACGCGCCGCTCCAGAAGGGCATCGCGTGGCTGGTGGGCGCAGCCGGCGTGGAAACTAATTGGCTGGCGGTCGTATTCTCGCGCATTGGCCTGGTCGATTACGGCCGTAATGTGGCGCTGAAGGCTTGGCCGTGGAGGCCGGGGAACTCCGGATGGGTGGAACCCACCGTACATGCGCTGGTGGCTCTCAAGCTGGCTGCGCCGAAACTATCCAGTAAAGAATTAAGGGAACGGGTTCAGACGGGCGAAGCCCAGCTTCTGGATGTACGCGGCCGTGACGGCGGTTGGAACTACGGAAGCCCGAAGGTTCTTGGCGTGGAATTACCTTCTTATCCTGAAACGACGGCCCTGGCGTTGGTGGCCTTGCAGGGCCGTAAGGACATGGGGAAAGCGTTTGATCTTGCTCGGAAGCAAATTGCCGAGACGCCTTCGCCGATGGCGCGCGCCTGGCTCACCATCGCCATGCGGCTACATGGAATGGATGTAAATCCACCCGAACCGGCAGGCAAGTCTCCTGCTGACCTGGTCATCACCGCTGTGGAAGCCCTGGCCGCGCCTGAAGGGAACTTCCGCTTTTTCAAGACACCGGCGCTTTCCGGGGGTGCGGTTTAAATGAAGTGCGGCTTGAATCCTGACCGGCGTGAATTCCTGGCGATTGCTGGGGCGGGAGCCGTTGCCGGATATGCGGGCTACACCGGAGGCCGCGGAGAGAAGCCGAAGAGTGAGGCAAAATTTCCGCTCTCCACACAGACTTCGAGCGCCGTGATCGTAAAAGCGGATTCCTATTCGCGTGATCTTGCAGGCATCATGATGCAGGGCATTCTGGAGTGCGGGCTCGACGTGACTGGAAAATCCGTTCTGCTGAAACCGAACTTTGTGGAATTCGACCCCAATACCTGCATCAACACAGATGTTGCAGTAGTTGCCACTGCTCTCGACGTCTTTCGTACGCTGGGCGCGGCGGATGTCAAGATTGCGGAAGGGCCTGGACATAGACGCGATACCTTTGCGATCGCGGAGCTGACGCGCTACCGCTCGGAAATCAAGGACTTTGACGACGTGTTCGTCGATCTCAACCGCGATGACGTGAGTCCGGTCCAGGGCTTCGCCGATCGCGCGGAGTTTTACTTCCCAAATACGGTGCTGGCCGCCGACGTGATCGTGTCGCTCGCTAAGATGAAGACGCATCACTGGGCCGGCGCGACGCTGTCGATGAAGAACTTCTTCGGGCTAGTGCCGGGCTCCGTATATGGGTGGCCCAAGAACGAATTGCATCATATCGGGATACCGAAGTCGATTGTCGAACTGACGCGCTTGTTCGGCCCCAAGAGCTTCGCCATTGTCGACGGCATCATGGGCATGGAAGGCAACGGGCCTATTCAGGGGACTCCCAAGAAAGCCGGTGTGATGGTGATGGGTTCCGATCTGCCCGCCGTGGATGCCACCTGCTGCCGCATCATGGGAATCGACCCGGCGCGCGTCGAGTATCTCCAGATGGCGGCGGACCGCTATGGGATCACCGACGCGGCTCGCATTGAACAGCGGGGCGAAACCATCGCCAGCGTCCGTACGGATTTCCAACTTATCAAAGAGTTCAAGCACCTTCGGCTAACGTAAGCTCCGGGCACCGGTTGGTATGCTGGGATTACATGCGCAAACCCGTCATGGCCGGCAATTGGAAGCTGTACAAGACTGCCGCCGAAACTTCCGCTTTTTTCGAGAAATTCATGCCGGCGATTGCGGACCGCAAGCGCGCGGAAATCGTGATCTGTCCGCCCTTCGTGAACATCCCGGCGGCAGTGGCGGCGTCGTCCGCCAGTTCCGTCGAGGTCGGCGGACAGGATCTGTTTTGGCTGCAAGAAGGCGCCTATACCGGAGAAGTTTCCGGCAACATGCTCGCGGCAATCGGCGCGCGCTGGGTGATCATCGGCCACAGCGAACGACGCCAATATTTTCACGAAACTGACGAGACTGTCCTGAAAAAAACGCAGGCGGCGCTGGCGTCAGGATTGAACCCCATCGTATGCGTGGGCGAGCGGCTGGAGGAACGCGAAGCCGGAGCTACCGAAAGCGTCCTGCGCACGCAGTTCACGGGTGGCATCGGCGCGCTGACGCCGGAGCAATTCGCTAAGATCGTAATCGCTTACGAGCCGGTATGGGCGATCGGCACGGGCAAAACCGCGACTCCCGAGATGGCGGCGGACGCACACCGTGTCTTGCGCGCCGAAGTCGCTCAGCGCTACGGACAGGCAGCGGCGGATGCGTGCCGTATTCTTTACGGCGGCAGTGTCAAGCCCGATAACGTCAAGGGGCTGATGGCGCAGGAGGAAATTGACGGCGCTCTGGTGGGCGGCGCGAGCCTCGACCCGGCGTCGTTCGCGGCGATTGTGAACTTCTAGCTACTGCTTGTCCGTTACTGTTTTCCATTACTGTTTGTCCAGTGGTACTTCGTAGTAGAAATACTCCTGGCCTGAGCTGGCGTCGCGAATCCCTGTTAGATACAGCCGTGAGCCCGGCTCATGATCGACGTTGAAGTAGAAGAATCCGTACACTCGCTCGCCGGCCGGCAGAAGTTTGGCGGAGAACGCGCGGCCCTCGATCTCCCAAACGTTCAACGGTCCCTTCTTCACCCTCGTGGGCAGAGGCAAGGGGAGCGGGTTGCTTCCCCCGATGCGCGGCGTCTTGGTGACCGCACCGAGCCGCTGCACGTCGTCAGGCGCTATGGCGTCCACGTGCTTGCCGCTGGCGTTCACGAAGGCGGTGTTCAAGCCCAGTCGCAAGGCTTTTCCTGTGCCGTTTTCGAGGATCACCAGCACGGGCAGAATCCCGTACTTGTTGGGGTTCACTTTCCCGAAGGCCGCGGCTGTATCGGCGTCACTAAGGAACGGCACGGCGGCGATGGTGATCTTATCGAGCGTCTGGTGCGACGGGTAAGACGACGCCGGACCCGGGGCAAAACGCGTCTTCTCCTTGTCGGCGGCCGCCGCCACCGCTATACTCAGTAGAACGATTATTGCCACGCGTCTCATCTATTTCCTCTACCAACTGCTCGAAGATGCTCTCTCGCCGGCGGTTGCCCTGTATCTACTTTACAGGGGAATTCGCGACCGCAGGTACTTCCGCCGCCTGGGCGAGCGCCTCGGCTCGCTTCCCGCTTCTCTAGAGACGACGGGCAGCGGGGCCATTTGGTTTCACGCCGTTTCAGTTGGTGAAGTGCTATCTCTGACGGAGCTCTTGCGCCGGCTGCGCGCGGAAAGGCCGTCGGTACAACTGTTTGTGTCCACAACCACCCTGGCTGGACGGGCCATGGCGGAGCAAAAATTGGTGGAACTGGTAGACGGCGTTTTCTATGCGCCGCTCGATTACCGGTGCATCGTGCGCAAAGTGCTGCGGCGGCTGCGTCCGTCACTCGTAGTGGTGCTGGAAACGGAGATCTGGCCCAACCTGTACCGGGAAGTGAAACGCGCGGGGGCGTCCTTGCTGGTTGTGAATGGCCGCATCTCTGGCCGCGCGCTTCCGCGCTACGTCCGCTGGAACTGGTTTTTCCGCCATGCGCTTGCGCAGCCCGACGCGATTCTGGCGCAGACCGAAGAAGATGCCCGGCGTTACGTATTGGCGGGCGCGCCCGTGGGCCGCGTGCAAGCAGCGGGAAACCTCAAATATGATTTCGCGCCGCCCGCTGCCGGTGTCCCCGCGGAGATTGTGGAGTTCTTGGATCGAACACGTCCCGGGAAGATCTGGGTCGCCGCCAGCACCATGCCGCCGGCCGATTCAGGCGATGTGGACGAGGACGACGTGGTCATCGACGCCTTTCATGAAGTGGCGGCCACGCATCCCGATCTGCTTTTAATCCTCGTCCCGCGCCGGCCGGAACGTTTTGCGATGGCGGCAGACAAGTTGGCGCGCGCCGGTATCGCGTTCACGCGGCGCACGGCGCTTGAGTGCATTCAACTGCCGGGAGTCCTGCTGCTCGACTCCATGGGTGAACTGGCCGCGCTGTTCGAGCGCGCCGATGTTGTTTTCATGGGCGGAACGCTCGCCAACCGCGGCGGCCACAACATCCTGGAGCCCGCGTACTTCGGTAAGCCCGTAATTACCGGGCCGCACATGGAAAACTTCGCGGCGATCGCCGAGGAATTCCATCAGGCTCAGGCGCTTCGCCGGATCGTGGCGCCATCCGAGTTAGCCCCGGCTGTTGAGGAGTTGCTCAACGGCAATTCGGCCATGGGAGAACGAGCCCGCGGCGTCGCCCAGAGCAAACGGGGCGTCACCGAACGGATCGCGAGTCAGATTTGGGACGCCTTTTCCGACGGCGTTCCCGCGCCTGTTCCGTATTGGCTGGCGCGTGTGTTTCTGGTCCCCCTATCCTGGGTTTGGAGAGCCGGTCACCATCTGAACATCGCGACCAGCGGCCTGGGACGCCACACCTTGCATGCGCCTGTGATCAGCGTGGGCGGGTTGACGATGGGGGGCGTGGGAAAGTCTCCGATGGTGGCGCACCTCGCGGCAAGGTTGCATGAAGCCGGACACGATCCCGCGATTCTCACACGCGGGTATAAGCGCAAGTCACCCGAGCCGGTGGTCATTGTTGGGCGCGGCGAAGCCGCCAGCCAATATCTCACCGGGGACGAAGCGCAGATGCTGCTGCGCGCGGGGCATGCGCACATTGGGATAGGCAGCGATCGTTACCGGGTCGGACTGGAACTGGAGCGCGGCTTCGCTCCGGGCGTGTTTCTGCTGGACGACGGGTTTCAACATTTCAAACTGGCGCGCCGGCACGATATCGTTTTGATTGACGGATTGAATCCTTTTGGCGGCGGTGTGTTCCCACTGGGCCGCGGCCGGGAACCCGCGGACAGCTTACGCCGTGCGACCGCCATTGTTCTGACGCGCGCGGAACCTGGCCACCACAATACCGGGCTGGAACGTCAGTTGCGCGCCCATAACTCGGTTGCGCCGATCTACCGCTGCCGGGTGATTCCGCGCGAGTGGATCGACGTGTACTCGTCACTGAGTGCGCCGGCGATGGAGCCGCCGTTCCGGAAAGTCGCTGCATTTTGTGGGCTCGGCAATCCGCGGTCATTCTGGAGTACGCTCGAAGAATTGAGGCTCGATGTAGTCTTCCACTGGGCCTTCGGCGATCATCACTCCTATCGTCCCGTGGAGTTGCAGCGGCTCCTGGCGCAGGCCCAGGCGGCGGGGGCGGAAGTACTGGTGACCACGGAGAAGGACGCCTTGAATCTTTGCGGCGATGCGTGCGCGATCGTGTCGCCGCTGAAGTTGTACTGGCTGAAGATCGGCATTGAGATTGAAAGAGAAGAAGAATTGATGCGGCAAATCACGGAAGGACTCAGATGAGGTCCGCGATTTTTGGCGGCACATTCGACCCCATCCATAACGCGCACCTGGCGATGGCGCGCGAAGCCGCCGCCCGCTGGTCTTTGGACCGGGTGTTATTCATCCCCGCCGGAAATCCGCCGCATAAACACGCCGACACGCCCTATGAGCATCGCTACCGGATGGTGGAACTGGCCTGCGCCGCCGATCCTCATTTTGTTCCGTCACGCATGGAGGAAGGTGTGGCGAAGAGCTATTCGATTCATAGCATCGAACGGGTGAAGGCCCAAAACGGCGAAGTATTCTTCATTATTGGCTCGGATGCTTTTGCGGAAATCCGGACCTGGCGCCGCTGGGAAGACGTCATTCGCGCCGTGGAATTCATCGTGGTCGCTCGCCCGGGTCACCAGGTCGCCGTTCCGCCCGGAGCGCGCGTGCACTGGCTGGACTCTCTCCCTTCACCGGTGTCGTCTTCAGCCATTCGTGATGCGCTGGCGCGGGGAGAAACGCCGGTGGAACTGCCGCCAGCGGTCGCCGAATACATTCACGCGAACGCCTTGTATCGGGGTTAAAGTCAAATGACTCGAAGATGTCGTTGGGAGTCACGGTTACACCAAGTTCGGGCACGGGCAGCGCGTTGACTTCGGTCAAACCCGTTTCGCGGGCGTACAACCGGCTGAGCAAAGTTCGCGAGAAGCTGGAAGAGTACCGGGATGGCGAGGTCGTGGAGCGTAGTTTGCCCGAATATCTTCACTCTAGGACCCAAGCCCTTCTGATTGTATTTTTCGAGGCCTTGCGCAGGCAATTGCCGGTGGTTGCCTGCCCCGAACTTCGCCTGAAATTACGCGCGGGTCCTCTCGGTCCAGGTCGGGGTAGCTGGTGTGCAGGTATTTTTCAACCGGAATACCAGCCTTCGTGCTCATACACACGGCTTATAACACCCCACGTGGCGCGGCGAAAAGGCTGTTCTAGTGATCCCGGGCAGTCACGAGATCCGTAATAGCGGTCAAGGCCTTTTGATAGGGAGACGCGGGGAAGCCGGCGATGATGGTGCGGGCCTTCTCAGTGAAGGCTTGTGCGCGCTCCTGAGTACGCTCAATGCCGCGATGGCGGTGCAAAACGTTGAGGATCTTACCGAAAGGCACCTGATCGTAATTGCCATCGGCCAGGACGGTTTCCACCAGCTTGCGCTCCTCGGCGTCGGCGGTTTCCAGAGCATAGATCAACGGCAGCGTGACTTTTCCTTCGCGCAGATCGTTGCCCACGGGTTTGCCCAAAATCTTCTCCCGTGAAGTGAAATCGAGAATATCATCTACCAGTTGAAACGCGATGCCCAGATTCCACGCATAGTCGGCCATGCGGATTTCCACGGCTTCCCCGGTTCCCGCGCTCATGGCGCCCAGGCGAGCACAGGCGGAAAACAGACTGGCCGTCTTGCGGTCGATGAGTTCGAAATAGTCGGCTTCGGTGACGCCGATCTTGCCAATGCGCTCTAGCTGCAGCAACTCGCCTTCCACCATCATCTGGGTGAGGTTGATGAGTACATCCAGCATGGGAAAACTGCGTTCACGCAGAGCCAGTTGGAAGGCTTGCATGTAGAGCCAATCGCCGGAAAGCACGGACGTGTGATTGCCCCACACGACGTTAATCGAGGGCCGGCCGCGCCGTGTTTTGGCCAGATCGATCACGTCGTCGTGAACCAGCGTTGCCGTGTGAATCATCTCCACCACCGCCGCCATGCGGATCAGCGTGGGGTTGGGGTCGCCCAACATGCGGCCCGAAAGCAGTACCAGAATAGGGCGCAAACGCTTGCCGCCGCCCGATTGCAGGTATTGGTTGATATAGTTAATGGCCTCGACCGAAGCTACCGATTCCAGCCCGATCTCGCGCTCTACTTTTTCCAGATCCGTGCGGACCAAGTCGAAGATTTCGACTGCCGACAGCGCCTGGCCGATCTTTCCAAATGCCATGAGATTGCTTCAGTGTAGCCTAATCCCGCGAATCCAGACACAGCCGCCGCCAATTGGCGGACGTGATCCGTGCGATTTCCTCCAGGGTAGTGCCACGCAGTTCCGCCAACTTCCGGGCAGTTTCGACCACAAACGCGGGTTCATTGCGCTTGCTGCGTTTGGGTACGGGAGCCAAAAACGGAGCATCGGTTTCAATCAACAGCCGGTCGGCGGGAACGATCTTGGCCGCTTCTTGGAGCGAAGTGGCCTTGGGAAAAGTCACGACGCCGGCGAAGCTGATATAGAATCCGAGTGCCAGCGCTTCCTCGGCTTCGCGCGGACCCTCTGAAAAACAGTGCATGATACCGCCGAACTGCTTCCCGGGTTCGGTCCAATGCTCGCGGAGCAGGGCGATTGTGTCAGGCCAAGCCGTGCGCGTGTGAATCACGATGGGCTTGCGTGCGTCACGCGCGATCCGCATCTGTTCCACAAAAACATCGCGCTGGACATCGCGAGGGGAGTGGTCGTAGTGATAGTCCAGCCCCATTTCGCCGAACGCGATGACTTTGGGATGTGCCGCGAGGTCACTGAGCCGGCGGTAAGTTGAGCCGTCCGCTTTGGAGGCATCATGGGGATGCACTCCAATGGTTGCGTAAATGAACGGATAACGATCCGCCAGCCGGATGCCGGCTTCGAGGTCCGGAGGACCGTCGCCCGAACCGATGGCGACCATGTGTTCGACGCCGGCCGCGAGCGCTCGCTCGATGACGGCTTCGCGGTCTTCGGCGAATTGCTCGTTATCGAGATGGCAGTGGGAATCGATCAGCTTCACGGCCATTGACTATTTGAGCCGGGCACCGATGGGGATTTCTTCGAGGAAACTCGCAAGCACCGGTTGGCCGCCTTCCAGGGACGCGGCCACGATCATACCCTGCGACGTCAAGCCGCGTAGCTTGCGCGGCGCGAGGTTGGCCACGATGACCACTTTGCGTCCCACCAGCGCTTCCGGCTTGTAGGCCGTGGCGATCCCCGCCACGATGCTGCGCGGTTCCGCCTCGCCGATATCCACATGCAGGTGCAAGAGCTTGTCGGCGCCCTTCACCGGCCCCGCATCGCGCACAATACCGACGCGCAGGTCCACTTTGACGAAATCGTCGATGGTGATTTCAGGCGTTTCAATCTTGATCCCCGCCGCTTGCGCTTCCGGCGCCGCGGCTTCGGGAGCAGACTTGCCCAGCAACTGCTGCTGCCGCGCGACTTCTTCGTTCTCGAGTTCCATGATTTTGTCGACCGCGGTTTTCACATCGGCGCGGGGGAATACCGCTCCCGTCGCGCCCAGCTTCTGTCCGCCTTGCAGGCGGCCCCAATGCAAATCCACCGATCTTACTTCCGCGATGGAGGTCGCGAATCCCAATTGCGCCCAAATCTTGGCGGCCGACTCGGGAAGCACGGGAGCCACCAACGCGGTGACCACTCGCAGCGCTTCGGCGGATGTATAGAGAACTTCATCCAATTTCTTGGCCTCTGCCTCTCCGGCTTTGACGAGTTTCCAGGGAGCCTGCTCGACAATGTATTTATCCACCGCGCCAATCAGGCCCCAGATCGTTTCCAATGCTTTCGAAAACTCGAAGCGCTCGAAACTTTCCAAAGCCCGCTCCGTGAATTCACGCGCGGTCTGCGCAATCTGCTGATCGCCGCCGGAAGCCGGAATCACGCCGCCGCGATACTGCTGAATCATGGCTAAAGTACGGCTGGCGAGATTTCCCCAGCCATTGGCCAGGTCCGAGTTATAGCGGCCCAAAAGTGCGTCGTAGCTGAAGCTGCCATCCTGCCCGAAGACCACCTCGCGCAGCAGGAAGTAGCGCAAGGCGTCCGTGCCCAATACCTTTTGGATCGGTGTCGCGCGCACGATGTTGCCGCGCGATTTGCTCATTTTGTCATTCTCAAATAGCAGCCAGCCGTGCGCGAAGATGCGCTTAGGTAAAGGCAGTTCCGCGGCCATCAGGAACGCGGGCCAATAGATAGCATGAAAGCGGACGATCTCTTTGCCGATCAGGTGCAAATCAGCGGGCCACAGATTCTCGCCGCCGACGGCGCTCATGTATGTGGCGAGCGCGTCGAACCATACATAGAACACGTGCTTCTCTTCGTCGGGCACCGGAATGCCCCACTTGATGGTGGTGCGGCTGATGGAAAGGTCGCTCAAACCCTGTTTGATGAAAGCGAGAACTTCGTTGCGGCGCGTCTCGGGAAGTATGAAGTCGGGCTGTTTCTCGTATAGCGCCAGGAGTTTGTCCTGAAACGCGGATAGCTTGAAGTAGTAGTTCTCTTCGCTAACCGTCTCCGTGGGCCGTCCGCAATCCGGGCACGGGTCGCCAGGCTTGGCGTCGTTGATGTAAAGTTCATCGAAGACACAGTATTGGCCTGTGTAGCTGCCCTTATAGATATAGCCATTCTTGAGGCAGCGCTTGAATAGATCCTGCACGGCGGCGGCATGATTGAGAGCCGTGGTGCGCTGCTGGCGGTCGACAGCGAGTCCCAGGATCCGCCACTGCCGCGCGAATTCTTCGGCGATGACATCGGTGAATTCCCGCGGGGTTTTGCCGGCCGCGGCGGCCGCTCGCTCAATCTTCTGGCCGTGTTCATCGGTGCCCGAAGTCAACACTACGTCGTAGCCCTGCATGGTTTTCAGGCGCTTGATGGTATCGGCCGCAATGGTCGTGTAGGCGTGGCCGATGTGCGGCGCGGCGTTGACGTAGTAGATGGGTGTCGTTAGGTAATATTTCATCTGGTAATTTTCAAAAATGCTTCCTGAGCGGCCGTCATGATCTTGGGCAGTGGCATCCCGGTCTGCTGCGCCAGCGCCCGGCAATCGTCATACTCCGCCGTGAAGGAGCCATGCCCGGACACTTTTCCGCGCACTCTGCCGAACGGCGTCTCCACTTCGACGATGCGGCGTTCTTCGACGCGGCGCTCAGCCGGATAAATGCGCAGGCCCAGCGTGGAGGTTTCCGCAAATATGATATCGGCAAGACGTTCCTGGTCTTCCGGACGCGCGATCACGCGCAATAGCGCGCCCGGACGATTCTTCTTCATCTGCAGCGGCGACAGCGAGGCATCCAGAGCGCCGGCCGCGAGCAGCCGTTCCAGGGCGTAACCCAGCACCTGAGGGCTCGAATCGTCGATATTGGCTTCCAGAACGCTGACCAGCGTGGCTTCCGTGGCAGTGGTGCGCTCCCCCACCAGCACGCGCAGTACGTTGGCGTGTCCCTTGAAATCGTGATCGCCCGCCCCGTAACCGATAGTCGAGATGCTCATGGCGGGCAGTGCGCCGAAGCTCGCCGAAAGCGCAGTAGCGAGCGCCGCGCCCGTGGGCGTGGTGAGTTCGATGGCGGGGCCACGCGCGTAGATCGGCTTGCCTTCGAGGAGCGCGGCGGTCGCTGGCGCGGGAACCGGAAGCATGCCATGTTCCGTGTTGACGGTGCCGCTGCCTACATTGATTGCCGATGTATGAATCTCGCCGATGTCGAGCAGGTCGAGCGCTACACACGCCCCGACGATATCGGCGATCGAATCGACCGCGCCGACTTCATGGAAGTGCACTTTCTCCACCGGAACGCCATGCACGCGGGCTTCGGCATCGCCCAGGCGCTGAAACACGCTGGATGCATTTTGTTTCGCCCGATCCGCGATCGGAGCTTGCTCGATGATGCCCAGGATGTGCTTGAGATGGCGATGCTTTTGATCGGCCGCTTCCGTGATCACGTTGAATTTCGATGCGGTGACGCCGCCGCGCCGGGTTTTCTCCACCTCATAGCGCGCGCCCAGGTCCAGGCTTCTAAGGGCGTCAATAAGGGCTTCCGAGGGAGCTCCAGCGTCGAGCAGCGCGCCGACTGTCATGTCGCCGCTGATGCCGGAAAACGCGTCCAGGTAAGCGATTCTCACTCTTTGATTATAGGGAAAACCCAGGACAGTACACTCAAACACAATTTCAGTAGCGCAATCATAATTGGTGTTTAAGTGTACTGTCCCGGGTTTCCGGTCCCGGGTTTCCGGTCTACAGTTGCGCCACGCGCCGCTGCACCAGCAGATAGTACAGACCGAGCACCGCAAGAAGAGCCCCGGTCCAGCCCATGATGACCGGAGCGCTGAAAATCGGAATCAGTTTTCCCAGCACAATGCTGCCTATGGGCATGCCGCCGCGGAACGCCACGTTGTAGACGCTCATCACGCGTCCGCGCATTTCATCCGATGCCACAGCCTGTACCAGCGAACTCACCATGGACATGGACATCATCATCGCCGCGCCGGAGCAGAAAATCAGCACCAACGACAGCGGCATCGCCGTGGACTGGGAGAAGCCAAAAATGATGCCGCCCAACAGCACCAATATCATCAGAGCGGACCGGCCCTGGCCCTCGATTTTCCCGAAGGTGGCGACGATCAATCCGCCGCACACCGATCCCGCGCCGGAAACCGCGAGTAACTGCGTGAAGCCTTTCGGTCCGCTATGCAGTACGTCGCGGGCGAAAACCGGCAGGAAGGTCAGCAAGGGGATCGCCAGCAAAGTCATGCCGAAGGCCAGCACGATCAGGCCGTCCATGCCCGGCTTGTTGCGGATGAAGCCGATCCCCTCGCGCATGCTTTTCAAAATCGGCTCGGTGGACTTGGCCGGAACGTAGCGGACATGAATGAGATAGAGAGAAGCAATGACCGCGAGGAAGGACAATCCGTTCAACCCGAAACACCACGCCGCGCCCGCCGTAGTCAGCGCAATGCCCCCCAGCGTGGGTCCGATGACCCGCGCGATATTGAACTGGATCGAATTCATGGCGATGGCGTTGGGAATGTCGTCCTTGCCGACCAGCGTCGGCAGGAGCGCCTGATAGGCGGGTCCGCCAAAGGCCTGCGCCGTGCCGACAACGAACGACAGGCACAGGATATGCCATACCTGAACCACGTCCGCCATCACCAGCGCCGTCAAGATAAACGCCGTTGCCATTTGCACGTATTGAGAGACCAGCAGGAGATTCCGGCGGTTCATGCGGTCGGCGACCACGCCTCCCACCAGCGAAAACAAAATGATGGGAAACTGCGCCAGAAAGGCGTCCAAGCCGAGATAAAAAGAGTCGTGGGAGATATCGTAGACCAGCCAGGCCTGTGCGGCCGACTGCATCCAGGTTCCGATGGTGGATGTGCAGGCGCCTATCCACATCCTCCGGAAATCGCGATGCTGAAAGCTTCTAAAAGTGCGGCGAAACAAGGAATCCTAACGGGGCCACGACGAGGCCAAAGTCTCGATTCTAGCAGAACCGCCTAGGAGACCAGGGGGGGCAGAACGCCCCGTTCAGAAAACTTCGAAACAAAATACGCGATTGGAATCGTTGGGCGAAACGGAGTACTGGCCTTCGGTAAGAGGCTCGGACGCTTCCACGCGGTACAGCTTGCCGTCGAGTTTCGTGACGGAAAGGTGCAGCGGGCGCGCGCCGCCCTTCTTGCCGCTCTTCACCAGCAGTTCGCGGTGGCCGTTCTTTACTTCCCAGCGGTACAGTTCCAGGCGCTCGGGCAGAATCTTGTCCGCCTCGATCAGAAAAATGGGTTCCACCAGCGGCGTGCGCGCCGAAGAGTTCGCGCCGGGCAGGCTGTAGACAGTCTCGTCCTTCTTGCCGGTCTCCTGCTTGGCCTCGGCGGCCTCGGTGGCCACCAGGTTATCGGCGTGCATCAGGTACAGCATGTCGGGCTTGGGCGGGCGCGGGCCCGCATACTTTTCGGCGGCGGACGCCGCGGAAGTGATCCAGGACGCGGTCAAAAGGAGAAACAGGGCGGTGCGTTGCATGGCGATTCCTCTTCCCATTCCAATCTTGATCATACTTCAGTCAAGAACCACACTAATCTAAGATCTGGACGAATTCCGCCAGTATCCGGTAACGGTCTTCTTCAGGGTCCAGGTACCACGACTCAAACTCAGGGTTTAGCGGCTCCAGGCGGATGCGTTCGTGGACCCATTGGCCGTCGGGACTTTGCTTTTTTTCGCTGTGATACCGTTTCACGGTGTAGCGGTCGTTCCCGCCTGCGGCGAGCGCCTCCACCAGCACCAGGCGGCCCTGCCGTGAGCCGGTGACTCCCCGGCGGAACACGCACAGCGACCCGTCCGGAAGCAGGGGCTCCATGGAGTGTCCGGCGATGCCGGCCACGAACATTTCCTTGCTCAGGCGCAGCCCGGGGGGCGCCTCTTCCCAGTTTTCTTCCGTGACCTCCCGGTTTTCCAGGAACGGTCCGGCGGCCACCGCCAGTGAGTAACGGGGCAGGTGGGTGACGAACCCCTGTACTTCGGATGGGACATACTGCCGGTACAGACGATTCAGGGCGCGCGGAAAGTCCTCGACGATCACGTCGCGCCGCTCCCCCACCCGCACGGTGTTCGACAGCGTGTCTTCCAGATTCACGAAAAAGCGCGCGGCGCCCACACTGGCCGCCTGGGACGAAAGTTCGTCTTCCAAAGCGGACAGAACTTCGCTTTCCTCCGGAGCAAAACGGACCCAGTCGCGCCGCAGGCGGACAAAAACCCGGTCACTGGCCGGATCTTCGAGAAGAACACCCGCGGCAACCGGCTCCCGTCCCGGTAACTCTACCGAGACCAGGGTATAGCGTGCGGCGTGGGTTTGGGCGGCGAACATGCGATATCAAGAGTATCGACCGTGCGGAGGGCTATTATATCCCATCGGGCCGCGTTTCCGGTCACGTCCGATCGACACGTCGGATCGACGGACGTCTTACCGGCCCACGGGGTAGTAGCCCTTACGGGCGCGCACCGTGACGTCCGGCAGCGATACTTTCACGTTCAACTCGTGGAAGGGCTTGTCGGAGGAGGCGGATTCGTTGGGGATGTAACGCAAAATATATTGCGTGGTCACCTCGCCCGTGATGTTGGCGACGGTCCGGAACAGAGAGCCCGCGATCGCGGACGCGAAGCCGCCCGTGCCGGCCTTGAACGCCAGATTGCCTTCATCGGAAGGCCGGGAGAGAAAGCCGGACACATCTTTGTAGACGTTTTGCAGCGGATACTCGACGCGTCCCCCGGTCTCCTCGGCGAGCTTGGTCAAATTGTCGCTGGCTTCGGGGTTGACAAATCCATAGGCCACCGTACTGATGCCGTATATCGTCACCAGGTTCTTCTGCGCTACCTCTAACACTTCCTTGAGTGTCTTGGTGCTGGAGTTGTCATTGCCGTCGCCCACGACGATCACCACGCGGCGGGGTTCGAACGGTTCGCCCTTGATCAAAGTCCGGTTGGTGCAGGCCATGTAGATGGCGTCATAGAGCGCCGCGCCGCCGGCCGGCTTCAGGTTCTGGATCTTGGTAACGAACGGTTCCGGGTCGCTGGTGGTATTGATCATCAGCTCGGCCTTGTTCCCGTAACCGATCAGATAGCCGGAATACTTGTCTTTACCGGGCAGCAGAGTCAACATCAGCTCGGTGGCGGCGGTTTGGAAGTCCTTCCAATGCTGGCGGCTGGAATTGCTTAAATCTAAGAGAAGACCGGCCACAATGGGCTGGCTGCGCTCGCGCGAAAAGAAGCTGATATTCTGCGGCTTCCCTTCTTCGAAAACCTGAAAATCCTGCTTTTCCAGGTTGGAGACGAAGCGGCCTTTGTCATCGGTAACGGTCACCGGCACAATGACCTCATTCACTTCCACGCGGATGGCCGCTGCTTCTGCCGGTAACGGTTCCTGGTTATCCACTACCGGTGTAGGCGCCGGGGGAGGCGCAGCCGCGGGCTGCTGCGAGAAGCCCGGGGCGATCAGCAGAAAACCGAGAACAAACAAGCACGCAATGACCCTGAGGTTCATGTTCAATTCCTTGACTCAACACACTTGGGATTTCAAATCCGGGGATTCAAAATCCTGCAATGATTATAAACCAACAGGGTGAGCCGCAGGATAAGTCGCAGGCTAAGTCACGGGACCTGAGTCCGCTGTCCCTAGCCCAAGTTCGTCACGGGTCCGTTGATTTCCAGTTTTTTTAGGCCTGGGAAGGAGAGCAAGGTCCGTGCGTGCAATGGCGGCTTCTGAAAACAGCGATG
>CAMAVI010000010.1 GCA_945861625.1 Candidatus Sulfopaludibacter sp. SbA3
TTGACATTCGCGGCGGTTCTAGGAACTGCCGTAGCCCAGAACGCACCGCCGGCCAACGCCGACCCCTACGCCAACAACGCGAATGCGGGCGCATCGCGTTTTCCGCTGGCGGCTCCCGCGGGTAAGGATAGCGGAGCGATTCGCACCGCACCGGCGGGCGCCCTCAACCAGGGAGCGTTCGACATGAACAATTGGAAGTACGGCCCGGATTTCACCGCCGCGCCGGGCTCCACCAAGATCTGGAACCCGGTAATGGCCAAACTGAAGGCGGGCGAGAAAGTGACCGGCGGCACGCTGTTTGCCGCCACCGATCCTTCCACCTACTGCGCCCTGGCCAACTCCGGCTATGACTTCATCTGGACGGAAATGCAGCACAGCTTCAAGGATTGGGATCAAGTGGGCAACATGTGGGCAACTTGCCCGCATGCCAAGGCCGTCCCCGGCGTGCGTTTGGCTTACGCCGATGAGCGCGAGATCCAGCACGCCACCGACGCCGGCGCGCTAGTGGTCGTGGTTCCTACCGTGGATACGGTCGAAGAGGCGATTCGCGCGCGTGATTTCGCTTTCTTCCCGCCATTGGGAAAGCGCAGCAACGGCGGCGGTCAGGCCTTCGCGCCCAGCGTTTGGGGTAGCGTGCCGGGTGGCTACCGCGCCACTATTAACGACAATCTCGTGCTGATCGTGATGATCGAGACGCTGGAAGGCATCAAGAATGCCGCCGAAATCGCCAAGGTTCCGGGCATTACCGCCGTGTTTGCGGCCTCGGGCGATCTGGGCAATTTCTCCGGCTACAAGATGGGCACGCCGGACTACGAGCGCCTGATCAACGTAGTGCATGACGCCACCATCGCCGCCGGCAAGCGCCTCTGCGGACCGTTCGCCTGGCGCGACCGTCCCGACTTCACCTGCTTCCAGGCCGCCAGCGAAACCGCCGCTATCGCCCGCGGCGTGGCGGCCGAGCTCGGTACCCTCAAGGACACCCAGGGCAAGGTCGAAGTCGGACCTTACGCTCCCCGGAAGTAAGTGCGGGTTCTCGTTACCGGTGGTGCGGGATTCATCGGTGGACATCTGGTACGGCGGCTCACGTCCTTAACGGGCTGTGAGACCGCCGTTATCGATAACCTGCATCGCGGCTACTCACGCCATTCCCTCCCCACACCTGTACCCTTCCATAAAATAGACATCCGCGACGCGGCGGCTGTTGAAAACGCCATGCACGGACAAGATGTCGTCTTTCACCTCGCGGCGCAGTCCAACGTAATGGGCGCCGTCGCCGATGCCGGCTACGCCTTCACGACCAACGTCGTCGGGACCTACAACGTCTTACAAGCCGCGGCGCGCGCCAACGTCAAGCGCGTGGTCTTCACTTCATCGCGCGAAGCTTATGGCGATCCCAAGACGTTGCCCGTCCCGGAAACCGCGCCCATGCAGCCCAAGAACGCCTATGGCGCAAGCAAGGTTGCCGGCGAAGTTTACTGCCGCCTGGCGGCGCATCAGGGACTCGAAACCGTTGTGCTGCGTTTGGCCAACGTCTATGGTCCGGGCGACCGCGACCGCGTGATCCCGCTCTTCGCAACCGCCGCCGCCGCGAACGCTCCGTTGACCGTGTACGGAACGCAAAAAATCCTGGATTTCGTCTGGATCGATACGATTGTCGACGCTCTGATCAAAGCCGGGTTCGACCGCTACATTCGCGGGCCGGTGAACGTCGGCAGCGGCAAGGGCGCCACCATTGCGGAGTTAGCTCACCGCGTGGTGAGTTTGACCAGGTCTTCGTCGGAAGTACGCATCGTCGAAGAACGCGCCCAGGAAGTCGGCCGCTTTGTGGCGGATATCAGGCGCGGGAAAAAGCTACTGGGACTCTCCGAACCGGCAGATCCGCTGTGGGCGCTGCCGCGGTTGTTAGAAGCCTAAGAACCCAACACGCCGCGGATGATCGCTACCGCGTCCAGGATCTGTTGGCGCGAGATATTGAGGTAAGGAATCGCCCGCATTCCGTCTGCTCCGGCCGGAAGAACCCGCAGTCCTTTTGCGAACAGGCGCTCGGCCAACTCGGGCGCGGGCATGCTCGTGATCTTGAAGCGGGCGATGTTGGTCTCCACCGCCGCCGGATCGATCTCGATTCCCGGGCAGCCCTGAATTCCTTCGGCAAACAGCTTGGCGTGGGCGTGGTCTTCGGCGAGCCGCTCCCGGTTGTGGCACACCGCGTACAACGCTCCCGCCGCGATGATACCGGCCTGCCGGAAACCGCCTCCGAACTGCTGCTTGAAACGGCGGGCCCGGGCGATGAATTCCTTAGTGCCGCAAAGCGCCGAACCCACCGGCGCGCCGAGCCCTTTGGAAAAACACACACTGATGCTGTCAAAGTGCTTCGCGTAAGTCTTCTCGGGGATGCCGGTGGCAACAGAGGCGTTCCACAGTCGCGCACCATCCAGATGCGTACTGATACCCTTCTCACGCGCCACATCGGTCACCGCCTGGATCTGATCCAGACCCCAGACCTTGCCGCCTCCGGCATTGTGCGTATTTTCCAGGCACAGCAGACGAATGGGGGTCCCGAGCGTAGTGACCGAGAACCGGCTGGGCACGCCCAGCATCGCGCGGACGTCAGCGGGAGTGAAGATCCCCCGCACGCCGGGCAACAGGCGCGGCAGCACGCCGGAGAGCGCCGCCATGCCGCCGGCTTCATTCGTGTACACGTGGGAGCTGTGGTCGATCAGGACACCGTCGCCCGGTTGCGTGTGCGCCCGCACGGCAATCTGGTTCGACATGGTGCCGGTCGGCACGTAGACGGCATCTTCGGTGCCCAGCAGTTCGGCCACGGCGGCTTCGAGGCGATTCACCGTGGGGTCATCGCCATAAACGTCGTCGCCAACGGCGGCACGCGCCATGGCCTCCCGCATTTCTGGCGTCGGCTGGCTGCAAGTGTCACTGCGTAGATCTATGAATTCCATGCTTTGAACATCATACCGGGTAGGCAAGCGGGCACGCGAGCGGGCGGAAACTTAGCATCCGAATGCTACGATCAGAACATGCAGAAGTGGAGCCGCCGCTGGTTCCTCGCATCGCTCGCGGCCAACTACGCCGCGCAATGGGGCCGCGCTGAAGTCATCGGGAAAGGCCGGACGTTTCCCGCCGTCGCCGCGCGCTACGCCGACCCGGCCACCGAATTCGTGGTCGTGCGCCTGACCGATCCTCAATTCACCAGCATGTTGGCGCTGGCCGGCAACCGCGGAATCACCGCGCGCTCCCTGCTCTACGCCTCCGACCAGACCGGGAGCTGGCAGGCGTTCCAGATGGACTTGAAGACACGGCAATCGAAGCAACTCACCGAAGCGTCCCAGCTCGATCCGGCTTCGCTCGCATTGTTGCCAGCCGATCGCGGCTTTCTGCACCTGGATGGAACGCGGCTCGTGGAAACACCTTTTTCCGCCGGCAAGACGCGCGACCGTTACCGCCTACCGGAAGATGTGGAGAAATCTCCCGGCGTTCACTACAGCGACGACGGCCGGCATGCCGTGTTCGCCGCGAAAAAAGCAGGCCGCTTCCGTATGGATCTGGTGAATCTGCATGGCGGGACAGCGCGAATGCTGGTGGAATCGCAAAGCGAACTCCACCAACCTCTGCCGCGGCCGCGGCACAACTCCTTGGTCTATTACAGCGGCAACGAAGTCTGGACCATCGACTTCAACGGGCAGCACAATCGCCGCCTCCCCTTGGCCGAGGGCGAGACACCACAGGTGAGATGGACCGCCGATGGCCGCGGTCTGCAGTATTTGAACCGCCCGGCAGACCCAAGGAAGCTAACGGCCCTCCGTGAATTCATACCGGAAACCGGAGCGGATGCGGCAATTGCGGAAACTACGCAGTTCATTCGCTTCCATGGGAATGGCGATTCCAGCGTGTTCATTGGCGCCAGCGGGAGCAAGGCGTCTCCCTATCTGTTACTGTTGACCCGGACGGCCAAGCGGGAACTGGCGCTGGCCGAACACCGGTCGAGTTCGGCGGCGCTGGTGAACCCCACCTTTGCGCCGAACAGCCAGTTTGTGATTTTCGTGAGCGATCGCCATGGAAAACCAGCTATTTACTGGATCGCGGTGGAGAAATTGGTGACCGAAACCGATGGTACATAGTAGAGTGTTCTCAGGAGGAATGAAACGGATGCGTTTTCTGAAGACCACGTTGTTGGTATCCACGCTGGTTTCCGCGTTGCTCGTGCCGGCCAACGCCGGCTCGGTCGCCCGCGATCAATGCAATTCGCGCTGCAGCCTGGAATACCAGACCTGCCTCAAGCGGGCTCGTGGCAAGGCGGCCCGAAAAAATTGTACGGTCTTCCGCAAGACCTGCCGCTTCGGCTGCTCGGGGCGCTAGGACGCACGTCACGCTGTGAACAGCTTGGCGACCGCATAGGCCACGCCGGCTGCCAATCCGCCAATCAAGGTTGGGCGAAGTGCGCTTTTGGCCGGATTCACGCCCGTGAAGCGCCCCTTCCCGTATCCGAACGCCCTGCCTGGCTCCGGCTTCTCTAACCGCAGCTCGAAACGCATCATCCAATCCGCCCACTTCGCCGGATTGCGTTCCAGCGCGGCGATGACATGATCGCGGGCGTCGCGTTCCAAGCCATAGGATTCCAGAATGTGATGGACCTCGTCACACTCGTCCTGCACGCGCTCGGCAATCTCACGCTCTTCGCGGGCGTGCTCGCTCGCATAATGATCCTCATCGCCGCGGGCGGCTCAGTATCCGCCGAGTCCCCTCGCGATCGAGCCGGCGGCGATTTCCGCCAGCCCCGCGACCACGATGATATGCGAGGAATCCACGGCGCCCGTCAGCCCAGCAGCCAGCGCAAAGGGCACCGTCAAACCGTCCGACATGCCGAGGACGACGTCGCGGACCATCTCGGAGGACTGGAAATGCTTCTCAGTGCGCGGTGCGAGGGGCATCCCACTCCGCTTTCAAATATCTGCCTGTATAAGAGTCCGCGGCCTCGGCAATCTGTTCCGGCGTACCCACGGCGACGATCCGTCCGCCGCGGTCACCGCCTTCCGGACCCAGATCGATGACCCAGTCAGCGCGGCGGATCACTTCCAGATTGTGCTCAATAATCAGGATGCTGCCACCGGAACGCAGCAGGCGCTCGAAAGCATCAAGGAGCTTGGCGATGTCATCGAAGTGCAGGCCGGTGGTGGGTTCGTCAAAGATGTAGAGTGTTCCCTCGCTGGTAGCCTGCGCCAGATGCGCGGCCAGCTTCACGCGCTGGGCTTCGCCGCCGGACAAAGTCGTAGCCGATTGGCCCAAGCGCAGATAGCCAAGCCCGACATCATCAAGCACTTTTAACTTATGTGTTAAGCGTGGAGTAGCCGAGAAAAATGAAAGTGCTTCTCGAATTGTCAGTTGCAGGACTTCGTGGATGTTCAAGCCGCGATACTTCACGTCCAGAACGCCGGGCTTGAAGCGCGTCCCCTTGCAATCGTCGCAAACCAATTCGACGTCGGCCAGAAACTGCATCTCGACCGTCACGGTGCCGTCGCCCTGGCAGGTTTCGCAACGGCCGCCCGGAATATTGAACGAAAAGTGGCCGGCGGTGTAGCCTCGGCGATCCGCTTCCGTCGTCTTTGCATAGAGTTCGCGGATCAAATCGAACGCCTTGATGTATGTCACCGGGTTGGAACGCGGGGTCCGGCCTATGGGGGCTTGGTCGACAAGAACCACGCTCGTCAACAAATCGGCTCGCTCTACCTTACGGCAGGTTAGCTTCTCGGGAGCCATCCCCCAGGACTCAGCTTCCTCCGGAGTCATGGACGACTCTCGATTCATCTTTTTATTCAGATTATGATAGATAACATCATGAACTAGCGTGGATTTTCCCGAACCAGAGACCCCCGTCACAGCCACCATCAGATGCAACGGAATGTCGACGTCAAAACCTTTCAAGTTGTGCGCCTGCGCACCCACAAAGCGGATGATGCGCTTAGGATGCGGCGTCCGGCGGCCGGTCAGCCGCGAGGTGGTCATATCGCCGCGCAGGTAACGTGACGTCAGAGAGGCGCTTCCCGGTTCCAGGAGCTTTGGGAAGGAACCTTCAAAGATCACGCGTCCCCCGTTCTCGCCCGCGCCGGGTCCCAGATCGACGATGTGATCAGCGGCGCGCATGACGTCGGGATCGTGCTCGACGACGACGATCGTGTTACCCAGGTCGCGCAACTCATGCAGGATGCGGATGAGACGGCCGGTGTCACGGCTATGCAGGCCGATGGAGGGTTCGTCAAGAACGTAGCAAGCGCCCACCAGGCGGGAACCAAGGCACGTCGCCAGTTGGATGCGCTGGGCTTCCCCGCCGGAAAGCGTGGAGGAGAGACGGTCCAGCGTCAGATATTCCAGGCCAACGTCGTAGAGGAACTGGAGCCGCTGGCGGATCTCGGTCACAATCTTGTCGGCGATCGCGGTTTCTTCAGGCGACAACGCAAGGCCGAGGAAGAACTGACGCGCCTCGGCGATGTTTAGCGCGACGAGTTCCGCCAGCGTCTTGCCGCCAACGCGGATGTAGAGGGCTTCCGGACGCAGCCGCGAGCCACCGCAGTCGGGACACGTCGTATAACCGCGGTACCGGCTCATGAACACGCGCACGTGGACTTTGTACTTCTTGGCATCCAGGCGCTTGAAGAAGCGCCGCACATGGTCGTAGACCAGCGCGGTTTCCTCGGGCCGCAATTCGTGGAACGGAACCTTGAGGCGAACCTTGTCTTTAGCGGCCTTGCGGAAAGTATCCAGATAGTAGGAGTGTTGCGGCTTGGTCCAGGGATCGACTGCGCCGTCTTCGATGGAGAGCAGCCGGTCGGGAACCACCAGGCCCATGTCGTAGTCGATGGTGTTGCCGAAACCCTGGCAACGCTTGCAGGCGCCCACCGGGCTATTGAAGCTGAAGAGCGTCGGTTCGGGCTCGGCGAATTCCTTCAGGCACAGCTTGCACTGGAACTTCTCGTTGAAACGAAGCTGTTCGCCGCCACCGGCGGGCTCGAAAATGACTTCTCCGGCTTCGCGATAGCAAATTTCGACGGTATCCACCAGACGCTGGCGCGCGCCTGCGGAGATTGCCAGACGGTCGACGAGCACGAAGACGGGCTTGGTGAAATCGACATCCAGCAAGGATTCGGGCGTCGAGAACTCGAACACGCGGCCTTCCTGAAACAGCCGCGTGAAGCCCTTGCGACGCAGGTCAAAGAGGCGATCGCGCAACGCTTCCGTGTCTTTTTCCTTTGGAATCGCGAACAAGGCGTACCAACGTGACGATTCCGGCAGCGCCATCATCTTAACGGCAACATGATCGACGCTGTCGCGCTCCACCAGCTTTCCGTCGTTGGGACAATACGTGCGGCCGGCGCGCGCCCACAGAAGCCGCAGGAAGTCGTAAAGTTCCGTGGACGTGGCCACGGTAGAGCGAGGGTTCCTCGTCGTGTTCTTCTGACGGATGGCCACGGGAGGCGCGATGCCGTCGATTTCATCGACGTCGGGCTTCTCCATGCGCTCCAGGAACTGCCGCGCGTAGGCCGAAAGCGATTCGACGTAGCGGCGCTGGCCCTCCGCGTAGATGGTGTCAAAAGCAAGCGAGGACTTCCCCGATCCCGACACGCCCGTCACCACGGTGAGCCGCTCATGGGGGATGTCCAGCGAAATGTCTTTCAGGTTGTGGACGCGAGCGCCACGGATGGAGATGAAGTCGTTCAAGAACAGTCCGCCGATAAGAGAAACGCGCACAACGCTGCTGCTGTGCGCCGCAATCTAACGCGCACAACGCTGACGCTGTGCGCTCCTTCCAAACACGCACAACGCTGACGCTGTGCGCTTCCCTTTAGTATAAGAGTTTGGATACGAAAACTTTACGGAATTCGTCAGCGCCGGCGGGCGCGGCGCGCACTCTTCGCGCAAAACTCACGCGCTGGTATGACCGCGTCAAGCGCGATCTGCCGTGGCGGCGCACGCGCGACCCTTATGCGATCTGGATCTCCGAAGTCATGCTGCAACAAACGCGCGTGGCGGCCGTGATTCCGTATTACGAGCGGTTCCTGAAGCGCTTTCCGGACGCTGCTGCGCTCGCTTGCGCACCGGAACCGGAATTGCTGGCGATGTGGAGCGGGCTCGGCTACTATACGCGGGCGCGCAATCTGCAGAAAGCCGCGCGGCAGATCGTGGAACGCGGCGGCTTCCCGGCCAGCTACGATGCGATCCTGGAACTCGCGGGCGTAGGCACATACACGGCAGCCGCGATTGCCAGCATTGCATTCGAATTACCGCACGCCGTGGTCGACGGCAATGTGCGCCGGGTGATGGCCCGTCTCACGAACGACGGCTACGTAGACGCACAGCAGGTAGCCGATCACTTGCTCGACCGGCGCGATCCGGCGCGCTGGAATCAGGCCGTAATGGAACTGGGCGCGACGATCTGCCTGCCGCGCGAGCCCCGCTGCGAGGAGTGTCCGCTCTCGGCGCACTGTTTAGCCCGCAAAGCAGGGACGCAAGCGGAACTCCCGCTCAAGCGGAGTAAAGCAGAGCCCGAAGCCCTGGCGCGCACGTTGCTAGTGATCCGCCGCAGTGGGCGGACCTTGCTGACACCGAGTCCGCGCGTGAAAGGATTTTGGGATCTGCCCGAGCCGTTCCCGGGCGCCAAACCCGGTGCAACGGTCGGCGAATTCACGCACACCATTACGCATCGGCATTACCGATTCACTGTGAAGGAAGCGACCGCGCGCGAAGGGCCCAAAGCATCACGCTGGTTCACCGCGAAACAACGCGAGACGATTCCGCTGGCAACCACGGCCAGGAAGGCGCTCAAGCTGTACGGAACCCTGTAGCGATCTCAAGAGGCCGCGGCAATCCGCCGTTTCCAGCGCTCTATGCGACCGGCAAAGTCAGCGACCCGCACCACCATGGGAACGTACATGGCCTGACCGGATTGAACCGGTGGCCCAAGTTCGGTGAAACCGAGGCCACGATACAGGCGCAGCTTGTCAACGTGGGCAGAAATCACGAGAGCGTCGGAGCGCACATACTCAAACCCGGTTAGAATCAACCCGGCCATCACCACTCCATGGCGATGTTCCGGCTCCACCGCCAGCAGGCGAATTTCAGTGAGACGCCCATAGGGATCGAGGACACTGGGGTCCGCCAGTTTTCCCGCCACGGAAAACGGCGGCTGGGAGTGCATGGACATCATACCGATAACTTTTCCGGCAGCCAAGGCGATCAGGTAGGTGTTCTTTTCGTGAAACTTGTCTACCAGCCGCCCGGATTCGAGCGTGGGATACTGCTCCAGCTCACCGGCGAAGGTGGCATGATTGAGGCGAAAAATCTGCTCGAACTCGTCTTCAGTTTCCGCTACCTTGAACTGGTAACGCACCTTCATGAAAGCTTGTCAAACAGCGCGTTGATCTGGCCGGAGAACACAGCGCCCATGGTGGCGATCTGCACCAGGCCGCGCGCCGCCAGATAGCCGCTCTCTCCACCAATGCTGTAGCCCAGCTCGTGACAGCGAATGAGGAAGCCGGGTTCCGGAGGAACGAATGTGGTTACCACGGGGGCGGCGATGGGCCCTTCCACCATGGGCTCGATCCCGATTTCGCGCAAACGCCGGCGGACCAAGTCTCCCAAGCGCGAGTAGTCCCGCCGCTGACGCAGAGCTTCTTCCAGCGCCAAAAGCAACGGCGAGGGGAACGTGAAACAAGAGCCTTCCGTGCGCAGCGTCTCGCCGACGTCGAGGTACGTCGGCACCGGGCGCGTAAGCTTAGGCTCCTCTGACGCGAAGACCATCGCAACGCCCGCATACGACCCGAGAGCTTTGCCGCTCACGCCGGATGCCAGCCAGACATCCGTCAAATCGACGGGCACCGCGCCCAGGCTGCTGATGCAATCCAGCGCCACGCGGACGCCTCGCGAGCGCGCCAACGCCACCAAACCGGGAACGTCGTTCACCATGCCGGTACTGGTTTCCAAGTGCGTGGCCCACACCCAGCGGGCGCCGGCCAGTTCTTTTTCGACGCGCTCCAGATCCCAGGGAACGCCCCACGGCCATTCCACGGTTCGCACCGGCAAGTTCCAGCGTTGGGCCTGCTTGGCGAGACGGCTGCCGAATTCACCGTTCACCAGGACCACGCCCGGGCCTTCCAAACAACTGGCTACGGCTTCGTTGGCTAGAGTGCCGCTGCCATTCATAATGGCCACGTGGCGCGCCCCCGTCATGGCGGCCAAAGTGGCGCGCACCGCTTCGAAGCGGCGGATAAATTCCTCACTGCGATGAGAGAGCGGCGCCTGGCAGAAAACCGCGCGAATTTCCGGGTCGATC
Source organism: Candidatus Sulfopaludibacter sp. SbA3 (assembly GCA_945861625.1). Classification (GTDB taxonomy): domain Bacteria; phylum Acidobacteriota; class Terriglobia; order Bryobacterales; family Bryobacteraceae; genus Palsa-187. The sequence continues at coordinate 10,337 of CAMAVI010000010.1, forward strand.
TCCACCGGACCCGGCATTAACGAAATCATACCCACAATCGGGTAGTTTAACGCAAAAGTAACATGGGATGTTTTCTCTAGACCCCGCGGCGGTTGCCGTAAAGGTCAATGTGGAGCCGTGGCCCAAAGCGGAACTGGTTGTGTTTACAGAGATCTACCAGCCAACGGGCACGTTCGCGCAGGATCCCGGCGTCGGTGCCTTCCGGCATAAGAATGACACGGCCGCGATCGGCGCTGGTTGCCGCAAGGATCTTCTCGATCTCTTCCAAGTCGACTGGCGCCGACACCACGAATTTGAGCTGGTACTGGTACGCCGTCATCAATTGTTTCAGCACCTCAGGCTGATAGCGGAGGCGATCATGCTGCGCCGCCCAGCGGCCCCCCTCGCGCTCCCAGGGAGTGGAGTTGGCGAGTTTGGGGCTGATGCTCATCAGGTCGCAGGCGACCGGTTGGAACACGGTCCCGGCGGTTTCGATGGTGATGTGCATCCCGGCGGCTTCCAGTTGCTGGGTCAGAGGCACGACGTCATCCAGAAGCATGGGTTCGCCGCCGGTGACCACCACGTGCGTGGCGCGGTGACCGCGCGCGGCTGCCAGCACGGCGTCCGCCGTCATCTCCTCGCCCTCCGGCTTCCAGGAAGTATAGGGAGTATCGCACCAGGTGCAGCGCAGGTTGCAGCCGCTGGTGCGGATGAACACGCTGGGCACTCCGGCGAGGACGCCTTCGCCCTGAATCGAATAAAAGATTTCGGAGATCTTCATGGGGCCCAGATGTTTATGGACTATAGACAATGGAGTCGGCCACGCCGGCTTCTTCGAAGCCTTTTTTGCGCAACAAGCACGAGTCGCAGTGGCCACATGCGCGGCCCGCGGCGTCGGGGTCGTAGCAGCTATGCGTGAGCGCGAAATTCAAACCGAGTTCGTCGGCCAGGCGCACGATGCCGCCTTTACTGAGAGTGATGAGCGGCGTATGAATGCGGATGAGTGTGCGCCCTTCGACTCCTGCTTTGGTGGCCAGATTCGCCATGTGCTCAAAGGCGCCGATAAACTCCGGACGGCAATCCGGATAGCCCGAGTAATCGATGGCGTTGACGCCGATGAAGATGTCGGAGCACTCAAGCACCTCGGCCCACGCCAGCGCGTACGAGAGAAAGATAGTATTGCGCGCCGGGACATAGGTGATGGGAATTCCCTGCTCCATCTCAGCGGCCGAGCGATGCTTGGGAACGTCAATATCGGCCGTCAGCGCACTCGCTCCGAGGGCCCGCAGATCGATGCGCGCGGTACGATGTTCGCGCGAGCCAAGCGCCTTCGCCACGCGAGCGGCGGCGTCCAACTCGATGCGGTGGCGCTGGCCGTAGTCAAACGACAGAGCGTAACACTCGTAGCCGTCGCGGAGAGCCAGAGCGAGACACGTGGATGAGTCCAGGCCTCCGCTCAACAGACAGACGGCCTTGCGGGATTGCATAGGAAACCCCATTGTAACCGGGCGCTCTCATGGCCTTGCCTTGTCGAATGATATGATCGCCAGATTGAGCCCGTTATGACACCCGCACACCGCCCGTTCGTTTCCGAGAAGACCGAGATGAAGGAGTTCACGCTGCGCGCGGTGCTTCTCGGGCTGGTGATGTCGGTGGTCCTTGGCGCGGCCAACGCGTATCTGGGGTTGCACGCGGGACAGACCATCGCGGCGACGTATCCAGCGGCGGTCATCGGCATGGCGTTTCTGCGAGCGTTCAAGGGAACAGTGCTCGAAGAAAATATTGCGCGTACGGCGGGTTCCATCGGCGAATCGGTCGCGGCGGGTGCAATTTTCACGATTCCGGCCTTTGTGATGTCCGGTTCGTGGAGCTCTTTCGATCCAGCACAGGCTTACTGGAAATCTACAGCACTGATGATGGTCGGCAGCATCCTGGGTGTGTTGTTCGTATCGCTGGTTCGGAGGGCCATGGTGGAAGACCCGTCACTGCCCTTCCCGGAATCCGTGGCGGCGGCGGAAATTCACAAGGCCGGGCAGCGCGGTGCGGAAGCGGCGCGCTACTTGTTCTGGAGCATCGGTTTCGGAACGCTGATTCAGGCGCTGGGTGAGTTGAAACTCTTCGCTGTCGACAACACGTTCATCGTGCGCATTGGGGAGATCGGAAAGAGCTTCGTGCGGCTCGGCCCGCAAGGCAGCCAGAATGTACTGCAAACGGGCGCGATCTCGACGATTTCGGCGCCGACGGTCAGCCCCGCGCTGGTCGGCGTGGGCTATGTGATCGGGCCGCAACTGGCGTCGCTGAGTTTTTCGGGAAGCGTGCTGGCGTGGGGCGTGCTGGTGCCGCTCATGATGTACTTCATGGGTCCGGATTTGCAGAAGTTTCTGCCGCCGGGATCAGGCGACGGCGGTTGGGCGGCGATGGCCGCTGCCGTGTGGCGCTACATCATCCGGCCTGTGGCAGTGGGCGGAATGATGGTGGGCGCGGCGTACACACTGCTGCGCATGGGCAAAAAGCTTACATCGAGCCTGGGCCGCGCTCTGGCTGAAGTACGCCACGGCACACCGCCCATGGAGACGATGGCGCGCACGGAGCGCTACATGGGGTCGAAGACGGTTCTGTCATTGATCGGGCTGATGTTCCTGCTGATGATCGCGCTGTATTTCTACATCGCGGGGATGATGTTGGCGGCGGTGGTGGCGGCAGTGGTGATGCTGGTCGTCGGATTTTTCTTCGCGACGGTTTCCGGGAATCTGGTGGGCGTGATCGGATCGTCCAACAATCCGATTTCCGGACTGACGCTCTCCACGCTGATTATAGCGGCGCTGCTCATGGTGTCCATGGGCGTGTCCGGACAGGCGGGCGTGGCCGTCGTGCTGGGAGTGGCAGCGGTGGTGTGTGTTTCGTCGGCGGTAGCGGGCGAACTGCTGCAGGATTTTAAAGCCGGCTACATCCTAGGCGGCACGCCACGCACCATTCAGATCGTGGAACTGATCGCGGTAGTGTTATCGAGCGCCGTCATGTACTTCCCGCTCTATATTCTGCACGTCGGCAACATCAAGAGCGGCGGCACCGGGTTTGGCGATCCCAAACTTGCCGCACCGCAGGCCGGCTTGATGGCGGCGCTCGCGCAAGGTATCGTGGGCGGCGAGATGGCGTGGCCGCTGGTGGTTACCGGAGCGCTGTTCGGACTCGTGCTGATCATGTTCCAGGTGCGCAGCCCCATGCTGGTGGCGGTCGGGATGTATCTTCCGTTCCCGACAACGTGCGCGATTTTCACCGGCGGCATGGTGCGCTGGCTGACGGATTCGCGTGGCAAGAAGGCCGGCCACAATGAAGCCCAGCGCACGCGAGTGGAGAACGTGGGAATTCTAATCGCCAGCGGATTGATCGCGGGAGAGGCGCTGACGGGACTCCTGTTCGCCTACTTCAAGTTCAAAGACATCGAGGTCTTCGAATTCTTCAAGGACCCGTCCTACATCGCCGGCTTCGTGGTGCTGCTGATCATGGGAACCGCGATGGTGCGCGTGCCGTTGATGAACGCCGGACGACCGGAAGATCCCGCGCCGCCGTCGGCCATGATGTAGGAAGATGATGTAGCCTGAAAACATGGAAGTGCACTTGACTCCAGAGCAGCAGGCATTCATCCGTGATGCCATCCGTGGCGGCCGGATCAAGACCGAAGAGGACGCGGTGCTCGAAGCTCTCATACTGTGGGAAGAGCGGGAGCGCAAACGAACCGAGTTTCGAGCGACGCTCGACGAAGCCGTGGCGTCCGTAGAACGCGGCGAAGGTAAACCTATCACGCAAGAGTCCATGCGAAAGCTGGCCGGAGAGGTGAAGCGCCGCGGTCTCGCGCGCCTAGCCACCGAACAGGCACCTTGATGGCCCATCGGCTTGCGCCGCAAGCTGTAGAAGATTTAGACGGCATCTGGTTGTACGTCGCACGGGAAAGCGGAAGCATCGAAACCGCTGACCGGCTGATCGATTCCATGACATAGCGGTTCTTTCTGCTGGCTCAGCATCCCTACATGGGACGCGTCCGCGATGAGGATATTGGCGGTGGAACACGGAGTTTCCTTGTGGGTGAGCACGTTATTGTTTACCGTGTCAGGAACGCAGACGTGTTGATCCTTCGAGTGGTCCACGGCCGCCGCGATTTGGCTGCGTGGTTGCCTGAGTAACTGGCAAGGGCGCCCGCTCGAGTTTCCGACTTTTTACGGCACGACAGGAAGAAAGAAACAGGTTCTCTGGGCCAGTATTCCGACTTAGGCGGCTCCCGATTAAGAGCGCCTCGCAGACCTAACAGTAGTCGACTCAGACTCCTCCACCAGCTTCCGGAATGGGTGGGGGATGGATTTACCCGGTTCCTTTACTGCATTACGCAGATACTCAGTGACGCTCTGTTGAAGCCGAATTGCCCAACCAGGTTCGCGAACTTCATAGATAATCACGGGTGGTCAATTGAGATTGTTAACTCGCTACGTTTTGATGCCACCCACGGAATCGGTGACGCAACTGCGATATCAATCGGGCGGAAGAACCCAATAAAGCTGGGGTGCGAGCTAGCTACCTCACTACAGTGAACGGGAACGAGGCTTCGGTCTGCTCCCAGAGGAACGCGACGCGGCCTGTGTTGCCGCCTTCGCCGCGGATTTCGAAGGTCAGGCTCTCGACCGGCGCGTCTAGATGTTTCAGGTCCATCTTGAGCTTGCCGATGTCTTTGGTGGCGTCGTGGTCCAGATGGAAGGCCTTGGCGTCGCGGTTGAGGATGACGGTCCACTCGTTCGCGGTGGGCAGCACCCAAATGCCGTAACTCCCCTTGGCGAGTTTCATGGAGCCGATCTCCAGGCCCGCGTCTTCCGAGGTGATCGCGGTGATCCAGTTGGCCCCGGGGCACCAGATCTCGTCATAGGGCACCAGGCCACCATAAATCTTGCGGCCGCGCATGAAGGGCGAATAGTAGCCGATCTTCAGCGCCTTGCCTCCCACGGTGCCCGTGACCTCTTTCGGCGGGCTCGCCTGGGCGTAGGCAGGGACGACGGCAGGAACGGCGGCGGTGACGGCAGTCAATCCGGCGAAGAGAAAGTGGCGGCGCTGCATGGTGGACGCTCCTTAGATTGGATTTACTGCGATTGGCTTTACTGAACCGTAATCGGAATCGAAACTTCGGTCCGCTCCCAGCTCATCTTGAGCAAGCCCTTTTTGGGGCCCGTGGATGACAACTCGATCTTAAGCCTTTCCACAGGCGCGGGGGTCTGCGCCACGTTCATCTTGACGCGCCCCAGATCCTGCCGCTGGCTGTACTCGGTGCCCCACTGGCCGGTCTGTTTGTTCACGATCAACTGCCACTCGTTGGCGCCGGGCAGCGTGTAAATCGTGTAGGTCCCCTTGGGCACTTTCAGGCCGTTGTCGCCGATGACGAGGTCGGCGCCGGTCTGAAACGTGGTGGCGTTGTCGGCGCCGGTGCGCCACACGGCTCCGTAGGGAACCAGGCCGCCCATGATCTTGCGCGCGCGGATGGAGGGCGACGAATAGGCGATGGTCAGCTTCTTGCCGTCGATCACGGTTTCGGTCTTCGCGGGCGGACTGAGCACCTGCGCGAAGGTCAGGGTCGCGACGAACGGAATAAACAGAGATTGAGTCCACTGCATAGTTCTAGAGTATTGCAGATTGCTACAGTAAAGGATTGTCGCGCGTCAGTTCGTCACCCCCCGCCCCCGAACCCGTCCGCTGGAGACAACTCTACTTGGGCTTGGGCTTCACCACTCTGGCGACGCTCATCCTTGAATTGTCGCTGACACGGCTTTTTTCCGTTGTTTTCTATTACCACTTCGCGTTTCTGGCGATTTCGATTGCGCTGTTCGGGCTGGGATCGGGTGGCGTGTTCTCTTATGTAATCGCGGGCGGAAATCTGTATGGGCGCCTGGGGATTCTAGGTCTGGCAAACGCGGCGAGCGTGATCGCGATGCTGTGGTTCATTTTGTCGCGGCCAACGGAACTCGGCAATGCGACGTTGGCCGCGGTTTACGTGGCGAGCGCGCTGCCGTTTTTCCTGGCGGGCACGGTGGTGTCCATCGCGATCTCCGAGGCCATTGAACGCGTCGACCGCGCGTATTTTTTCGATCTGGCGGGAGCGGCGGCCGGATGCCTGGTCCTAATTCCATTCCTCAACACGTTTGGCGGACCGAACACGGTGATCGCGGCGGCAGTGTTCTATGGCGTGGCGGCGGCGATCTGGTTCCATAACGCCGGAAATGCCCGGCTGCGGGCGGCGGCCGTGGCCGCATCGCTATTCCTGGTCCTTTTGATGATCGCCAACGGCCGCGCGCACTTCCTTGACGTGCAAGTGGCTAAGGGGATGCAAGTGCCGCCGGAAAAGTTCGTGGCCTGGAACAGTTTTTCGCGCGTGGGCGTGACCACGGACCGCGGCTATACCAGCATCGTGATCGACGGCGACGCGGCCACGGCGTTGGCGGATAAAGACTGGGACCATCTCACGGCCGCCGAGCGGCGCGATCTTGCCCGTGGCGGTCCGGCGCTTCCCTATGTTTTGCGGCCGGGCGCGAAGACGCTGGTGATCGGCGCGGGCGGCGGTTACGACGTTGCGCGGTCGCTCGCCGCGGGCAGCCGCGACATCACGGCGGTGGAGATCAATCCGATCATCGCCAACAAGATCATGCGGGAACGCTTCGCAGCCGAGAGTCATCGTCTGTATTTCCGCCCTGAGGTACGGCTGTTCGTCGAAGACGGCCGATCGTTTGTGCGCCGGAGCGCAGAAAAGTATCAAGTGCTGCAGGCGACGCTAGTGGACACGTGGGCATCCACGGCGGCGGGCGCGTTCGCGCTTTCAGAGAACAACCTCTACACGACGGACGCCTTCCACGATTATCTGTCACACCTCACCGACGACGGCGTGCTGACGTTCACGCGCTGGGGTTTCGATCCGCCGCGCGAATCGCTGCGGCTCATCACACTGGCGATGGACGCACTGGCGCGGCTGGGCGAGAAGACTCCCGCTCGGCATGTGATCGTGGTTCGTGATGACGCTTCGAAGATTCAGGGATGGGGAGCGCAGGACACCGTGCTCATATCGCGCAAACCGTTCACGGCAGTGGACGTAGCGCGCACGCAGGAATGGCTTATCACCGCGAAGATGGAACCAGTCTACTTGCCGGGAGAAGGCGCCACGAGCAGTTCGGGCGCGGCGTTCGCCGAGCTTCTGGGCAGCTACGATCCGCCCGCGTTCTGGCGTGGTTATCGCTATGACGTGTCGCCCGTGAGCGATGACCGCCCGTTTTTCTTCTACACGGTGCAGCCCCGCGATCTGTGGAATTTCGTGAGACACGCCAACACCGAAAGCGCGGATTACAAGGTCAACCGCGCGGTGCCCTTGCTGTTCGCTCTGGTCGTGGTGAGCATCGGCGCGACTCTGCTCATTCTGTTTTTGCCGCGGGTGCTGCTGGGGACCCGTTTACCGTCCGAGCGCGGCGTGTTTGTGTTTCTACCCTATTTCATTTGCCTGGGCGCGGGATACATTCTGATCCAGGTGGCGCTGATTCAGAAGTTCGTGCTGCTGTTGGGGCACCCTACGTACGCGTTGACGGTGATCGTGTTCTCCATGCTGGTGGCGAGCGGCGCGGGCAGTTTCTTCAGCAAGCGGGTCATCGAAGGGGATGACGCGCGGTTGATGCGAGTGTTGGCGAGCGTCGCCGTGCTGGTAGCGACGTTGGCATTCTGCGCGCCGGTGTTGGTGAACGCCGCCGCGGCATGGCCTCTTCCCGCCAAGATGCTGGTCACGGCACTGGCCATTGCCCCGGCGGCGTTTCTCATGGGCATGCCGTTCCCCAGCGGACTGCGGCGGCTGGAAGAATGGCATTCGCCATCGGTGCGTTGGGCGTGGTCACTGAATGCCGCCGCGAGCGTGCTGGGATCGGGCGGCGCGATTATACTGGCGATTTACATGGGCCTGCGCGCCACCCTGCTCTTCGGCGGCGCACTTTACCTGGCGGCGCTATTGGTGATTCTGCTGACGCGCAAGGACCGCCGCACAGCGCCGGGTTGAGTCTCAAGTGGAACCCGGCAAGTGCCTGCCTCAACTTGATCGGAGCCCGCCAATCCCAGCGCCGGCTGGAAACCGCGGGTAGCGTTTTCGCTTACGGCTTATTGAACTTCACCGCGTCGATCGCGACGTTGGTCTGCACGCCGCTCAACTGGAATTGATCCCTGCCGTCCAGCCAGGAGAACGTGTATTTGAACGGGAACTTGATGCCGTTCACTTCGCGGTAATCGCCATAATCCATCTGGATCGACACGCGGCCGATCGGCGACGGCGTGAAGCGCACCACCCGCAGCAGCAGGCCGGACTGCATGTCGAAGTACAGCGTTGCCAGAAGACCCCGGGCGCCGGTGCCCTGGACCACCCGCACCTCGCGATCGCCAATGTTGTCCGTCGAGCCGACGCGGAAATTGTTGAGGACTGTCTTGACCTGTCCCGGGAATGCCATCATCGCTTCGAGTTTGGCCCCCTCCAGATCCGTTCCGTCCAGCTCAAACTGCGGAAGCAGTCCGCGCGGCGACTTCACCCAGCCGGTGCGGCCGTTATAGGTCCGGATGCTGTCTCCACGCTCCGGGTGATCCTTAAACGTAATGGATGTCGTGCGCATATTCGGGGCTTTCGCGAAGATCTCGAACGTACCGCCGCCGCCCAGCCCTTCGTAACCCACGCTGGTCCCAGTGGCGACATAGCTGGTGAGGCCGGCCAGCCGCTGCGCTCCGCCGACGGCTGCAATGTACTTGTCGAGAATTTCCGTGGCGGAAGGCTGTCCTTCGGCGACCGCGACAATGTCACTCTTCTCTTCGTTCGGAGTGCTATACAAAGCGTCCAGAGCAATGGAGGTCGCCGGCAGGTTGCGGCCGTGATGGCAAGTCCAGCACGTCACCATTTGCGCCCCGCCGAAGCTGGTGCGGTTGATAGTGGCGAGCATTTCCACCATCCTGCGCGCGGTCCTCTTCCTCGGAGTATCGAACACCCAGTCAGCCTTGTCCGAGCCGGCACTCGGGTGGCAATCCGCGCAGTCGAAGCCGAGCGCCGCCGCCATGACGCCCATGCTTCCCAGGAAATCACTGACCGTGAGTCCCTTGAGCGTGCTGGTTGTCACGTTCTTGAAAGCCTCTCCCGCGGTCGGGACTTTCGGCGCCACCGGAGCTTGCGCCGCCGCCTTGCCGGTCAACCCAAAGCCAATCAGCAGCACAGCGGCCCCCACGGCAGCGGCCACCATCAATTGGTTCCACCAGAGCTTCATAATTGTGTCTCTCCTTGTTCAGAAGTTGTACTGCAGGGTTCAGAAGTTATTCTGCAGGAGTTAATCTTAAGAGTTCTGTTATGGCATTTTAAGCCAAGTCCAGTATAATACGAAATGTTTCTTTCCCCGCGCCGCCTATGGCGTGATTCGACCGGCGATGGCGTCCGCATCCACCAGGAGGATTTATGAGTATTGAGGCAATCCCCGCGGTATCCGCCGCGGCCTGGGAGGCATTGCAAGGCGCCTATGACTTACAGGTGCACGTCGCTCCTGACGTCATCGAGCGCCGCATTGACGATCTGGACCTGGCCAAGTCGTTTCTGTCGCACGGCATGCGGGGCTTCGTCCTTAAGTCGCACTACTTCCCGACCGCCGAGCGCGCGAAAGTAGTGACGAAAGCAATTCCCGGCATCCACGCTTACGGCGCGATTACTCTCAATCACAGCGTCGGCGGCCTGAATCCTGTCGCCGTGGAATTGGCCGGCCGCTCCGGCAACAGGATTGTCTGGATGCCCACGGTAGACGCCGCGAATGAAACCGCCGGGCGCCCTGACGGCGCCAAGACCAAACTGCCGTTCTGGGCCAAGATCCAGTTGGAACTGGCTGCTACCGGCATCAACCCTGCGCCCATGACGGTTCTCGCCGCGGACGGTAAACTAACTTCCGCCGCGCGCACCGTGCTCGAGTTGATCCACAAATACGACATGATCCTTGCCACCGGACATCTGGGCCGGAAAGAAATCTTTGCCCTGGTGAAGACCGCGAAAGAAATTGGACTTCGCAAAGTGGTGGTCACCCACGCCGAGTTCCCCTCGCAAAGCCTCACGGCGCTGGAGCAGTTTGAACTTGCCGAAATGGGCGCGGTCATCGAGCACTGCTTCACGACGATGCATACCGGTAAGTCCTCCTGGGAGGGCATGTTCGAAGCCACACGCAAAGTCGGCACGCAGCGCACCATATTGTCGACCGACCTGGGGCAGACCATCAACCCGGACGTCGCCGAAGGCTATGCGATGTTCGCCCAGAAGATGCTGGATGCCGGTTTTACGGTCGCGGAAATCCATCACATGGCTGCCACGCTCCCCGCGAGTTTGGTAGAGTAAGCACTCTTATGGCAGATAAGAGCGTTCTGGTATTCAGCGCGCACGCCGCGGACTTCGTCTGGAGGGCCGGCGGCGCCATCGCCCTGTGCGCTTCGCGCGGCTATCGCGTGCGCATTTTGTGTTTGTCATTCGGTGAGCGAGGCGAAAGCCAGGGCGCCTGGAAGCAGCCCGGCATGACCATCGAAAAAGTGAAGGAGATCCGCCGCGCCGAATCCACGCGCGCCGCGGAGATCCTGGGCGCCGAAATCCGCTTCTTCGATTCGGGCGACTACCCGATCGTCACCGGCCCCGAGACCATCCAGGCCATCGTCGAAGAGTACCGCGCCTTGCAGCCCGAGTTCGTGCTCTCGCACTCCTTCAAAGATCCCTACAATCCGGATCACGAGACCGCCAACCGCGTGTCGCTCGAAACGCGAGTGTACTCGCAGGCTCTCGGGTATCCCGCTGCGGGCAAGCCGTTGAACGCCCCACCTGTGTTCCTCTTCGAGCCGCATCAGCCCGAGCAGTGCGAGTTCAAGCCGCAGGTGCTGCTTGATGTGACTCCTGTGTGGGAAATCAAACATAAGTCCATGGAATCCATGGAAGCGCAGGGGCATTTGTGGCAGTACTACACGGACCTAGGCAAACGCCGAGGCACGCAGGCTGTGCGCAACGGCGGCTCGAAGAACATCCAGTACGCCGAGGCCTTCCAGCGCGTCTATCCGCAAGTGACGTCTGAGCTATCTTAGATGATGGCATGAGCCACAAGATCGTACGCAATTGTCCCCGCCCGGCACCTGACGTCGTGCATGGTCTCGGCGAGTTGGGCGTAGCGACCGTGCATGAAGCACAGGGCCGTACCGGCCTGATGAAGCCTCACGTGCGCCCCGTTTATGCTTCGGCGCGTGCCGCGGGCACGGCCGTTACTATTTCCTCGCAGCCCGGCGACAACCTGATGCTTCATGCGGCGATGGAGGTCTGCCGGCCCGGCGATATTCTTGTGGTGACAACCACGTCGGAATCGACTGACGGCATGTTCGGCGAACTGCTGGCCGTTTCCTGTGTCGCGCATGGCGTCGTCGGACTTATTACGGACGCCGGTGTGCGCGATTCCGCCGAACTTACGGCCATGGATTTTCCCGTTTGGGCCCGGGCGGTTTCCGCGCAAGGGACAGTAAAGTCCACACCAGGTTCGGTCAACATCCCTGTCGTATGCGCCGGAGCGCTCGTGAATCCGGGGGACGTGATCGTGGCCGATGCCGACGGAGTGGTGGTGGTTCCGCGCGAGCGCGCGAAGGCGGTGCTCGAAGCGGGCCGCGACCGCGTCGTCAAGGAGGACAAGACCCGCGATCGCCTGCGCAACGGTGAACTGGGCTTGGATTTCTACGGGCTCCGCGAGAAACTGATGCAGATGGGCGTCGAATTTATAGACGCCGAAAAAGGCAAATAGTATGGGTGAAATCGTCTTCGCGGCCGCCACCGTGCATGCGCCGCAACTGTTCGTTTATCCGCCGAGTGAAGATCCCAAGCAGCTCGACGCCGATATCGCCGCGATGCGCCAGATCGGCAAGACGCTGGAAGAAACCAGGCCGGACCTGGTCATCGTCATCGGTAGCGATCACCTGGAAACATTTTTCCTGCACGCGGTGCCGTCTTTCGCAATCGTCGGCGGCCTGCATTCCAAAGCCGCCTTTGCGCGGCGGAATTACTCGCTGCCGATTCATCCCTTCGCCGAGGAACTCATCGAGAAGCTGATTGTCGAAGAAGGCTTCGACATGACCTACTCGCAGGACGCCGAACTCGGCCACGCATTCGCCGCCGTGTATGAGTGGGTGATCGAAGGCCGGCCGGTTCCAGTGATTCCTTTGTTCGTGAACGTGTATCTGCCGCCTCTGCCCACCGCGCGCCGCTGCGCGCAACTCGGCACGGCGATCCGCCGGCTGGTGGAGAAAACCGCGCTGCGCGTGGCCGTGGTAGCCAGCGGCGGGATGTCGCACTATCCCGGCGCATGGAAGTATCCGCAACCCGACTTTGATTTCGACTGGTGGGCCATCGCCCACATGGAGCGCGGTAACCACGATGCGCTACTCGGCCTGAACAACTCCCAGCTCGACGAAGTCGGCAACACGGAGATGCTGCCCTGGATGATCCTGTTCGGCATGGTCGGCAAGCAGCCCGGTGAACTCATCACGTATCAGCCCACCTGGCATCACGGGCACGCGGTCATGCGCTTCCTGCCGGATTTCAAGAAGCCGCCCACCACGCCGGAGCCCGTGCCAACCTGGACCTTCGGCCAGAAAGCCGGCTTCGAATTCTATAAGCATCCCGATCCACGCGACTATCCGCTCAACAAAGTCCTCTTCGACCTGCGCTTCAGCGGCGATCTGCGGCGCAAGCTATTCGCGGATACGCCCGCGCTCGCGGCCGAATATGGTTTGAACGAAAAGCAGGCTGCCGCGCTCGAAACAGTGAAGGACGAAAGCATCGACGCGGTGCGCTCTCTCAAACCGCATCCGCTGGTGGACGCGGGCGCGCATCCGTTGGGCATGTGGATGTCGCTCATTGTGGTGCAAGCCGAACAGCGCCGTATGCGCGCCGAGGCCAGCAAAACATGAGCGCCCGCTTAGAGGGCCGCGTCGCCGTCGTCACCGGCGCGGCTGTTGGTCTTGGCAAAGCCGCCGCCCTCCGTCTAGCGAAAGAAGGCGCCAGGATCGAGATCCTTGATATCAAGGACGCCTCTGAGACAATCCAGGAAATACAGGCCGCAGGCGGGGAAGCGCGCTTCTTTGTCTGCGATTGCACGGACGAAGCGCAAGTCGATCGCGCCGTGAAGGAGATCGAAGCGCGCCACGGACGCATCGACATCTTGGTCAACAACGCCGGCATCCTGACCGCGCGCAAGCCCTGGCACACTCTTTCTAAAGAAGAAGTGAACCGCTACGTCCAGGTCAACTACATCGGCTACTTTGTAGTCACCAAGGCCTTCTATCCTCTGATCAAGAAAAGCTCGACGCCGCGCGTCATCATGGTCGCCTCGCGCACGTATTTCCTCGCCAATCCCGGACAGATGGCCTATGTCGGCAGCAAGGGCGCGGTCATGGGCATGACCCGCGTGCTGGCCAAGGAACTCGGCGAGGAAGGCATTCCCGTCAATGCAGTGATGCCCGGGATGGTGGCGACGCCCGGTACCCAGGAGCACTCCCAGGAAGAGGCCTTCAATCGCGTGATGGGGAATCAGGCCATCAAGAAGCGCGTTACGCCGGAACACCTCGCGGCGCTCATCGCATTTCTGGCCAGCGACGACGCCGAGATGATCACCGGCCAGATGATTCTCTGCGACGGCGGCGGATACCTGCACTAAATGCCGGCGGCCGCGCAGAACCGCAAGTGGGTTTGGCTGGGCGTGGCGGCCTTTGTGGGCATCGCCATCGCAATGCTCCCGGACGTAGAGGGGTTAACCCATGCAGCCCAATTGGTTCTAGCCATCACCGTGTTCAGCGCCATCTTGTGGGCGTCTGAGATCATCAACAACGGCATCGTGTCTGTCCTAATGATGGGCCTGCTGATCACCGCGGGCGTGCGCCCTCCCCTGGCGCTGAGCGGATTCGGCGGCCCGCCGTTCTGGGCCCTGGTGACCGTCCTCTTTTATGGCTTCGCGATGAAGAAGACCGGGTTGGCGGAGCGTCTTTCCTACTACATTCTGTCTTTGTTTCCCGGAACGTATTCAGGCATCCTCGTCGCGTTCTTTGTCATCGGATTCGTGCTGGCGCTGGGGATCCCTTCGATCACCGTGCGCACGGCCATTATGCTGCCGATCGCTTGGGCTCTGGTACAGTCGCTGGGTCTGCCCAATCATAGCCGCGGTTCGGCGCTGATCGTCTTGACGACGGTCGAGATGGCCATCATCCCCGGCTTGGCATTCTTGTACGGATCGCTTGATGGTCCGGTCGTGATCGCGTCGTTTGCGGCCAAACAGTTGCCGCTGGCGTGGCTTAGCTATGCGCAAGTGGTGGCCTTCCCAACTCTGCTGCTGTGCGCTCTGATTCTTACCGTTAATCAGTTCCTGCTCCGTCCGGAAGCGCCTTTACACGCATCGCCCGATTTCGCGCGGCAGCGCCTCAGCAAACTAGGACCCCTGCAAGCGCCGGAATGGATCACCGGCGTTGTCGTGCTGGTCTCGATTGTCTTCTGGGCCACCGATCGCTATCATGGCCTGCCTGCTTTCGTGATTGGCACCCTCGCGATGGCCGTGTTTGCGTTCGCCGGCATTTTGCGCGATGAGGACCTGAGTACGGCGATCTCCTGGTCGCTGCTGCTGTATTTAGGCGGCGTCTTTGGACTTGCCAACGTGATTCAGGACGTCAAAGTGACCGACTGGGTGGCCGGCCTGTTTGTGCCCATTGCGCGCCAGCTCACGTCGAATCCGGTTCTGTTGATGATCGTGCTGTCTCTCGCGATGTTCCTGCTGCGGTTCCTGGACCCCTCCAGCTTCATTGCCATCGCAGTGCTGTTTCTTTCCATTGTCGACGTCACCAATGCGGCTGGTATTCCGCCGTTGGTCTTGATGGCGCCGCTACTGATCGCATCGGTTCCGTTCTGGATGTCTTACCAGAATTTCTGGATTGCCATGGGCGAAGGCCTGACGTCGAATCTGGCGTTCACGCCCAGCCAGCGCTTGCGCCTGGCCAACGGCTACGCGGTGCTGGTGCTGGTTACTACCGCGGTTGCCGTCGTGTACTGGAAATGGATCGGGGTGCTGCGCTAGCACGCACTGCTAGAAAACAGAAACCTGGAAATGTTTGAGAAAAAAGAGCGGCCCAAACCCCTATAGATATGCTATGCTCTTGCAATTGCATCAATAGGAAGACACCATGCAATCATTCGTCTGGTTTGGTCTGGTAGTAACGACGGGTATCTGTGCAGCTGGGGCTACCCGTATTATCCGGGGTGCCCGCGCGGAGATGAGAACTCGCCGACGCACGGAAAAGCTGAATCGCTGGGTGCGCGAGGAAAACGCCGCGAAATACCGGGTCAGTCCGCGCGCGTCGCAGCGCCTGTATTCGTCTTAGCTCGTCTTTGTGTGACTGGCGAGATAGGCCAGCGTCAGCGGCCATGCCTGGCTCGCGGCGTTGGAGTTGTAGCTGCCCCGCTGATCGCAAAAGAAACCATGATCGGCGTCGGAGAATTCCACGCTGGCAAAAGGCTTGTTGGCCGCCCGCATGCGGTCCGTCACCATCCTGACGTGTTCCGGCTTGATGAAGCCGTCCAGACCGCCCCAGAAAAACAGCATCGGAGCGTGGACTTCCTTCAGCCACTCCAACAGGCCAGGATTGAATGGACTCGGCGCAATGCCTCCGCCGTAGTAGGAAATGCCGCACGCCAGAGGAACCGTCATCGCCGCCAGCGCCGCCGTGCGGCCGCCCATACAGTAGCCTACGGCGCCGGTTGGAATCTTCTTGCCGTCGCTCGCTCCTTGCAGCCAATCGAAGGCCGCGCGAATGTCAGCGGCTAGGTTGGTATCGTTCATCTGCTGCATGTGGCCGAAGCCGGGAGCCATGTCCGTGTAGCCGCTCTCGAATCCCGCGCCCGTGCGGTGGAACAACTCCGGTGCAATGGCGAGATAGCCTTCACGCGCGAATCTTTCAGTGATGTCGCGGATATGCGGATTGATCCCGAAGATTTCCTGGAACACGATGAGCCCCGCGCGCGGAGTTCCTTCCGGGCGTGCCACGTAGGCGCGCATCGAGCTGCCGTCGTCGACAGGAACAGTGACAAATTCGGTACGAATGGCCATAGAAGTTGAGTTTACCGAACGTTTGCATCGGCCTGCTGGAACATCTCCGCGGCCCAGCCAAGCTGGTCGATGGTATGCGCGGCGGAGACCTGCGTACGGATGCGCGCCTGGCCCATGGGCACCACCGGGTACGAGAATCCAATGACGTAGATGCCGCGCTCCAGTAAGTAGTCGGCCATGCGCGCGGCCTTGGCGGCGTCTCCGATCATTACCGGAACGATAGGGTGCTCGCCGGGTAGAATCTGCAAGCCTAGCTCCGTCATTTTTTGGCGGAAGAACGCCGTGTTGGCGCGCAGCCGCCGCGGCAGTTCGTTGGACGACTTGAGGATTCGCAGGGCCTCCATGGTTGCAGCCACAATCGATGGCGCGACGGAATTGGAAAATAAATACGGCCGCGAGCGTTGGCGCAGCAGATCGATGATGGGCTTGGCTGCACTGATGTAGCCGCCGCTGGCGCCGCCCAAGGCTTTGCCCAGTGTCCCGGTGAAAATATCGACGCGGCCCATGACTCCGTTGTGCTCGTGCGTGCCGCGCCCGTTTTCTCCGACGAAACCCACGGCATGCGAGTCGTCCACCATCACCAGGGCGTTGTATTTGTCCGCAAGATCGCAGATATCGCGCAGCGGAGCGATGTAGCCGTCCATGGAGAATACGCCGTCGGTCGCGATCATGCGGAAGCGGGCGCCTTTCGCGGCATTCAGTTGCGCCTCCAGATCCGCCATGTCGCGATTCCTATAGCGGAAACGCTGGGCTTTCGACAGCCTGATCCCATCGATGATCGAGGCATGATTCAGCTCATCGGATATCACGGCATCTTCCGCGCCGAGCAGAGTTTCGAACAGTCCTCCATTGGCGTCGAAGCACGAGGAATACAGAATCGTATCTTCCGAGCCCAGAAAGCTGCTGATTTCGTATTCGAGCTCCTTATGCTGTTCCTGCGTCCCGCAGATGAAGCGGACTGACGCCATGCCATATCCCCAGCGGTCCAGGGAATCGCGCGCGGCGGCGATTACGCGCGGATCGTCGGCCAGCCCCAGATAATTGTTCGCGCACAGCACCAGAACCTCGCGGCCGCCCTGCAACTGCGCCCGCGGCCTTTGCGGGGAATGCAAGACCCGCTCCGGCTTCCACAGTCCCGCCTTGCGGATTTCGTCAAGCTGCGATTCGACAAACGAGGAGTAACCGCCCAGCATCGCTAGATCAACTCCTCCCAATTCAGAATGACCTTGCCGCTTTGCGCGGAGCGCATCACGCGGAAGCCTTCTTCAAAATCCTTGTAGGAATAGCGGTGCGTGATCACCGGCCGGATGTCAAGGCCTGATTGCAGTAATACGGTCATCTTGTACCAGCTCTCATACATCTCGCGGCCATAGATGCCGGTGACGGTCAGCATGTTGAAGATCACCTCGCGCCAGTTGATCGCGATTTCCCCGAACGGAATGCCCAGCATCGCGATCTTGCCGCCGTGGCTCATGTTGTGGAGCATGTCGCGGAATGCGCCGGCGTTGCCCGACATCTCCATGCCCACGTCAAAGCCCTCGTGCATGCCCAGTTGTTTTTGCGCGTCTTCCAGAGTCATCTGTTTCGGATTGAGCGCCAGATCAACCCCCACCTTTCTGGCCAGGTCCAGGCGGTATTCGTTGACGTCCGTGATCACGATGTGGCGGGCGCCCGCGTGCCGGGCCACGGCCGCCGCCATGATGCCGATGGGCCCCGCGCCGGTGATGAGCACGTCTTCGCCCAGCACTTCGAATTTAAGCGCTGTATGCACGGCGTTGCCGAACGGATCGAAAATCGCCGCGGCGTCGCGATCGACTCTGGGATCGTGCCGCCACACATTGGTCATGGGCAGCGATATGAACTCGGCGAAGCATCCCGCGCGGTTCACGCCCACGCCGGAGGTATGCGCGCACAGGTGCCGTTTCCCGGCCATGCAGTTGCGGCAGCGTCCGCAGACAACGTGTCCTTCCCCGGAAACCAGTTCCCCCGGATGAAAGTCGATGACGTTGGAGCCGACTTCGACGATCTCGCCCACGAACTCGTGACCGATCGCCATGGGCACATGGATGGTCTGCCGCGCCCATTCATCCCAGTCGTAGATGTGAACGTCGGTGCCGCAAATGCCCGTGCGGAGGACGCGAATCAGAACATCGTTAATGCCGATGACCGGTTCCGCGATGTCTTGAATGGACAGTCCCGGTCCAGCCTGCGCTTTTACAAGAGCCTTCACGAGGCCTCCCTACCCGGACTGTAGCATGCCAAGCCGCTAAAAGAGACAGGATATCAACCTAAGCCGAATGCGCGCGCGCCTTGTGGTCCTCGAGCCGCGTAACAATCTTCGCTTGTCGTTTTCTGCTCAGCAATAGCATCTCGTCGCGTTCCGAATCAGGAGTGCTCGAAGCGGCTGCCAGCATCATTCCATATCTCTGCTGGATGGAGGCAGTCGCCTCGACTTCGCACATTAGAGAATGTTCTCGAAGAAGCGAATCACATATGGGGCAGCGCATAGAGGGATCTTTATTGTCGCTCATCCCGCATCCACAAAGTGTCTGCCGAATGGTTGTTGTAAAAATCATTTCGTTACAGAAATCGGCTGTCGCATCCAGTTCTTCCACCTCTCCTGGAGGCGCGCGGAATAGTATCTCCAATAGCGCCTAAACCGTGCTTCGCGTTCCCCGAGCAAACAGTGGACCGCCGCGGCAGCCTCGCGATCTTCCTTCAACATCGAGACGGTCGTCATGCAATCGTTAATCCCCCCAAGGTGTTCCTGCAATTCGCGCAAATCTTGCAAGCAGCGTATCATTTCACTCCCATAAAACCTTCGAAACAGTTCGAGGGTATAGCGGAAGCGTTTTGCGTGAAGGCGAAATTCATGCCAAGACTCCAAATCGGAATTCTTCTTGGCGGTTCGACCCTTCTCGAAAAATTCATCTGTCAAGGCAGGAAGCATAGTGGAGAGATTGACTTGGACACTTTCACCCGGCACCCATTCGGCGCCTTTCTGTGCTGAGATGCGCAACAGTTTCAACCATTTCCGCTTCCGCCAACGGCACCCGTCCGTCAGGTGCTCTTGCAGGGCGCGTTCGGCATCCCGCCGCGCGGAAAGAAGCCGGGATTTCCTTTGGTTGTCGATAGCGCCGGCCTGTTGCAGTACTTCGATGGCTACGTCGCAGTTCCGGACCGCCGCGCACAGCGCCATCAGCCTCCTCAAACCCTTCCGCATCTTCCTGGCGGGTAGTGGCGCCAGCACGCCGCGGAATGTTCGCAGGCACTGCGCCAAGCGGCGAATGGAAACGCGCAGATCGTGGATCGCGTCGGCATCATGGAGTTTTCCTTCGGCGTACTGCCGCCGCGTCAGGAATTGTTCGAGCCGGGAAGAGGCGCGCAAGCGGGCGTAGCCGGAAACACTCACTGATTTCATGGAGAGTTTCAGTCTTCGGCCCGAATGGCAAGGCCGCGCCCATAAATCTCGCGGAATGCCGGAGCGACCTGCCCGGCATGCCATTGCTCGACATCCACATCCAGCCCGGATTCCAGATGGACCTGCACGGATTTATCTAAAATGTCCACGCGGAGACCGTCAACGCGCTGGTCCTGGCTCTGGTCCAGCGCCACCGCTACGCGGAGCAAGGGAGCCAACAGAACCACCGCGCGCCGCCCTTCCGTGTCCAATATCTGAAACTCGGGATGGGTCGACTGCGGCATCGACTTGCGATGGTACCGGCACAGATTGGCGATCACGATGCGCTCCCAATCCGCGAAGCCCGCCAAATCAGAGTTCGCCACTAAATACAACGAATGCTTGTGGTGCCGCGATTCGTTCACCCAGTGGCCAATGTTATAAACATAGGCCGCGGCTTCCAGGAGTTGGCCGTGCATCGCCGGTAAACCGTGGAGTGACCGTAACTGTTCGAACAAGGCCGACGCTAGTTGTGCCACCTTGCGGACGTGCGGCGTCGACAGCCCGTAGCGCCGCGAAAGCGCCAGGACCACCCGGCGTCTGTCCGGCTCGAGCCGCGCTTGCGCCAGGCCCACTCGCTTATGCGCCAGATCCGCGATCACGCCTTCCCGCACGCCGGCCGTCGAGTAGTAAAGCCGGGGCAACTTGAAGGCGTGAATGATTTCATGGAGCGCGCCAACGCCCGCTATAATAATTTCCGCTCTCCTGGGTCCAATGCCCGTCATGACGCGCCGCTTCTCCAACTCGGCGCTGCTGACCTGGCGATACAGCGAGCGGATCTGCGCCGCGGTGGCCGGAAGACGGTCCGCCAACTCCCGCCGGGCGCGGCGGACGCGATTGACGGCCGATACCACCGCGGCGGCCGTGGAAGAAGTTGCGATCATGCGGTCGATCTTCGCATTGCCCATCCGTGCCAGCGGCCCGGCGATACGCTCCTGAATATACTTCTGCATGCGGATCAACTCGTGTTCCGTCGGCGGGTCACTCTTTAGAAACATTTCCGTCAGGCGAACCGCTCCCAGAGGCTTCGAAAACGATTCCGTGATGTGCCCCCCCTCGCTCAAGACCAGCTCCGCGCTGCCGCCTCCAATGTCGACGATCAGAACTCTCTGCTTGGGATGGGGCCACTGGCTCTGCACACCCAGGTGAATGAGACGGGCCTCTTCCAGGCCCGAAATGACCTCGACGGGACTTCCCAGGATGGTGGAGGCGCGCGCCAAAAATTCCGGCTGATTCCGCGCGTCGCGCAAGGCGGCCGTTCCCACGATTCTTACCGCCAGAACGTTTAGCTTGCGATACGCCGCGGCCATCTTCCCGAGCACGTCACACGCCAGGTTCATGGTGGCTTCGTTCATACGCCCTTCGCGAAACACGCTGGTGCCTAGGCGCACCACCTGGCGCTCGGCTGCGATAGGAACCTGCTTGCCCGAGGCATCCACCTCAGCCACTAGCATCCGGATGGAATTGCTGCCGATATCGACTGCCGCGTAGAGGGACACAGTGAAGTTAGACCGCCCGGCTTTGTAACGCAAAATTAACGCAACACCCTGGGCTCAATCGTTATGATAAAGGCACCGATGCAGGTTTTCCTACAAAATAAATGCCCCGGACGGTTGATTGTCGTCGAAGGCATTGACGGCTCGGGAAAGTCCACCCAACTCTTGCTGCTCTCCCAGTGGTTGCGCCGGCGCGGGTACGCTGTCACCTTCAGCGAATGGAATTCTTCTCCCATGGTGCGGGAAACCACGCGCCGCGGCAAGAAGAAAGAAATGTTCACGCCGACGACGTTCAGCCTGATTCACGCCACCGACTTCGCCGACCGCATGGAGCTCTACATCGTGCCGCTGCTCAAGGCCGGCGCCGTGGTCTGCGCGGACCGTTACGCCTACACCGCGTTCGCCCGCGACGTGGTCCGGGGAGTGGATCGCTCCTGGGTGCGCAATCTGTACCGTTTCGCGATCAAGCCGAACCTCGCGTTCTACTTCAAAGTTCCGCTCGATGTGGCTTTGGGCCGGATACTGGGTGGCCGCGACGCCCTCAAGTACTACGAAGCGGGCATGGACGTGGGCCTCAGCCCGAACATCGAAGAGAGTTTCCGCATCTTCCAGGGCCGCATCCTCGATGAGTACGAAGCGATGATCGAGGAGATGGGCTTTCACGTGATTGACGCGACGATGTCCATCGAAGCTCAACAAAAGGAAATGCGCCGCATTGTTCTGCAGGAGTTCGGGCGCACGCGACCGCCGGGAGTCCTGGGAACGGAGGTCCGTGTTGCGGGATTACAAGAATAGGCCGCCGCTATCCTACTACCGGACGGCATTGCCCGGCGTCGATTGCTCGGAATTGCAGGGCAAGCTGATTGTCATCGAAGGCCCCGACGCTGTCGGACGCAGCACGCAGGTTCGTCGCCTGAAGCCATGGCTGGAGGAATTTGGCCACGCGGTGCTCGACACTGGCATGGCACGCTCGGCCCTGGCCGGTAGGGGAATCAAGGAAGCCAAACAGGGAAATACACTGGGTCCGATCACGATGACCCTGTACTACGCCACCGATTTCGCCGACCGCCTGGAGAACGAAATCATTCCGGCGTTGCGCGCGGGTTTTGTGGTGTTGACGGATCGCTACATTTTCTCCATCATGGCCCGCGCCATCGCCAGAGGCCAGAATCGTACCTGGCTTGAGCGCACCGCGGGCTTCGCCCTTGTGCCTCATGCCGTTTTCTATATGCGCGCCGAAGTCAAGGATCTGATTTCGCGCGTCGTCGTCGGCCGCGGCGCTTTCGATTATTGGGAAAGCGGCCTGGACCTCCACTTCGGCAAGGACATGTTTGAGAGTTTCGTCCGCTATCAGTCCAGCTTGATCCAGGTCTTTGACGATCTCGTGGAACCATACGGTTTCCAGGTGATCGATGCTTCCCGCTCAGTGGACCAGGTGTTCGCGGATCTTCAGACCTCCATCTCAAAGGTGTTGGAGATGCCGGTGACCAAGAAGACCGCGCGCACCAAAGCCACCGGCGGCGAGCACGCCGGCTAATCCGTCGGCGACATCAGATACGAACGGGCCGCCGCGATTACGCCTGCCGCCAGCAAAAGCAGTAGCGTGCTCCACGGTGCGAACGGGCACAACGAGTGATATCCCAAATCGCTGACGATCTTGACGTCCGAAGGAATGAGCGTCAGCACCGCGCTTCCCACGAGGAGATATGCAGCGATCAGAAGCGCTTGATTTCTTGTGTTGGGCGCCATGGGACGAAAGCGGTAGTCTAACACGGACTGTGGGGATGTTTGATGGCGCCCAGAGAGGGACCAAAATGAAGACGGACTTCCCCTCAGGCTGCGCCGCTGGGGAAGTCCGCGCCAAAACTAACGATTGAAGTTACTTGCCGCCCGGGCCGCCGTCTTCAGCAGCACCCGCGAAGATCTTCCGCCCGTCGGCGAGAGAGACGTTGCGAGCATTGGCGAGACGAGCGCCATCCTTGGCCATGTAGCCTTCCACGGTAATCATGTCACCCGGCTTCAAGGAATTGCGCGTCCAGCCGCGGCGCATCAGGCCGTTCGGGCTGCCGAGTTCGAATTCCCAGTTGATCGGTTTCCCATTATCGTCCTTCACGTCCATGTAAAAGCGCGCGTGCGGGTTCGTCCATTCCAGTTTGGTGACTTCGCCTTTCAGCGTAACCGGCTTGTTGGAATCGTATTCCGCCGCAAAAGAATGATGCCCAAACGCGGGCGCCACGGCGAGAGCTGCCGCAATGCCGGTGAGCAGGACAACCGATTTAATCTGCATAGAGCCTCCAGGAAAAAAACTGCCTTCATCAAAACTGTACCCCGATTTACGGCGGGCGTCAACCGTTGGTGCGGGGCCTATCAACAGTCAGGACAGACCCCGCGTTTTCGCGAGCTGCTTGCGCTCAACCCTTCTTTTTGCCCTGCCCCGTATTGGCCGAGGTGACCAACTGCAACGGGAAACCATCGGGATCGAGGATATGGAAGCCCACACCGCTGCCACCCGTGTCTTCCTTGGGCGTCATGCCGCGCGACTTCAGGTCCGCCGTTACGGCATTCTTGTCGAAATTGTTGATGCCGATCGCGATGTGGTCGATCTTACCCGCCGGACTGCCTTTGCGCAGCACCAGGAAGTCCTTGCCGAACATGGCCTGGTTGCTGCCGTCGCGAACGTTGACCGTAACGCCCAGGACCTTGCGGTAAAAATCACTGGACTTATTGAGGTCGCTCACTTGCAGGGAAACGTGATTGATCGCGTTGCCCTGGAATCCGGCCGCCGACGCGGTTTGCGCGCCCGCCGCCAACACGGCCAGTCCTTGTGCCAGCGCGCGCCGGGATAGTTTTCTGTCGTCGTAAGACTTCAGCAAGTTTGCAATAACGTCGTTCATGGGAGTCCTCTTTTCTATTGGAATCGGTGTAGCGGAACCTCTACAGTCTACACAACGGAATCGCGGGTGCAATCAATGCTATGATTCCGACTTGGCGTTTCACGAGGGAGGCATCGCAATGAAGGTCATGCGTCTTCTAGGTATCACCTTATTGATGGCGTCCGCCGCCGTCATTCTTATTCCCAAGTCCACGTCCGCGCAGTCCAAGCGCGAGGCGGATGGCGCGCGGCTTCTGCGGGGCGCCGTTGACGTGCACTTCCACATGGACGCGACCACGCCCTCGGGGGGCAGCGTGCAGGCCGATCTCACAACGGTGCGCGCGGCCCGCGATCGCGGCGTCCGCGGTCTGGTCATCAAGAATCATTTCGAGTCCACCGCAACGGTGGCTTACCTGCTGCGCAAAGAAGTTCCCAACATCGAACTCTTTGGCGGCCTGGTGATGAACCTGTCGAACGGCGGCATGAATCCGGCGGGGGTTGACTATATGGCCACGCAGATCGCGGGCGCCCCGGGCAAGATCGTGTGGATGCCGGCCGGAAATTCCGAAGCCGAAGCGCGCACGGCCAAGGAGCCGAACAGGCCATTTGTGGCGGTTTCGAAAAACGGCGAACTGCTGCCCGCGACCAAGCAGGTACTGGCCCTCATCGCCAAGCACAATCTGACTCTGGCCTCTGGCCACATCGCGGCTGAAGAAGCGCTGCTGGTGTTCCGCGAAGCCAAGAAGATGGGCATCCAGCGCATGATTGCGACGCACGCGATGGATCTGGCGGGCAAGATGACCATCGCGCAGATGCAGCAAGCCGCCCAACTGGGCGCGATCATCGAGCTCGACTTCCGCAACATCCTGGACGACAACGCGGTCCGCGTGGACGCGATTAAAAAGTTGGGAGCCGAGCACTGCTTGATCTCCGAGTTCTGGACCAAGGTCACGGTTCCGAAGATCTATGGCGACCCGGCGGGCGTGGGCGCGTTCGCCGAAGCGCTGCGCAGCCGCGGCATCACCGACCGCGACCTCGATATTATGTTCAAGGAGAATCCGGCGAAGGTACTGGGCTTAGACCCCAAGGGCGGCAAACGCTAATCCGAAGGAGACCAGACAATGACTAGAATCATCCTTACTTTACTGCTGGCGGCGGTGTTGGCTCCGGCGCAGCAAAAGACGCACGCAAAAGTGCTGACACGCGCCGAGATGGAGGCGCTTCTCGCCAAGCCGGGCGACATCTTGCTGATCGACGTGCGCCAGCCCGACGAGATTTCCAAGAACGGCGGGTTTCCCGTGTATCTGAACATTCAGATGAACGCGCTGCAAACCAGCCTGTCCTGGATTCCCAAGGACCGGCGGATTGTCGCCGTCTCCAATCACGCGCATCGCGGGGCTGAGGCAGCCGACATCCTCGCTCGCGCCGGCTTCAAGGTCGCGGGCGCGGTCGGCGCGCAGTCCTACGAGGAGGAAGGCGGCAAGCTGACCAAGATCGCCCCTCGTCCACCGAATTCAGAAGCGAAGAAATAGTTGGGTACATAGTCAGGATCGGGAGCACGCATGGAATACCGGATGCTCGGCGGGAGCGGCCTGGAGGTCTCTGCCCTCAGTTTTGGCACGATGACGCTGGGCGGCGAGGGACGCTTCGCGGCCATGGGCAATGTCCAGGTGGACGAGGCCCGGCGCCAGATTGAGATTTGCCGGGAAGCCGGCGTCAACCTGTTCGATACGGCCGATGCGTATTCGTCGGGCAAATCGGAAGAGGTGCTGGGCCAGGCTCTGGGCGCGCAGCGCAAAGATGTAGTGGTGGCGACGAAAGTTTTCTTTCGCATCGAGCCGGGCGCCAACAAGAATGGACTATCCCGCACGCACATCGTGGAATCCTGCGAGGCGAGTCTCCGGCGGCTGGGAACCGATTACATCGATCTGTACCAGGCGCATAATTTCGATTCGCTGACGCCGCTGGAAGAAACGCTGCGTGCCTTCGACGATCTAATCCGCACGGGGAAGATCCGTTACGCGGGCTGTTCCAACTACGCGGGCTGGCAGGCGATGAAAGCGGCGGCGATTTCCGAGCGGCTCGGGATTGCGCGTTACATTTCGCAGCAGATCAACTACTCACTGCTGGCACGCGACGCCGAGCACGAACTGGTTCCCGTGGGCTTGGATCAGCGCCTCGGTATCATGGCCTGGAGTCCGTTGCAATTCGGGCTGCTGTCGGGCAAGTTCCGCCGTGGTCAGGCAAGGCCGGCGGAATCGCGGCTCAACACTTTAGATGTGCCGGGAACGGTGGAGGAAGAACGGCACTACCGTATTGTGGATACGCTGGCGGAAATCGCGGAGCAGCGCGGCGTTTCCGTTGCGCAGGCGGCGTTGAATTGGGTGATGCGAAAGCCGTGCGTGGATACCGTTATACTCGGCGCGCGCAATGAGCAGCAGCTTCGCGACAATCTCGCGGCGGCCCAGTGGAGCTTGACCGAAGCCGAAGTGGCACGGCTCGACGAAGCCAGCGCCACGGCGCTGCCCTACCCGCATTGGCATCAACAAAAGTTCGCCGGGGACCGTAATCCGCCGGCCAAGGCTAGCCGCTAAGTACCCCGTGACGCGCACCGCGTAATTTCGTATAATCATCTGTGGCTATGGAATTTAGAGGGAGGGCGAGATGCGCTACCTGAGCGAACTAAGCGGATTGGTAGGGACGTTGCTGGCGGCCGTGTTAGTGGCCGGTCCTGTATTGGCGGCCGGCGACGCCGAGCTGGTGGACGCGGTGAAGAACCAGGATCGCGAGAAGATGTTGAATCTCGTGATGGCAAAGACGAACCTCAACACGCGAGCCGATGACGGCTCCACGGCTCTGTTGTGGGCCGCGCACTGGAACGATCTGGAATCCGCCGCGCTGATCATTCGCGCGGGCGCGGATCCGGAGATCGCCAACGACTTGAAGATGACGCCGCTGTCGGAAGCCTGCTTGAACGGGAGTCCGGAGATGGTCGCGCTGCTGCTGAACGCGGGCGCGAATGCCAATACGGCGATTGCCAGCGGCGAGACGCCGCTGATGACCTGCGCCAAGAGCGGCAACGTGGCGGGCGTGGAAATGCTGATCGCGCATGACGCGGCGGTCAATGCGAAAGAACCCACGCAGAACCAGACGGCGCTGATGTGGGCGGCGGCGGAACGCCACCCCGACGCAGTGCAGTCCCTTCTCAAGGCCAGGGCCGACGTGAAAGCGCACACAAAGCAGGGCTTCACCGCGCTGCACTTCGCCGCGCGCGAAGGAGACGCGGAAAGCGCCAAGTTGCTGGTGGCGGCGGGCGCGAACATCAATAGCAAGACCGAGCCGGATGCCCTTCGCACGCGGAACTCTGGCGTGCAGGCGGTAAATCGCGGGGCTGGCCGCAAGAGTTCCGCGACCGACGGCTATACTCCCCTGCTGGTGGCGACGGTTCGCGGACAAGTGCAAATGGCTCTGTCGCTGCTGGAACAAGGCGCCGATCCCAACATAATGGAGGGCGGATTTACGCCCCTGCATTGGGCGGCAGGCTCGTGGGAGAACGGCACTGCGAATCCTATTTACGGCTTTGAAGATCCCATGGCTGGGATCACGGACCGCGCGGGCAAGCTGCAACTGATCCAAGCGTTGCTGGCGCACGGCGCCAAGCCGAACCTGCGCATGACGCGGGCGCAGCCCACGTTCGCCGGTGGTTACTCGGATGCCCCCGGCGCGACGCCGATGTTGCTCGCCGCGGGAGCCGCCGATTTGGAAGTGATGAAAATATTGCTCGCGGCCGGCGCGGATCCCAAGATTTCCACCGAGACCAACGCCACCCCGATCATGGCCGCCACGGCCCTCAATCGGCTGGTGGGCGACAGTCCGGTAACCGAGGCGCAGGCCACGGCGGCGGTGAAGTTCCTGGTGGCGGCGGGCGCCGATCCGAAGGGCGCCACGACCTTTGGCGAGAACGCTTTGTACGGCCCGTCCTATCGCGGCTGGAACGGGCTGCTGGAAGAGTTGATCAATATGGGTGTGGACGTGAACGCGGTGAGCAAGGCGGGCGTCACTCCGTGGCTTGCGGCGTCCGGTCAAGGCGACCGCCTGGGTGGTGTCCTCTTTAACAAAGCAGGCGCCGACATTCTCCAGAAGCGCGGAGCCGACCCCAAACTCGGCCATCCCTGCCAGGCCCAGAACAAGTGCCGTGCGGAATAGGGGGAACACAGATGCAGATAAAGCGAAACGCGATGGTAACTGCTAGCCGCGTATTGTGGCTGGGCACGATCTGCCTGGTGGCATCCGGTTTCCAGGCGCCCGCGCCCCCCGCGAGCGCCCCCGCGGCCAATCCAGCTAAGGAGATGGTGACCAAGTACTGCGTCACTTGCCACAACCAGCGGCTGAAGACGGCGAATCTCATTCTCGACTCGCTGGATTTCGACCACCCGGCGAATTCCGCCGAGTCCTTTGAAAAAGTGATTGTCAAGCTGCGCAGCCGCACCATGCCGCCCACCGGCATTCCGCGGCCGAACAATGCCACCTACGATACGGTCGCCGGATACCTGGAAATGGAACTGGATCGCGCCTCGGCCGCCAAGGTCAACCCGGGGCGTCTGGCGTCTCTGCACCGGCTGAATCGCACTGAATATGCGAACGCGATTCGCGATCTGCTGGGAGTGGAAGTGGATGAGACAGCGGTATTGCCGCCCGATGAGCAAGCCTACGGGTTCGATACCAACGCGGAAGCGCTGGCCATACAGCCCGCGCTGCTGGACCGCTACGTGAGCGCGGCCGCCAAGATTTCGCGGCTGGCTATCGGCGATCCGACCATGCCTCCGGGATTTGAGCGCTACAGCGCGCTCAAGGGCAACACGAGCGACGTGAGTTACCTGTCGCAGACCGACCGCCTGGGCGAGGAATTCCCGCTCGGATCAAAGGGCGGCGTCGCCACGCGCCATTATTTCCCGGTGGACGGAGAGTACATATTGAAGATCCGCCTGCAGCGCACCTATGCAGGCATCATTCGCGGCCTGAATGCCGTGAACCAGTTTGAAATCCGTTTGGACGGCAAGCGCGTCGGGCAGTTTGCGCTGGGCGGCAGTTCGGCGGCGCCGCCGCCGGCAGCCGGACAGACTCCGATCGACATGCAGCGGGATGCGGATGAAGTCTTGCAGGTGCGCGTTCCGGTGAAAGCGGGTCTGCGGGAAGTCTCCGGTACGATGGTCAAAGCCAACGCCAACGCGGCCGAAGGCCTGGGCCCGAACCAGCTTCCGCTGTGGAGCCGGGAGGGCGACATTCCCTCGGTTCCCACGTCGATTACCGCGCTGCTCATCGGTGGTCCTTACAACGGCAGAGTATCCAACGATTCCCCGAGCCGGCAGCTCATTTTCGTGTGCCAACCCACCAGCCGGGATGAAGATGCCTGCGCGACGAAAATCCTGACAACACTGGCGCAGCGGGCCTACCGGCGCGCCGCCACCGAAGAAGACGTGCAAACGCTCGAGAGTTTCTACAAGCGCGGCCGGGCCAAGGGAAGTTTCGACGAAGGAATCCGCGTGGCGCTGGAACGCGTGCTGGTGAGCCCCGACTTTCTGTTCCGGATCGAAACCGATCCGGCCAACGCCAAAGCCGGCGAACCTTACCGCATTTCCGACACGGAGCTGGCGTCGCGCCTGTCGTTCGCCTTGTGGAGCAGTATCCCCGACAACCAACTGCTGGACGCGGCGATTTCCGGGAAGCTGCGCGAGCCCGCGGTTTTGGAACACCAGGTCAAGCGCATGATGGCCGATCCGCGCGCCCGTACCTCACTGGTGCGGAACTTCTTTGAAGAGTGGTTGCAGGTCCGCAACGTGTGGCTTCTGAAGCCCGAGAACACGAAGTTCCCGTGGTTTGACGACAATCTGCGGATTGCGTTCGTGAAGGAAATTCAGTTGTTCCTCGACATGCAACTTAAAGAGGATCGCAGCGCCGTCGATCTGCTGACTTCGAGCGAAACGTTTCTCAATGACCGCCTGGCCCGCCACTACGGCATCCCGGGCGTTTACGGGAGCCACTTCCGGCGCGTGGAACTGACCGACGAGAATCGCTTCGGGCTGCTGGGCAAAGGCAGCGTGCTGGCCATTACGTCCTACCCCACGCGCACTTCGCCGACGGTTCGCGGCAAGTGGCTGCTCGAAAACATTCTGGCCGCGCCCATGCCGGCTCCGCCTCCCAATGTGCCGGCCCTCGAAGCCAGCAACACGGAAGGCAAGCCGAAATCCGTGCGCGAAATGCTGGAATCGCATCGCAAGAATGCCGTCTGCGCCAGTTGCCATGCGCGCATGGACCCGCTGGGCTTGAGCCTGGAGAACTTCGACGCCGTCGGCCAGTGGCGGACGACGGACGCCGGAACGCCGATCAATTCGTCAGGCGTACTGCTGGATGGCACCAAGGTGTCCGGCCCGGCGGAACTGCAAAAAGCGTTCCTGGCCCAAAAAACCCAGTTCGTCAAGGCCGTGACGGAAAAACTGTTAATCTACTCGCTAGGCCGGGGACTGGAGTATTACGACGCGCCCGCGGTTCGCGGAATCGCGCGGGGCGCCGCGGCGAATGATTATCAGTGGTCTTCGTTAATATTGGAAATCGTAAAGAGTGCGCCATTTCAAATGAGGAGGGCAGGTTCATGATCATCACCAAGAAAGCCATTTCACGCCGCGCCTTGATGCAAGCAGCCGGCGCTACTGTCGCGTTGCCGTTGCTGGACGCGATGCTCCCGGCGCTATCGGCCGCCCCGGCCCCGGTCCGCCGGTTGGGTGTCGTCTACCACCCCAACGGGATGATCTACGACAAGTGGTTGCCCAAGGGGACTGGCGCGAACTTCGAGATCTCGCCGACCTTGTCCGCCCTGCAGCCGTTCAAGGACAAGCTGCTGGTCATCTCGGGCCTCTCGAGCGACCAGGCCGAGGCCCTCGGCGACGGCGGCGGCGATCACTCGCGCGCCTGCGGAGCGTATTTGACCGGCGTCCACGTCAAGAAGACCGACAGCGCGCTGGAAAACGGCGTCTCCATGGACCAGATCATCGCCAAGGCCAATGAAAAGGAAACGCAGCTTTCCTCGTTGCAGCTCACCCTGGACGACAACAGCCTACTAGGCTCCTGCGACGTCGGCTACAGTTGCGCGTACAGCAGCACGCTTTCCTGGCTGACGCCGACACTGCCGCTGCCCGCGGAAAACAATCCGCGTGTGTTGTTCGAACGCATGTTTGGCGCGAGCGACCGCACGGATTCGAAAACCCGCGCGGCCCGGCTGCAACAGGACAAGAGCCTGCTGGATTCCGTCAACGACCGCGTGAAGCAGTTGCAGAGGAAACTGGGCCCTTCCGACAACCGGAAAGTGGACGACTACCTGACGTCCCTGCGCGATGTCGAGCGGCGGATTCAAAAGGCCGAAGAACAAAGTACCAAGGAACTGCCCGACGTGGTCAAGCCCGCCGGTATCCCGGATGGGTTCGAAGCGCATGTCCAACTGCTGTATGACTTGCAGTTGCTGGCGTTCCAGGCCGACCTGACGCGCGTGTTCACGTTCTTGTGGGGCCGTGAGCAGACCGGCCGCCCGTATCCACAGATCGGGGTCCCGGAGCCGCACCACGCGACCACACACCATCAGAACGACCCGGTGAAGATGGAAAAGCCGGCCAAGATTCAGAAATATCATGTGGATCTGTTCGCGCAATTCGTGGCCAAGCTGGATAAGACGCGCGACGGCGAAGGCTCGCTGCTGGACCATTCCGTGATCCACTACGGTTCCGGCCTCAGCAACAGCGACCGTCACTCGCACAATCCCCTGCCGGTGTTCCTGGTAGGCGGCGGCGCGGGCGCGATCAAGGGCGGACGCCACCTGGTGTTCCCAGACCACACGCCTCTGACCAACCTGCAATTGACGATTCTCAACAAGTTCGGCATCCCGACCGAAAAGCTAGGCGACAGCACCGGACAGTTCAAGGAACTGTCGGACATCGGTTAAGATTCCGGGGTTACAAGTTATTCTGCATTACCGTACCGGCCGCCTCGCGCGGCCGGTATTTTCCTTTCTGGCGGACAGCGGACAGTGAGCCGCGCTCGCAACCGCGCCCGGCATTGGGTATGATTTCCCCATGCACAAATATGTTCGAGATCTGGCGATGTTCGCGGCCGGGGTTGTTGCCGCTTTCCTTTTCATCCATCCGGGGCAGGCTCAGGATAGCCGGCTCAGCGGCCTTCATATGAATCATGTAGGTATCGTCGCCAAGCACTGGCAGAGCACGCTCGACTTCTACATCAAGACGCTGGGGTTCCGCGAAGCCTTCACATTTAAGGACAAGGACGGCAATGTCACCACATCCTACCTGCAAATCAGCAAGAATGATTTCCTGGAAATCATCCGGCCCACGGCGCAGAGCACGCCGGGCGTGAACCACGTGGGCATCTGGGTGGACGACATCAAGTCGACTGTCGCCAAGCTGCGTCAGAAAGGCGTCAAGGTCGAGGA
The DNA here is from genome assembly GCA_945861625.1 of Candidatus Sulfopaludibacter sp. SbA3. Classification (GTDB taxonomy): domain Bacteria; phylum Acidobacteriota; class Terriglobia; order Bryobacterales; family Bryobacteraceae; genus Palsa-187. Next base: position 42,816 of record CAMAVI010000010.1, read on the forward strand.
TATCCGCGTGGGCAACAGCAAGGCTCCGCTCACCAATTTCGTGGATCCGAATGGCGTCCGCATCGAGCTGCTCGAATATCCCGCCGAGTCCTGGCAGAAGCAGGCCATGGACTCCTGGCGTTGACAAGGGGGACGCAACACGCCTGCCGAAAGTGTGATTTACTGTTAACTACTATGAAACTTGCTTGCGTACTCCTCCTGAGCGCCTTTACCGCCGTAACGCCCCTGCTCGCCGAAAAGAAGATCATCCAACCCAAGGAATTCCCGGGCGGCGGACCGTTAAGCGCGGCGGTTTTAGCCGACGGCACCCTTTACGTCTCCGGACAGCTCGGGCGCGATCTGAAAACCCAGAAGATTCCGCAGGACTTTGACGCCGAGGTCCGGCAGGTTCTGGATAGTATCGGCATCATTCTGCGCGAAGCCAAGATGGATTATTCCGATGTGGTCTCGGTCCAGATCTATATGACCGACATGAGTCTATTTGCGCGCATGAACGCGGTCTATACGACCTACTTCAAGACGGACCGCCCGTCGCGCACGACCGTGGGGGTGGTAAAGCTCGCCGCGCCCGACGCGCGCATTGAGATCACAGTCACCGCGCGGCGCTAAACCTGCGCACGGAGTTTCCAGCACGGTGCGCGATGGCGCGCCGGCGCCCAAACCCTAGACACGTTCACCAGGAGACCAGATTGAAGCTGAGTCCTGAACAACACAGCCAATTCGACCGCGAAGGCTATCTGTTCTTCCCGGGCCTATTTACAGGCGCCGAAATCGCCAAGCTGACGGCCGCGGTACCCGAGTTGTACAGCCGCCGAGAGATCTACAATGTCCGCGAGAAGGACAGCGATGCCGTGCGCACCAACTTCGCCGCGCACCTGGTGAGCGCTCCGTTTGCGCGGCTGGCGCGGCACCCGCGTATGATCGAACCGGTGCAATCGGTGATCGGCGAAGAACTGTACATGCACCAGTTCAAGATCAACGGCAAGATGGCCTTTGCAGGCGACGTGTGGCAGTGGCACCAGGACTACGGCACGTGGCTGAATGACGACCGGATGCCCACTCATCGCGCGATGAACATCGCGGTCTTTCTTGACGACGTGAATGAATTCAACGGCCCCTTGATGTTCATCCCCGGCAGCCACAAAAAAGGGGTCATCGAGGCCGGACACGATCTGATGACGACCAGCTATCCGCTATGGACCATCAGTAATGGCCTAATCGCGCAACTGGTGGAACGGGCAGGCGGCCGCAGTGGCGGCATCGTCGCGCCCACGGGCCCGGCCGGTTCCATGCTGATGTTTCATTCGTGTCTGGTGCATGCGTCGACGAGCAACCTTTCGCCATGGAACCGCGTGGCCGTGTACCTGAGCCTATGCGCGGTGTCGAACCATATCCGGCGCTTTAAACGCCCTGAATATATCGCGCATCGCGACTTCACGCCCATCCAGTGTCTGCCCGACGACTGCCTGGTGCGTGACTATCCGGTCGATCTGCCATGGAAAGACGGCTTGCCGGCCAGTGCGCTGGTAACTTCGTTGGAAGAATTGGAAACAGCATGAGCCTGTACGCGAAACTCCAGCAGCGGGCCGCGGCGGGGAATCCGGTCCGCATCGGTCTCATTGGAGCCGGTAAATTCGGATCTATGTACCTGGCGCAGGTTCCGCGCACGCCGGGAGTGCATCTGGTGGGGATCGCCGACTTATCGCCCGCTGCCGTGCGCGTGAATCTGGCGCGGGTTGGCTGGGGGGATGACTGGAGCGCCGAACGCACACGCGCGGCCACGCTGGATGACGCCGCGAAATCGGGTGCTACGCATATTGGTGACGACTGGCGCGCGCTGGTGAGCCATCCGGCGATTGACGTCATTGTCGAATGCACGGGCTCTCCGGTGCACGCCGTCGATCATTGCCTGGCGGCGTTCGCCAACGGCAAGCACGTGGTCAACGTCACGGTGGAGGCGGACGCGTTCTGCGGGCCCATACTCGCGCGCAAGGCCGCTGAGGCGGGCGTCGTCTACTCGTTGGCATTCGGGGACCAACCCGCACTTATTTGCGACCTGGTGGATTGGGCGCGCACTTGCGGCTTTCCGGTGGTAGCCGCGGGACGCGGTCACAAGTGGCTTCCTCATTTCGCACAGAGCACGCCGGACACGGTCTGGGGCTACTACGGCCTGACGCCCGAACAGGCCGAGCGCGGTGGCCTGAATCCGAAAATGTTCAATAGCTTCTTGGACGGCAGCAAGCCGTCGATTGAATCGAGCGCCGTCAGCAATGCAACGGGTCTCACGGTGCCTAGCAATGGATTGCTGTATCCGCCGGCCAGTGTTGAAGACATTCCCTATGTGACGCGCCCGAGAAGCGAGGGTGGAGTTCTGGAACGCAAGGGAATGGTCGAGGTGATCAGTTCGCTCGAAACCGACGGCCGCAAGATTCCTTACGATATCCGCATGGGCGTGTGGGTCACGGTGCAGGCGGAGACCGAATACATCAAGAACTGCTTCGAGGAGTACAACGCGCACACCGACCCCAGTGGGCGTTACTTCACGCTCTACAAGCGCTGGCACCTGATCGGCTTGGAAGTGGGCATGTCGGTGGCGAGCGTCGCGCTACGCGGCGAACCCACGGGCGTGGCCACGGGCTGGAATGCCGATGTGGTGGCGACCGCAAAGCGGGATCTCAAAGCGGGCGAGATGCTGGACGGCGAAGGCGGCTACACGGTTTGGGGCAAATTATTGCCCGCCGCAAATTCACGCGCGATGGGTGGCTTGCCGCTGGGCCTGGCGCATGAGGTCAAGCTGGTCCGCGCGGTGAAGCAGGGACAATGCCTGACCTGGGACGACGTCGCGATTGATACTTCGAGCAACGCCTACCGCGTACGGCGTGAGATGGAGAAGCTGTTCGGTTCTTAGTGGCTCGCGGCGGCGGCCGTTAGCGGGCCGGGCTTGCCACAACCACTTTGGAAGTTGGCTTGAGTTCGATCCGGTAGGCCTGGTTCATGACGCCGCCCAGATTCTCAATGGAGTGCAGCGGCTGGCTGCTGGGATCGAAAGTAACCCGCATGTCCTTCATCTCTTCCTGCGGCACCTTCTTCCCATCCGGAGTTAGGCGCCGCGACGGCGGCTTCCGGAAATGAACCACCACCGCAGGCCAAGTGTGGGTGTGCCACGGGTCCTTCTCATGGGGTGGGACGCGAACACTCAACACCCGCACGTAGGCATTTTCAAGGACCACGGAGATATTCGAGTCGTGAATGGTGACCGCGTCGGTGGCGGGCAGGCTGGGCGCAGCTACCGGCTGGCAATCCACGTTCTTTAGTTCGATGAGCAGGTTGTGCCGGTAGTGTTCGCTCCTCGTATAACCCTTAACGGGCCCACTCTCCGACCACTTGATGTTCACCGTCTTCCACGGTTCCTCCAATTGTACTGGGGGCCCGGAAGTCTGCTCGAAAAATACGCTCGGCCAAAAATGCGTGTGCGGAGGCTCCTCGGAATGCAGGGGGACGGTGACGTCCAGAACACGCACGAGGTCGTTCTCCAGTACGACCTTGTGGTTTACCGGCGTCGCCGCCACCGCGTCCGTGGCATCCGGTTTCATTTGCCCGCAACCGGCTGCTCGTATGGTAGCGGTGGTAAACAGCGTCCAGAGCAAGGCCGCCATGATCATAGGCGGGTGCCAAAATCCATTCACACTCATGCGCCAACGATCTTATCACTGAAGCCCTACGGAAGGAATGGCTGTAAACATTCGTTCTTCACCAGCACTAGTGTTAAATGGTGAGCCGGGCGGGACTCGAACCCGCGACCACCGCATTAAAAGTGCGATGCTCTACCAACTGAGCTACCGGCCCTAGTGATGATTCAGGAAGCGGAGTGCGTTTGAATCGGGAAACTCTATTGTAGCGCGCGGTCGAGCGCCGAAGCGAGTTTTCGCAATCCCGCCGCGACGTCCGCGCCCAGATGAATCCGCAATGCGCGGCGGCCGCGTTCCGTCAAAATCGCGAAATCCCCACGCGCCTGCGCGGCCTTGACCACGCCAAATGTGTAGTTCTGTCCGGGTACCGGCAAGTCCCGCGCATCGTCCGCCGTAATTTGCAGGAACACGCCCGAGTTCGGTCCACCCTTATACGCCTGACCGGTCGAATGCAGAAAGCGCGGGCCGAAGCCCACACACGTTGCCACGCGTTTGGCGTCGCGTACACGCTGGCGCATCCCGGTGAGAATCGCCTCGTGCGCCGCGTTCATCTCGATATAGGCAAGCAGCGCGAAGTAGTCCCCCGCCCCGATCTGCTGCACGTGCGCGCGCAGGACGCCTTCCAGCGTCGCCCCCTTCGCATTGCCGAAAACTTGAATGCCATTGTCTGACAACGCGGGCGATTCCGCGGGCAGTGAACCCGTCGCCTCGAAAGCGCTGGTAAGTTTCTTGGTCGCAATCTTGCTCGCTTCCACGTCCGGCTGGTCGAAAGGATTGAGGCCAAGGATCGCACCCGCCACCGCCGTCGCGAATTCCCAGCGGAAGAACTCTTGCCCCAGATCGTAGATATCGCGAAGGTCGATGCGCATCACCGGATGACCGGCCGCGGCCAACTCCTCCGCCGCCTTGTCTTGCGCCGGGTCAGGCGACGATGCCAGACGAACGTAGACGAACATGCGGTCCGCGCCATACACCACGGGCGGCCCCAGCGGTTCGCGGTCCACGGGAATGATCGCCTTTCCGTTCTTGCCGGTGGATTCAGCCACCAGTTGTTCCAGCCACGCCCCCAGATCGTGGATCGCCGGCGAAGCGATGATCGTGAGTTTGTCGCGGCCGTTGCGAGCCAGCGTCCCCAGGAAGACGCCCAGATCCACGCCTGGATTACCTTCGACTCGGGTGCACGCCTTGGCCATGGCGGCGGCCGGAATCAGGAACCGCTCCCCATCGATGCCCATGACCGCCGCGGGGATCATGCCAAAATCGGACAACGCCGAAAACCGTCCGCCGATTTCCGGCAGCCCGAAGCAGATTTTGCGGAACCCGTCAGCCTCGGCCACCTTCTGCATATGCGATCCGGGGTCGGTGATGGCGAAAAACCGGCTGCCGTCGCGGCCCGCGCGTTCGAAGAAATACTGCTTGAACACGTTGGGTTCGAGTGTTGACCCCGACTTGCTGGCGACAATGAACAGCGTGCTTGCCAGGTCGATTTTCTTTTCGAGAGCGAGCACCTGCGCCGGATCGGTTGAGTCCAAAACGTGCAGGTCTGGAAAACCCTTCACCTGCCCAAAAGAAAGGCGCAGGACTTCCGGGCACAGGCTCGATCCGCCCATCCCAAGCAGAAGCACGTGAGTGAAACCGCCCGCTTTGATTTCCGCGGCAACGGCGGCGAAGCGGTCCTTCCGCGCCAATTGCACATCGGCAATCGTCAACCACCCCAGCCACTTGGATTCGTCACCGCCGGTCCACACCGACGCATCACGCGACCAGATGCGCGCGACTCGATCGCTGGATTCCCAGGAACGCAACTCCGATTCCACTGCCTTCGCCAGATCGGCGGGGAGTGAGACGCCCGGAAGTGTCATTTGTACTCGATGGCGGCCAACAGGTTGCCGAAGGCGTCTTCGAATTGCTTCACGCCAGCCGCAACCAGATCATCAGTGACCTGCTGAATGGAAATTCCGGCCGCCGCCAGATCCAGCATCACCTGCCGCGCTCCATCCAGATCTTCGTCGAGCGAAGCCCTCGGTTCGCCATGGTCGCGGAACGCATCGTAAGTTGCCGGCGGGATCGTATTCACGGTGTCCTTGCCGATCAACTCTTCCACGTACAGCACGTCGCGCAGTTTCGGATTCTTGGTCGAAGTGCTAGCCCACAGCACGCGCTGGGTCTGCGCCCCCTTGGCGGCCAGAGTCTCCCAGCGCATGCCCGAAAAAATTCGCTTGTACCGTTCATACGCGAGCTTCGCATTCGCGATGGCAACTTTGCCGCGGAAGGATTCCAACCGGGCGCGCTCGGCGTCGTTCGATCCGGAAAGTCTCTTGTCGATTAGGCCGTCCACGGATGTGTCGATGCGGCTGACAAAGAAGCTGGCGACACCGGCGATACCGGATAACTCCAGACCTTGCGCCGCGCGTTTCTCCAACGCCCGCACGAAGGCCCACGCGACTTCCTCATACATCTCTTGCGAGAAGAGCAAAGTCGTATTGACATTGATGCCTTCGCTCAGCAGCGTCTCAATCGCCGGTACGCCCGCGGGAGTTCCCGGCACTTTGATCATCAGATTGGGCCGGTTCACTGTGGCCCATAGCCGTCGTGCCTCCTCGACGGTCGCTTCCGTGTCGTGCGCCAGGTACGGCGCCACTTCCAGGCTCACGTAGCCGTCGCGCCGGGCGGATTGATGATAGACCGGCCGCAACACATCGGCGGCATCCTGGATATCGCGAATGGCCAACTTCTCGTAGAGAGCCTTGGCGTCCAGGGATCCATCCGCTTTCAACCGTGCCAGAAAATCCGCGTATTCTTCGCCGCCCACGATGGCTTTCTCGAAGATCGCCGGATTGGACGTCATGCCGCCCAGCCCATCTTCGTCCACCATGCGGCGGAGTTCGCCGCTGATCATCAGACTGCGCCGGATGTAGTCGAGCCAGACGGATTGCCCGAATCTAGCCAATTGCTTCAGTGGATTACCGATGGTGCTTGAAATCGTGGACATGGCTCTATCCTTTTACTGTACAAGATGCGGCCATATCCGGGGCCTGGACTGCGCGGCGTCAGAATGTCATGCCGATGCGGGCTGTGAACGCCCGCGGAGCTATAAAATGGGTCCCGCTAAACGTCGACAGAAAATTGTAGAGGGATTCTACGTTGGTCAGGTTGGAAATCTCGATTGCGGCTGTGTAGCGGCGCGCTCCATCCGTCTTGTGCAATAAATTATCGGAACCAATGCCGAGATTCAAGATATTTCTCGGATTCACTCGGTTCGGGTTGTGGTCATCATTCCCTTGCCCCGCTTGCGGCAAAGTGACCAGCTTCGAGGTAACGGTCCCATTGCAGTTCGTGAGCGGGTTCGCACCCGTGGCCAGGCGGCCGTTGCACGCGAGCCCGATGCTCACCTGCTGGTTCGGTGTCAAAGCGAGGGCCGCTGCGGAATCCGGAACGCCGCTCACCACCAGGCCGCTGTCGTAGCGGTAGGTCAAGGCGAACCATTCCGCATTCTTGGGCCTCTGATAGCGCAAAGTTACCGTTGACTGGAACTTCTGGTCGTGGTCGATGCGAAATACGCTGCCATCGAGCGGCGTGCCCTGGAAGATCAGCCCGCCATTCTCGGGGAAGAAGAACCGCGCACGGGTGTGACCGAACGTCCAATAAGCCTGGAATCCTTTGAGATTGGTGGTGCTCACCTTCCCCGTGAAGCCATCCAGTTTGGAATTGCGCCAGGAGATCGGAAACGAGATCGTAGTGTTCAACAACGTCGCGAAGTCATACGCGTTACGCGTGTACTTCCAGAAGTAATCCGCGTCAATCAGCAGGAACCTGCCGATGGCCTGCTGAAAGCCAACATTGAACTGATTGCGGAAACCCGGATCAATCGGCACGGCGTCGGCTCCGAAAACGTTCTGAGCGAGGCCGCCCCGGCCGGTGGCATTGGAAAGCAGCAGATTTTCGTTGAACGGTGTCTCAAAGGTGCGGGCATAGGCCACGCGCAGCACCGTCCCCGTCTTCTTGACGTTGTAAGCAATGCCGGCGCGCGGCTGGGGACCGGTTCTCGAAACCAGTCCATCGTAGCGATCCAGGCGGAAGCCCAAGTTGAATCGAAAGTTGCCCGCGGTGATCATGTCCTGCGCGTAGAGGGCGTACTGGTTGATGTTGGCGTCCGCTCGGAACTGGAACAACTTACCGCCGCGCGTCAGATCGAAGGGAAACAGTCCGGCTGAAAACGGCGTGCCGGTCAAGTTCGGGTTTTCGTTCTTATTTGGTCCGAAACCCGCCGCCACGCACTGCGCCGGACCGTGCAGGTTCGGATCGCCGATAGGATTGCCGTCATCGTCAATGCAGGGCGCGTTGAAGGTTGGATCCGTGACGCCGAAGCCAAAATTTTCCAGTAACCGTGTCTGCTTCAGATCCACACCATACTTGAACGAATGGCGGCCTCGTACCGCCGATATGTCGGCTTTGATACCCCAGTTCAGGAGCTGGCGGCTTTGGCTTTGCGTCGCCGGAGTGTCGGCGAACGGATCGCGGCTCCCGTAGTAATTCACCTGGTCTTTGCGGATGTATGGATTGATGGACAAGAGCGTGCGCGCATCGAAGGTGCGCTGATAACCGGGCGCGATACTCCAGGTCAGTACGCGTTGCCGCTGATCCTGGCCCAGTTGGTCGTAGCTATTGGGAATCTGGAACCAGTTCCGCGCCGAGAACAAGTTCAGGTGGATGGCGTCTTTTCCGGTGGGTTGGTAGTCAAAGCGATCAAACAGCGTTTGGCTATTTCCAATATCGTGGATCGCCGCGAATTCCGGCGTGTCCAGGAAGCGTCCCGAGCGGATACCGTCCAAGGCTATGAAGTTTCCGATCTTTTCCGTGCCCGTTCCCAGTCCCGCCGTGCCACCTCCGGCGCCAAACGTACCGTAGTTGGCGCCCACGTTTCCAAACACTCTGCGCGCGCCCAAACCGGAGCGAGTCGTAATCTGCGCCACCAGGCTGCTCTTATCGCCAAACTCGGCGTTCGGCGTTCCCGTGGTCAGCTCCATGCTCTGAATGGCGCTGGTGGGAAGCTGGGTGGAGAATACCTTGCTCTGCTGGTCGCTAATGGGCTGCCCGTCGATAATAAAACTGGTTTGCGCGTGGTCGCCTACGGGGTGGAAGAATCCGTTAGCGTCGGCGGCGACACCTCCGGTGCTGTAAACGATTGCCTGGCTCAGTCCGCCCCCGGGGTCGGAGGCCGGCATCTTCAGCAATTGGCTTCGATCAACATCCACATGCGCCGAAGGGTTGGTCTCAAGCGCTTCCGCGGCGCCTTCCACCATCACCATCGTAGTGGTTCCCGCTATGGCGAGCGCCACCTTGACTTGAATGGGCACCGAATTCCGGACGTCGATGTTTTGCCCGAATTCCGCGAATCCAGGAACCGTGACTTCCAGGTGGTATGAATTGGGTGGGATATTGGTCAGCCGGAAGGCGCCGTCCGGACCCGACTGCGCCGATTGCGTGTAACCGCTCACGGCATGGTGCAAGGTAACTGGCGCTCTCGCCACCACGCCACCCAAGGGGTCGACGACCGTTCCTTCTATCGTCCCCGCATTCCCCAGCGACTGCGCGACTACCGGCGCGGCAGCCAAAACCACAGCAACAAACAAACGAGTGAATACCATTGGCTTATCTCCATGAAATATGAAATGCAAAAGCAATTAAGTGCTGGCCTGGGCGGCACGCGCCCGGCCAACACCGCAAGATGCAAACGTGGAGAAAAGTTAAACGGGAGGAGCGCGAGGTGAACTCAGCGTAAAAACGCCGACGGACTGCGAGGCTACCTCATGCAGTGTCGTCCGCCAAGTGGAAGCGGAAAGTCCAGCGAGCTGAACAGCCCCCGCGGCCTGCAACAGCGGGAAATGTCCGCCGTGGCAACCCGGGCAGCAATGGTCGTTCGGCCCGCCGTGCTGGTGCGCGTGAACTTCAATGGCGCTGCCAATCTGGAGCGCGGCGAAGTTCACCAACACCAGCAGCACAAACAAGAGACGCAATACCCGCAGTGGCCTCGTTTGTGGTGCGGCGGACTGACGAAATACGCTCATATTCCGAATGGACATTGGACGGCCCTTTCGAACCTCCGGTTACATGTTTTATTTTAGCGCCACGGAATGGAGATCGCCACAGGACTCGCCCGGCGTACTGCCCGATGGCATCGTCAGGCGTGAGCACGGTCATGCCATGGACTACCGCCTGCGCCACGATCATTCGATCGAAAGGGTCCCCATGAAGACGTGGAAGCCGCGAAGCGTGGAGAGCGGATTCTTCATCCACTGGCAGGGCTTCAGCGCCGTCAGTATTTCCAGGCAAGCGGGCGGCGGTATGCTGGTTCGAGCAATGATCCGTTTTCCCTACCACCTGCTCCTGACTACTTTCGCGGCCGCTGTGCTAACCGCCCAGACCACCGCGCCACGCCGCGCACCGGATGTTCCCTACGTGCCCACCACGCCCGAAGCCGTCGCGGCCATGCTGAAACTCGCGGGAGTCACGCCGTCCGATGTCGTGTACGACCTTGGTTGCGGGGATGGCCGCATTGTGGTCGCCGCCGGCAAACTCGGTTCCCGCGGCGTGGGCATCGACATCGACCCCGTGCGCGTCAAGGAAGCGCGCGCCAACGTCGAGAAAGCCGGCGTCGGCAAGCTGGTACGCATCGAGGAAGCCGACATTTTTCTAGCCGATATCCGCCAGGCCAGCGTCGTGATCCTATTCCTGCTTCCCGAACTGAACGTGAAGCTGCTTCCAAAGCTGCTGGGCGAACTCAAACCCGGCACGCGCATCGTCTCCAACAGTTTCGACATGGGCGATTGGCCCGCCGAAAAAGAAGTGATGGTGGGAGACCCCAACAAGCCGGGCAGCCCGTTCAGCCACCAATTGTTCATGTGGACGGTTCCGCCCGATGGCAAGTTAAAATAGAGCCAAGCGGTGCCTTCAGGAGACATTGCGTCAGTTGTCGACAAGTTCAACCGCGACGGCGTGCCGCCAAGCGAAACAGGAACACGCAGGCCGCGGAGCGCCGGAGCGAGTCGTCCGCTTTGCGCGTATTCCTTAGAAAGGCAGATCTGGCTGGACGTGCTGTAGCATGGCCGAGCGCGTCAGGTACGGATACGGGTTCACCGGGCTGCCGCCCAGGCGAACTTCGAAATGCAGGTGCGGTGCGGTCACCTTGCCGGACGCGCCTGAGTAACCCAGAATCTCGCCACGGCGAATTTCCTGCCCCGGCACCACTTCAAACTTGGAAAGGTGGGCATACCAGGTGTTCATGCCCCTGCCGTGATCAATGATGACCATGCGGCCATACCCGCCGGAGTATTCGGCGCGCATCACGATCCCGTCCGCCGCCGCGTGGACAGGGGTCCGCATCGGCGCGGAAATATCAACTCCTGAATGCAGGGCGCCCTCGCCCGAAAAGGGATCTTCGCGTTCCCCAAAGCGGCTCAGCAGCCGGCCGTTGATGGGCCACATCGTGGGCACGACATTCGTCTGCCAGCGCCGGGCGTAGGTACGTGTGACTCGCGAAAAATTGGCGGACTTCAGAAAATTGTACTCTTCGATGGACTCTTTGTAGGTCGGCAGCAGCGGCCCTTCACCGGAAATGTCATCCGCGCCTTCCAACTGACGCTTAAGCCCGAGGGCCAGACTCACTTCGCTTGCCATTAACTGGAGCGAAGCCAACTGCTCTTTCTTTTCCGTGTTGTCCCGCTGCAATTCCTGATAACGGCTGCGCAGCGTGGCCACCTGGTCGCGCAACGTGTTGTAGTTGGAGACCTTCCAGGTCATGCGCAGGTAGCTCGAAACCATCCCAAACAGAGAGATGGAGCCGAACAGCGCCAACGCCAGCACAACGTACAACGCCTGGTGCGGAAATTGAATCCGGCGTAGGCGCCCGTGCAGCGAGTGGGCCAGGACAACTACGAAGTAGTGCTGCTTCATGAACCTCGTTAAGTCAACGACCGCGGAATCCACCGGGAGCCATAGCGGCAACGGTCGAAACGTGAATGAACTGTCATGATACCGAAACGAAGGTACCAAAGTCAATCCAAAAGGCCCCATCGGAGAATGGGTACACATCATATCTATTATCAATTACATACATACAATATGGAAGATTTTAATTTAACTAATAGATCGTCCGCCATTCTAGGCTATTGGACATCCGGGAAATCACCCGCGCTGCCCAGCCGATCAGCACAGTGAAATTCTCCCCGGCAAGTGCCATAATGTCCAAAACGACTTTGTCTGTCGCGAGCGAAGGAGATACGATGGCCAAGAAGAAGAATGTCGATCGTCGCGGTTTCCTGAAGGGAGCGGCCACCGGCGCTGCCGTCGGCGCGGCCGGCCTGATCGCCAAGCCCCCCATCGCGCTCGCTCAGCAGGCCACCCAGAAGCCCGACCCCGACACCAAATCAACGGCCGAAGTCACGGACAACGTCCGCGTGGGCGCGGATTTCATGATGGACATCTTCAAGTCCATTGGCTTCGAATACATGGCCGCCAATCCCGGTACCAGCTTCCGGGGACTGCACGAATCTCTCATCAACTACGGCGGTAACAAAAACCCCGAGTTCCTCACCTGCCTCCACGAAGAGTCTTCGGTCGCCATGGCCCACGGCTACGCCAAGATCGAAGGCAAGCCCATGATGGTGATGGCGCACGGCACCGTCGGCTTGCAGCATGCCTCCATGGCGATCTATAACGCCTACGCGGACCGCGTGCCGGTGTACATCGTTCTGGGCAACATTCTCGATATCAATTTCCGCCGCGGCTCGGCCGACTGGTACCACAGCGTGCAGGATGCAGCCGCCATGGTGCGCGATTACGTCAAGTGGGACGACACGCCAGTAACGCTTTCGCACTTCGCCGAATCCGCCGTACGCGGCTACAAGATCGCGATGACGCCGCCGTACGAGCCGGTGGTTCTGGTGGCCGACGGCGTTCTGCAAGAAGAGCCCATCACCGAAAAGAACCTGCGCATCCCCAAGCTGGTGAGGAGCGCGCCGCCGCAGGGTGACGAGGGCGCCGTGAAGGAAGCGGCCAAGCTGCTGCTTGCCGCCGAGAATCCGGTCATCGTGGCTGGCCGCTGCGCGCGCACGCCGAAGGGTATCGACCTTCTAATCGAGCTGGCGGAACTCTTGCAGTGCCGCGTACAGGACCAGCGCCTGCGCATGAATTTCCCGACGAGCCATCCGCTTTACGCGCACACGACGGGCGACCCCATCGTCGTCAAGGTCGGCGATTCCGATTGCGTCCTGGGCCTGGAAGCGCAGGAAATGTGGACCATCACCAACACCATAACCGGACTCAATAAGTTCGGCATGGAGGCCCACTCGGTCATGAAGCCCGGCGCGAAGATCATCAGCATTTCCGCGATCGAACTGAACCACAAATCCAACTATCAGGATTTCGGCCGCTACTCGGAAGTCGACCTCAGCATTACCGGCGATGCCGAGGCCACGCTGCCCGCGCTGATCGAAGCCGTCAAGAAGCAGATGACGCCGGACCGCAAGTCCGCCATCCAGGCGCGCGGAGCCAAGGTCGCCGAGGCTAACCGCCTGGCGCACCAGCGTAATATCGAAGCCGCCGCCATCGGCTGGGACGCGAGCCCCATTTCCACCGCGCGGCTGGCCGCCGAACTGTGGGCGCAGGTGAAGAACCTGGATTGGTCGCTGGTCTCCAACGACCGTTACATCAGCTACTGGTCGACCAAGCTGTTCAACTTTACCAAGCCTTATCACTACATCGGCGCGCAGGGAGCCGCTGGGATCGGCTATGGCCTGCCCGCTGCCGTCGGCGCCGCGCTGGCCAATCGCAAGCATGGCCGCGTGACGCTCAATATCCAACCCGATGGCGACCTGAACTACGCCCCCGGCGTGCTGTGGACCGCCGTGCATCATAAGATTCCGATGCTGACGCTGGTGCACAACAACCGCGGCTATCACCAGGAGCGCATGTACATCCAGATGGTGGCGAGCAAGATGAACCGCGGCATAGACCGCTCGCACATCGGCACGTCGTTTACCGATCCGTATATCAACTACGCAATGATGGCGAAGTCGTACGGCATGTACAGTGAAGGGCCTATTGGTAATCCCAGCGAGTTGGGCCCCGCTATCAAACGGAGCCTCGAACGCGTGCAAGCCGGCGAACCCGCGCTGATTGACGTGGTGACGCAGCCCCGCTAAGTCGGCGAATGCCACGCACCGAGCCGCGAGTGTGAACGAGCGGTAGGAGACCTCCGTTTGTGCTAGTATCCATCTCGGCAACACCGCGAAGGCCATGGCTCCGTTTCTCATCTGGCTCGAATCGAGCGCGTTCAGCGTTTGGGTGCGCGAGTCGCCTTCCGTGTTCGCCTTCCCGGGGATCTTATCCGTGCACACCGTCGGCATGGGACTGGTCGCGGGAATCAACGCCATCGTCGCCCTCCGGATTCTCGGTATGGCGCCCGGAGTGCCGGCAGCGGAACTGAAACGGTTCTTCCCCTTCATGTGGTTTGGCTTTTGGATTAACGCGGTCTCCGGCGTAGCGCTGCTCATCGGCTACCCGACCAAAGCGCTGACCAACCCCGTGTTCTATGCCAAGCTGGCGTTTATCGCGGCAGCGGTCGCCCTGATCGGCTGGATCGAAAAAGCAACGTCCGGCGACCGCGCACGCCGTCTGGCCGGGGCGTCGCTGGCCTGCTGGGCCGCCGCGATCACGTCCGGGCGGTTTCTCGCCTACACCTATCACAAGCTCATGTCGCTCTAGTTCATATGGATGCCTTTCAACCTTGGCTGGATCAGACGCTGTTCAGCGTAAAGTTCCTCTCGCCGTTCATGCACTCCAAGTGGGGCTGGCCAATCTGTGAGTCGATTCACTTCCTGGGGCTGTCGCTGCTAATCGGCGCCATTGGCACGTTTGACCTGCGTCTGCTGGGACTCGCCCCGCGCATCCCCATCGCCGCGCTGCACCGCTTGGTCCCCTGGGGCATCGCCGGCTACGTGATCAACATCATCACCGGACTGATGTTCCTGGTGACCGAGCCCAACCAGTACATCTACAACCCGTCGTTCCATTTCAAAGTGCTGTTCATGGGACTCGCCGGAATCAACGTCCTGGTGTTCTACCTCGCTGTGTTCGGAAAGGTGAAGCTGCTCGCTCCCGGGCAAAGCACGCCACGATCCGCCAAAATCATCGGCGGCGCTTCCCTGCTGCTGTGGATCGGCGTCATCGTCTGCGGGCGCCTGCTGACGTTCTACCGTCCCATCGAATGCATGGAGGAAAAGCAGACGTTTCCGTTCTATTGCGTGCCGCCAAGAACACGGTGAGCGATGCCGGCGCGGCGGCGCCTCAGCGGAGCGGCGGCCCGGATGTACAATAGGCACGATGAAATTCGCCGTGATTCTGTCCGCTGTTATTGTCTCGCTCAACACGCCGGTGGCCGCGCAATGGGCGAACCTTCCCACCCCCGGCATTCCCCGCACCGCGAATAGCAAGCCGGACTTCTCGGCGCCCGCCCCGCGCACCGCGGATAGCAAGCCTGACCTGTCGGGACTCTGGGAGAAGATTTCCAAATACGGCACCGACATCTCCGTGGATTTGAAAACCGCGGACATTCAGCCTTGGGCAGTCGAGTTAGTCCAGAAGCGCATGGAGGATCTGGGCAAAGACCACATGATTCCGCGCTGCCTGCCCCTCGGCCCCGGCTACGTCACCGATAGCGGAACCACCGCCGCCGGAATGACCAAGATCATCCAGACGCCGACGCTGATTCTTTTTCTGAGTCAGGATCTGACCTACCGGCAAATTTACATGGATGGCCGCGCGCTGGACGCCGACCCCA
Source organism: Candidatus Sulfopaludibacter sp. SbA3 (assembly GCA_945861625.1). GTDB lineage: Bacteria > Acidobacteriota > Terriglobia > Bryobacterales > Bryobacteraceae > Palsa-187. The sequence continues at coordinate 58,344 of CAMAVI010000010.1, forward strand.
ATCCGAGTTGGATGGGTTACTCGGTCGGCCACTGGGAAGGCGACACGCTGGTGGTCGAAAGCAACGGCTACAATGACCGCACCTGGCTCGACCGCAACGGCCACCCACACTCGTCAGCGCTCCGCACCACGGAACGTTACCGGCGCAAGGACTTCGGACACCTGGAATTTTCCATGACGCTCACCGACCCAGCCGTCTATGCCAAGCCGTGGACCGTTTCCATGGAAGCCAAGCTCGCCGCCGATACGGAATTGATTGAGTACGTTTGCCTGGAGGCCGCCCAGAGAGCGCTCGATCACTGGGCCGGCAAGGCGTCCGACGATCAGAAAGCCGCCGTAGCCGTTCCGCCGGAGATCCTGGCGAAGTATGCGGGAACCTACAAGGGCCTGGACCTGTGGAACAACGAGACGGAACCGCGTCTCATTGATGTATCAGTCGAGGATGGCGTGCTGTATGCGCAGCTCAAGGGTCAGACCAAGGTGCGCCTGATCCCACAGTCGCAAACCATGTTCCGGGGCTTCTACGGGTTGGGCGCGCGCTTTGTGCTCGACGCGAAAGGCGAGGTTGAGTTTCTCAACGAGATGCGCGTCTCCGGCGACTACCGCTTTACGCGCGTGGCAAAGTGAACAGTTCTCCTATATTGCTATAATAATGCTGTGGGCAGTATAATCTTTGCCTGGGATCGGCGTAAGGCACAAGCCAACGTGGTCAAGCATGGTGTGTCCTTCGAGGAAGCGCAGTCCGTTTTCTGGACGAGAGTGCCCGTTTGATTGACGATCCCGATCATTCCGCCGACGAAGACCGGTTCCTTTTGCTCGGTTATAGCTTGCAGGCGCGGTGTCTCATCGTCAGTCATTGCTATCGGGAAGCCAAATCTGTGGTTCGACTCATCTCCGCCAGGCGCGCGACGGCCCGCGAAGAAGAGATGTATTGGAGGTTGCGATGAGAAAAGAATACGATTTTTCCAAGTCCCGTAAGAATCCTTACGCTAAGCAGTTGAAGCGTCAGATTACTATCCGCCTGGATACCGCGGCGGTGGCCTATTTCAAGCAAATGGCGGCGGAACTGGGTATGCCCTATCAGAACCTCATCAACTGGTTCTTGAGAGACTGCGCCATGCAGAAGCGCCGCCCCAGCATTCGGTGGCCCACGGGCAACTCGCCGCAGGAGGCTAAGCTCGCTCGCCAAGCGCAAGAAAGGCGCTCTGCTTAGGGGGTGGTTTGTATGCGCCTTTTTTGTCACATTTCCGAGTTCCAGGAGGGGATGGATGAGGGCACAACTTCAAGCCCGTCGGCGCAGCTTTGTGTCCTGGGGCGTATGCTGGCTTTCTACCGTCCCATCGAATGCATGGACAAGAACAGATGGTTCCGTTCCGCTGCGCACCCCGGCGCGGGCGGTAAGCCATCCCCCCACCGGTTTGGCAGCTCTCTGAGTCTATCCAGAAGGGGTTCACTCTAGACCCGTATAATTGTTCTTGCGGTACCGCCGGAGGGCCTTCTTGCGCCGCCAGTCTCGAAGGAACTCCACGAGCTCTGGTGCGTAATACCCCGCTATCCGCCCTGCAGCCCCGCAGATGATGACAAACATCGCTCGATTTGTCAGCGACACGACTGTAATGTCATCCGATGTAGCGAGCGTAACGACGACCGGCAATGCGGTACCGCCAACGGTCCCAACCATCTTCGTAATAGCTTGTATGAACCCCGCTTTGGGAAAACGTCTGGTGATCGACGGAAGGTAGACTGAGCCGATATAGTCGACCAAGTGCTGGTTGGCGTCGTAGAATGTGTCATTTGCCGCCGGCCTGGCAATTAGGCGAAGTTTTTTGCAGTATTCAAGGAATTCGTCAGTCTTGCGAATTTCGATGATATCCTCTACCGAGAGCGCGTCCACGTTGAATGTTCCGGCGGCGATGGGCCGCCGGTCCTTTTGGGCTTGACGCCCTCCGAGCTGGAGCAGTTCCTGGTACACTCCGGCCTCGATTAGGCTTGACTCGTGCGACGGAAAGAGCCCGCCAACCGTCTTAAACTGGTTTGCATGGTATACCTCGTAAATGGTGGCTGTCGACTGCAAGAGGTATTGCGAAGCGAGCAAATTAATGTTCCTTGCGCGATCTGCCAGTACGAGGTCATGCACGCTGTGGTAGATCTTTGGGTCAAATGGCCGGGTTCGCCGGTCGTAGCTTACTAGCGAGCCTAAGTGATCGGATACAAGTCGCTCAACGTCGGCCCGCCGGAATTTGGGTTTTGCACATTTTCTTGGACGAGTGCTTCGAACTTGTAGAAGAGTTCCGTTGCTGCGCGTAGCTCACCAACCTTCGCAGGGATTGGTCGGGAACTAGAACACTCAACAGCGGCACGAACTGGGCTAACTTCTTCCGAGAGGATGAACTTATTGAGGAGCGCCCCAAACTCTATGATGTTTGCCCTAGCCATCTCGCGGGGCCAATTTGCATAGGTTGCATAGGTACTCGTCTCTTCGTCTACGAAGGCAAGGATTTTGTTACCGTCGCCACGTTCAACCGCGGCATTCGTTCCCGGGTGGACGCCGTATCGGGAATGCGTCCACGCATCGAGCATCGTGTCGCCCTGGCGGATCGCGGGCACGATAATGCCTGCGCGCAGGAAACGCGTTACAAGATCGGTCTCTCGCCGCCCGGGAATATCTACGATGTTTGCAAGCCGCGAGTACAATGGGCCGTAACACTTGTCAAGGTCTGCCACGTTTGGTCCCCGGTAAAACAGGCTGGTTGTTGATCCGTTTTATCGTAGCAATCCCCCGACACTTGGACGTTTGACGCCCGAAAGGTGCGGCGGTGGGTGCGCCGAAACGCCCCAGAAGTCCTTAGGCTTGATCGGAAGTGGTCCGGCGGGATGGAGCTGAGGCGTGGCGAGCCTTGATCGCCGGAGCATTTTCGATAAGACGACTTGAGCGAAGCCGGACGGGATTCTATGGGGATTGAATGATGGTCTTGCTGGTTCGGTGGAGGCGGGCGTGGAATGGGAGTAGCGCATGGAAGGGAGTTTCCGGCGTCCTAGCGGACGGAGTCGGGCGTTTCGGGGATCGCCAGGGGCTGTGAACCGGCAACAAGACACACTTCTGCTGCGGCTCCGAAAAGCGACGGTAGACGCGATCTGGTCGTCTCGCTGGTATCACGATGAATCCACGCTGGGCTTCTGGTTGGGCGGGAGGAATGTTCCGGCGGGAATCCAATCAAGGATGTGGAGCGTGCCGATTTTGCAGACGGGGCAAGTTCGTTTGACTGCTTGCCGTTGTGTTGCGGTAAGTGGGTCCGGCAATGGACTGACGGGGGAAGGCAGGAACGAGCGGCAAAGCAGGAGCGCCTCGCGTCGGTTGCGGTTTGCCAGAAAGCCGAAGTGCCGGATCTTGACGAATCGGGACGGCAGAATGTGAAGCAAGTAGCGGCGAATGAACTCGACGGCGTCAAGCGTCATCAGTTTCTGTTGGTTCCCGTCGGCGGAGTCTCTCCACCGGAACGTCACTCGGCCGTTTTGCATCTCGACGAGTCGTCCGTTGGCAATGGCCACCCGATGCGTGTAGCGAGCGAGGTACTTGATAACGTATTCCGGTCCACCGAAGGGCCGTTTGGCGAAGACCACCCAGTTCACGCTGCGAAGCTGACGAAGAAACCGGTCGAACTCCACCGGCTTTCTCCAGTTGGCCAGTGAGCCGACCAGTCGTAGTTTCTTCTGTTGGAAGGCCGCGCCTAGGAAAGCCAGAAACTTGCCGCGGAACAACCGGCCCAATACTTTGACCGGCAAGAAGAAGCGCCGTCGGCATCTTATCCACTGAGAACGATCAGGAGATAATCCGCCCGAGGGAACCACGCAGTGCAGGTGCGGATGATGGAGCATCTTCTGATTCCAGGTATGCAGGACGGCCAGAAAGCCAATGTGCGCGCCCTGCACGGCTCCGAAGTAGGCGACCTGTTCATGAGCCTGATCCACACCTGCGAACTCGCGGGCGTCAATCCGTTCGATTACCTCACCGAGCTGCAGCGGCACGCGCGCGAGTTGGCGGCGAGTCCATCGGCGTGGATGCCTTGGAACTATCTCGAACAAACTCAGACCGGCCACAATCAATAGTTTCTGGCCACTCTCCGCTACCCTGCGGAAATGCCCACAAAACACCCGTCTCCGATGTCGGTTCCCAGCAAGGTTTTTGGCCACCCCCTGCGGGTGGGCCTTTACGCCCGTGTTTCCACTCTCGATCAGCAGACGTTACCGCTGCAGATCCGCACCATGCGCGAATACGCAGCCAAACGAAACTGGACCATCGTCGCGCAGACTAAAGAGATCGGCTCCGGCGCTTCCCAACGCGAGCAACGCGAAACTCTGATCGCTGCCGCTCGCCGCCGGGAAGTCGATGTCGTGCTGGTATGGCGCTTGGATCGGTG
>CAMAVI010000011.1 GCA_945861625.1 Candidatus Sulfopaludibacter sp. SbA3
CAAAGTCATCGGCCATCGCCAGATTCCCCTGCTGCTGTCTTCGATAGCTACCGCCGTCTCTAAGAAATCGCTTGCCAAGGGAGCCGCTGCCGCGTAATCTATGAGGGTCGAGAGTCGCTAACTTTCTACGACGATCCGGGCAATCTCCAGGTTGTGGGCGAGAGTGCTGATGTTGCAGGTTTCAGCCACGCGTTCCTTTGGCAGAACGGCTTGATGACGGATCTCGGAGCACTTGCGCCAGGATGCAGGAGTGCTGCCTTTGCCATAAATGCTTCTGGTGTTGTTGTTGGGTCCAGTCAAACTTCCCCTGGTGGACCCTATCACGCAGTAATCTGGCAAGCTGGCGTAATCACCGACCTCGGCGTACTCCCTGGAAATAACTCCAGCACAGGTGTGGATATCAATGATGCTGCCCAGGTTGTCGCAACTAGCTATACAAATACGGTAAATCAAACCACTGATTTCAGAGGCTTTCTTTGGCAAGACGGAGTTGCGGTTGATCTTGGCAGCCTGGGCGGTGGTAGCACGTCACCGCATGCCATCAACAACCTGGGGCAGGTGATCGGTACCAGTGCTACCTTGAACGGTTCCCATGCATTCTTGTGGCAGGCCGGATCCTTAGTTGACCTAGGGACACTCGGTGGAAACTTCAGTATACCGTTTGAAATTAACGGCTCCGGTCAAGTTGTCGGATGGGCTTCGGATTCGACTGGCACTACCCAATCCTTCGTATGGCAGAGCGGTACAATGACCAGTCTCCCTACGCTTGGTGGGGGAAGCGCTCACAGTCGGCTGTACATAAATGGCCAAGGCCAGGTTGCAGGTACAAGCGTTACTCAAACCGGAATTCGCCACGCAGCACTTTGGACAGTTCTTGCTGCCCCTCCAACATTTGCGCTGACGGCCTCCGCTGGCGACAGAGGGAGCATTTCGCCTTCGGGGAGCACTACTGTCACGATTGGCGCCAATCAGACCTATTCTATTTCGCCGAATCCGTACTATCACGTTGCCGATGTAGTCGTTGACGGCGCCTCCGTCGGACCCGTGACTTCGTACACGTTTAATAATGTAGCTGCCAATCACACTATTTCCGCATCGTTCGTTCTGGTAAACATCGCAATATCGAGTCCGACTGCCCAATCGGTATGGGCGAGGGGCACCGACCACACAATTACATGGACCTACATCAACGATCCGGGCAAGGTAGTGAAGATCGAGCTTCTCGCGCAAGGATCTGTGGTTGACGTCATCAACAACGGAGTTTCCATTGGCAAGAATGGCAGTGGTTCCTACAAATGGCACATTCCGGCAAAGCTTTCGCCCGGATATTACCAGATAAAGGTGACGAGCAAGCCAAACGCGCAGTATTCGGATACGAGTGCCGAATTTGCCGTGCCCTTCTAAGCGAAGAGACCTACACCAGCACCGTGAACACGTTCTCGGCTTCTTTGCGTTCGACGGCGCGGTAAAGCGTGTCGCGCTCGACGGGCTCGCGGCCGGCTTCCTGGATCAGGCGCAGTAAATCGCCGCGGCGCAGGCTGCCGCTGGTGGCTCCTCCGGCGTCGCGGTAGATCTTTTCTTCGACGACCGTTCCGTCCAGGTCGTCCGCGCCGAAGCGCAGCGCGATTTGCGCGATCTGCGGCGTCATCATCACCCAGTAGGCTTTGATGTGCGGGATGTTATCCAGCATCAGCCGCGACACCGCGATCTCGCGAATGTCGTTGAAGCCCGTGGTCTTGCCCACATGCTCCATGGCGGTGTTGTCGGGATGGAATGCCAACGGAATGAACGTCTGGAAGCCCTGCGTCTCATCCTGCAAGCCGCGCAGCTTGAGCAGGTGGTCGACGCGGTCTTCCGCGGTCTCGATGTGCCCATAGAGCATCGTGCAGTTGGAATGAATCCCCAGCTTGTGCGCGATGCGCGCCACGTCGATCCACTGATCGCCCGAAATCTTGTGGTCGCAGATGATGCGGCGCACACGCTCGGAGAAAATCTCGGCGCCGCCGCCCGGCATTGAATCCATGCCGGCTTCTTTTAAGCGCTCCAGCACTTCGCAATGACTCAGCTTGGTGCGCTGCGCAAAATAGCCGATCTCAACCATCGTGAACGCCTTCAGATGCACTTTCGGATAGCGCTGCTTCAAGCCGCGCAGCATCTCGCAGTACCAATCGAGCGTGAGCTCGGGATGCAAGCCGCCGACGATGTGGAACTCCGTCACCGCTTCGCTGTAGCCGTGGCCGGCGCGCTCCCAGATCTGTTCGTGCGACCACGTGTATGCCGTAGGGTCCTTGGCCTTCTTCCCAAACGCGCAGAGCTTGCAACTGGCCACGCACACGTCGGTCGGATTGATGTGGCGGTTGACGTTGAAATACGTCTTGTTGCCGTGCAGGCGCTCCCGCACGCGGTTGGCGAGCCAGCCCACGCCCAGCAGGTCGGGTGTCCGGTAAAGCGTCAGCCCGTCTTCGCAATGCAAGCGTTCGCCCTCTTCCACTTTGTCGCGGATGGCGGAAAGCCGGGAGTCTTCGAAGGCGGGTGTCATGATGCTAGCGGAGTACGATCACCGGAAAAAGATGTCGCTGGCCCAAAACACCAAGAATATCACGCTCACGTAGCCGTTCATGGTGAAGAACGCCGCGTCCACGCGGGACAGATCGGCGGGCCATACCAACTTGTGTTCCCACAGCAGGATTCCGGCCACTGCCGCGATACCGGCCCAGGCCAAGCCACCCAGCGCGAAGGCGTGCCCCAATATCATTAGGCACGCCAGCATTCCCACGTGTAGCGCCCGCGAAACCCACAAGGCTCCCGCGATGCCCAGGCGGCGCGGAATGCTGAACAGGCCGGCTTCCAGATCAAACTCGTAGTCCTGGCACGAGTAGATGATGTCGAACCCCGCTGTCCATAGCGTCACCGCCGCGGTCAGCCAAAGAATGCGTGCATCTAAAGATCCGCGCACGGCGATCCAGGCCGCCGCCGGGGCGATGCCCAGCGAAAATCCCAGCACCAGATGGGACAGCGACGTGAAGCGCTTGGTGTACGAGTAGAACATGACGATCCCCAGCGCCAAAGGGGCCAGCTTAAAGCACAGGGGATTCAACGCCAGCGCGGCATACAGAAAAACAGCGCTCCAGAACGCGATGAATCCCCAGGCGAAGCCGCGCGTCAGCGATCCCGCCGGCAGATGCCGCGTCTTTGTCCGTGGATTCCGGCCGTCGATATCCGTGTCCAATACGCGGTTGAAGGCCATCGCGGCGGAACGCGCCGCCACCATGGCCAGCACAATCCAGCCCAGTTTGGACCAGATGCCATCGCGGGAAAAGCCCGCATCCCGCCACGCCAGCAAGGTTCCGGTAAGAGCAAAGGGCAGGGCAAATACGGAGTGCTCAAACTTGATCATCTCCAGCGTAAGCCGGACGCGTTTGAAAAAAGAACTCAACCCACTATTCTAGGGGAATGCGAATTCTGCTCGCCGTGGTTCTGGCTGCCGCTCTTGCCCTCTCCGGTTGCGGCTCGAACTCCAACGTCACGGACGAGATCGGGCTCACCATTGTCACCTTCCCCAATGGCACGAAGATCAATGCCGAAACCATGCGCGACGACATCGAACTGATTAAGGGTATGATGTTCCGCGAAAGCATGCCTGCTAGTCGCGGCATGCTGTTCGTTCATCCCGAGGAAAATATCTTCCATTACTGGATGTACCAGACCAAGATCCCGCTCGATATCATCTGGATGGATCATGACCGCCGCATTGTGGAGATGTCGCTTGACACGCCTCCCTGCAAAGCCACTGCCGCCAAGGAGTGCACGAATTACGGCGGCAATTACAAGTCTAAGTACGCGTTGGAGGTCAACGCGGGGATCGCCAAGAAGAACGGCATCAAGACCGGTGATACTCTCGATTTCTAGTTCTTCTCTAATTTTTTTTGGCGCCCGCGCGCCAGCAGATACAGGTCGATGGCCTGTTCAAGAGTGGGCATCGGGTCGATTCCCAGCGATTCCATTTTGGCGTTGGATAGCGCCGAATACTTTGGCCGCCGTGCCGCCGTACGGAACTCGCGCTCGTTGGTGGGCTTCAGCGGAGGATTGAGTCCCGCGGCCGCGAAAATTTTTGCGGCCCAATCGAACCAGGAAATCGGTGTTCCCCCGCCAATGTGGAACAGTCCTTGTGCGCCCCGCTCCACCAAATCCGCCGTCCGCGAGGCAAGCGCCGGCGCAAAAGTCGGCGAAGCTACGTGATCCTCTACAACCTTGATGGGCTGCCCGCCTTCGGCCAGGCGCAGCATCAGTTCGACAAAATTGCCGCGCGCCGTATGCAATCCGCCGGGGCCATAGACGCCGGAAGTGCGGATGATCAGTGCCTGATCCAGGTACGCCCGCGCGTAGTATTCGCCCGCCAGCTTGGATACCGCGTAGGCGCCCTGCGGCCGCGGCATGTCCTGTTCGGTATAGGCTCGCCCGGCCGTGCCGTCAAAAACGTAATCCGTCGAAAAATGAACCAGGCGCGCGTCCACTTGGCGGCAGGCCACTGCCAGATTCCGCACGGCGAGACCGTTCACGGAATAGGCGGCCTGCGGTTCTTTCTCGGCGACGTCCACCTGATTGTAGGCGGCGGCGTTCAAGACAATGGCGGGATCGAACTTGGCCAGCGCCTGTTCCACTTGCGCGGCATCGCTGATATCAACGGTGCTGCGCTCAAAGCCCGCGACCTCAAAGCCTCTTTTGGCGAACTCGGTTTTGAGCTCCACGCCGAGTTGCCCGCCGCTCCCAAAAATGGCCACCCTATCTGTCTGCACGTTCTCTATTATGAACGAGCGGGAAAGGCTGTTTTTTGCGAATACGATTCTGGCGGATCGGAAGCGATCAGCGTTTCAAGAACACGCAACCCGACAGTGTAGGTTCCATCGGAATCCTGAACGCAGCGGCAGATTTCACCGAGCAGAAGCAGGCGGCGATCATCGACTTCGACGGAGGCGCCGCAGGGGACTGGAACTCTTGTGCGTAGCCGTATTCCGCTTCCCGAAACGTCTACCACTTCCGCGTCAATTGCCCGGCCCAGGCTGGGTCCCGCCATGCGGTCCAAGACTCTCAACGTAGCGGTCTTGATGACTCTAAGCCGCGATTCCCTGCGCCGTTCCACCCTGGGCTCATCGGCTCAAAAGCTGGTTCCCTGAGCGAAAAGTCAGCGGTAATGGAAGGCTGCCCACACAACCAGCACAATGGCCGATGGCAGGGTGATCTCCAGCCACCTGCGGCGCAAGAAGCGCAGCCACGGCGCGTGTGTGCTCTCCAGGCCCCTCGCGGCGGCCGTTTCCACTGCCGGCGTTGAACGCGGGGCCAGCGATGCCGTCAAGCGGCTGCGCAGCCCTGAGGGTAGACCGTTCAACGCCTTAATGATTTCGGCGCGTCCGCGGCGGTCCGCAATCAGAATGGTGGCGGAATTGAAGCCGTTGGTTGACTCTTCCAATTCCTTGCGCAACGCGGGCGGGACCTCATTCACCGAACGGAATATTTGAGTCCGGCCGCGCTTGGCGATGAAAATCGTGGATGTCTTGACGGTGACTCGATTCATCTTCAGTGTCCCAGCGGTGTCGTGCGCACCACGGTCCGTTCCGCCGTCCCAGGCCGTTTAGGAGGCGCGGCCGCTTCCGTCACCGCGTGACTCATCGTGACTTCGATGAATCCCAGCGCGGCTTTGGAGAGGGCCTTGTCCTTCCGGTAGATCAGTCCAATCTGGCGGACCATCGGTTCCGGCCCCAGTCGCCTGGCCACCAGCCGTCCCGCGGCCACTTCCTCGCGGCAGTGCGATCCGGCGACGAAGCCCACGCCCAGTTCCGCCATCGTGAAGCGCTTCAGCATTTCCGTGGAATCCAATTCCATGGAGATGACGACCTGATCCTCCACCGGTTCCAGCCACGCGTTCAGCAGGCTCCGCGTGTGTCCCGCCTTGGGCAACAGCAATGGGATGTCCACCAGATCCTGCGGATTGATACGCTCTTTCTGCGCCAGGGGATGTCGGGGATGAAACAAGGCTTTTATCTCATCGGCGTGAATCTTGGCCACCTGTAGGCGCTTTTCCGTCACGGGGAGCTGCGTAATACCGAAGTCAGCCTGATTGTCGACTACCGCCTCGACCACGCGCGACGTATAGGAACGGTCCACCAGAATCTGCACATTCGGGAAGCGCTTCTTGTATTCGGAAAACACGCGCGGCAGAACGTAAATGCAGGTGGCTTCGTTGGCGGCAATGACCAGTTCGCCGCGCGGCACGCGCTCCAGTTCATTGATGGAATCCTGCGCGCGCCGCTTGAGATCCAGGATCTGTTCGGCGTATTCGGCGAAGATGTGCCCGGCGGGCGTGAGGGCGATCTTGGTGCCCAATCGCTCAAACAGGGGAGCGGTCATTTCTTGCTCCAGTTGGCGCACCTGCGCGCTTACGGCCGGCTGGGTCCGGAAACAGGATTGCGCGGCTTTGGAGAAGCTCTTCAGGCGGACAATTTCCAGAAACGTATGGAGCTGATCGAGGTCCATGACACTGTCCTAAGGGAGCTATCTCCAGTATCTCACCGTCTCCCGTGTCTGTATGGCTGCTAGGATAATATGCGATGGTACCACGCACGATGTTACGCCTCATTCTGCCGGCGTGTTTGCTGGTTCCATTATCCGCGGGAGCGACGCCGGAGCAGGTGCTGGTGGTGGTGAATGACCATTCTCCACTTTCCGTGAGCATCGGCGAATACTACGCCCAGCGCAGGCACATTCCGCCCGGCAATGTCTGCCATCTTAAGGCCTCGGTCAAGGAAGACATTCCGCGCCAAGACTACGATCGCGACATCGCGCGCGCGGTGGGAGATTGTTTAACCCGCCGCGGGTTGCGCGAAACCGTCCACTACATCGTGACCACGGCGGGCGTTCCCTTGCGGATTCCGGGTACGGGCGGCGTGAACGCGACTGGGGCTTCCGTCGACGGGGAACTGACCTTGCTTTATTCGGATTTGGCCGGCGGCCGGCCACACGCGCTTCCCGGCGGTATCCCCAATCCTTTTTTCGGGAAACGTGACGTACCGTTTTCGCATCCGCGGTTTCCCATGTATATGGTGACGCGGCTGGCTGCCTACGATCTGGCGGGCGTGAAGGCAATGATCGACCGTTCCTTGCAGGCGTCCAATCGCGGCAAGTTCATCATTGATCTTTCGGATTCCAGCGATGCTGGTGGCAATGGCTGGTTGCGCAATGCAGCGATCCTGCTCCCCAAAGACCGCGTGGTCCTGGACGAGACGACCAAACCGGTCTACGATCAGGCCAACGTGATCGGCCAAGCCAGTTGGGGCTCCAACGACGCTAGCCGGAAGCGCCGTTTTCCCGGTTTCCACTGGCTCCCGGGAGGCATTGTGACCGAATACGTTTCGACCAACGGCCGTACCTTCGCGCGCCCACCGGAAAGCTGGGTGCCCGGCGGCGATTGGATACTGCGGATCGGTTGGTTTGGTGGCTCGCCGCAGTCGCTGGTGGCCGATTCGATTTTGGAAGGCGCCACCGGCGGCTCCGGGCATGTCTACGAACCGTACCTGACTTTCACTCCGCGGCCGGATTTTTTGCTACCTGCGTACTATCGCGGACGCAACCTGGCGGAAAGTTTCTACCTGGCGATTCCCGCGCTGAGCTGGCAGAACATCGTGATCGGCGATCCCTTGTGCTCGCTCGGGAAACCTTAGGCCGGACCCCTACTTTGCGGCTCGCCGGATAACCCTGTCCGTTTTATGACAAAGTCGTGTTCAAACAGCAGGTAGCCGCTGTCGTGCATTCCGCGGTTGAGGTAGGTGGCCTGGGCGCGCTGGTTGGCCGGGGCCACGTATAGGCGCAGGCCGCACACGTTCCCCGCCCGACTCGCGATTGACTCCACGTGCGAGTACAGCGCGCGGAACACGCCGCGGCCGCGGAACTCCGGCATCGTATAGACACTCTGGAACCACCAGAACACGCCATTGCGCCAATCCGACCACTCATAGGTAATCATCAGTTGGCCCGCGCGCTGCCCGTTCACTTCCGCAATCACGTAAAAGCCCTTGGCGCCGTCCGCGAACACGGCCGCGACGCCCTGCCTCACGCGATCCGGGTCGAGTGTAATATCCTCCGATTCGCGCGCCAGCCGCAGGTTGCAGTCGACTACAAACGGTGCGTCGTCGAGCGCCGCTGGCCGGATGGTGATCGAAGAGGACTCCATTGCTCCATAGTAAACGTCACGGGATCCACTCTCAATTCTGGCCACTTGCGTGCACACTCCCCGGCACATGCCGGATGTGTATCCTGACGGTTCCTCTGAAAATGCCCCGCCCAAACCTCACGGCCCCACCTTTGCCAACTGGTTCGGCGGCCTCTGGTGCCGCTTGTTCCACCGCCAAGTGATGTTGCCGATTCACGGTTATTATCAATGCCGTAGCTGCTTTCGCCCTATACTTTCGCCGGATACCAGTTTCGCTCGACACGGAGCGCCGCCAGGACGATTCTCCTCCTCCCCCTAAACCTTAACGTCTCGCTCGTCGAACCGCGATAATGAAGTTTGCGGCCGTTCGAACCCCTGTTCAAAAATTCCCACCTGGCAACCATTGCCGGTAATTTTTGGTCGCGTCCGGAGAGCGAAAGCCGCTGGCCTGTTTCCGACGTGTTCCATGAACCCGAGCCGGGTGTGAAGCTGTTGGTTCGCTCGCAGACGCCTGTAGACCCTAAGGGCGAACTCATCTTGATTCACGGACTGGAAGGATCGAGTGAATCCGGCTATGCGCGCAGCATGGCTGCGGCGGCGCTTGCCGCGGGTTACACCACGCATCGTTACAACATGCGCGGGTGTGGCGGCTCGCCTTGGCATCGCAAAGGGAATTATCACTCAGGTCAGACGGGGGACCTGCTGCACGTCGCGCGTGAACGCCAGCAGGCCAGCGGACTGCCCCTCTACGCCGTCGGCTATTCTCTCGGCGGCAACATCGTGCTGAAGCTGGCCGGCGAGCTTGCGGAACGGGGCCGCGAAGTGTTTGCCGGTGTCTGCTCCGTTTCCGCGCCCATCGATCTGGCAGCCGCCGTCCGGGCCACCGGCGAGCCACGGAATTTTCTCTACCGCCGCCGCTTTGTAGCCCGTTTGAAAGAACGCGTGCGGGTGCGCCATCCACTGGCCCCCGATTTGTTCCCGCTGGAACATCTGCCCAAAGTCAAGACGATTTGGGATTTTGACGACCTCTACACCGCCCGCATCTTCGGTTTCGGCGGCGCGGATAACTACTACCGCACGCAGTCGTCGAATCAGTTTTTGGAGCACATCCGCATTCCCACCATGCTGGTCCAGGCCAAGGATGATCCCATGGTTCCGTTCGCGATTTACGATCATCCGGCGATTCGCGCGAACCCATTCCTGAAGTTGGTCGCCGTTGAGCACGGCGGACACCTCGGATTCCTGGCGCGCCGTCGTCCGCGGTTCTGGCTGGATGATTTGATAACCGGCTGGCTCGCGGAGACAAGCAACTCTACGCGCTCTTCTGTGTGAGCCAATACGCCAGCAGCAGCCATCCCGCTATGAAACAGACCCCGCCAATGGGCGTGACGGCTCCCAGGGCCCGCACGCCACTCACCGCCAGCACATAGAGGCTTCCGGAAAACAGCAGAATACCGGCAAGAAACAGCAGGCAGACCCAACCCGCACGGGATTCGTTCAGCGCCCCGATGCGCAGCAGGAAAGAAACGATCAACAGGCCTAGTGCGTGCAAGAAGTGGTACAGCACGCCGGTCTGGTAGACCCCCTTCGCATATTCATCCAGGCGCTCACGGAGTGCGTGGGCTCCGAACGCTCCCACCATCACCGCCAATGCCAGGAGGAAGGCCCCGATCGCGCTCCAGTTCATGCTTATCAAAGTAGCATCTTCAGGCGATCACGCTGCGGGCCAGCACCCAGATCTTCTCCCACGTGGGAACGCGAATGCGGCGCGCGAGCACATCGTAGCCCGAAGCCACAATGCGGTCCAGCAATCGCGAGTATATTCCGATCAGCGCGCGCAGGGAACTCCGGCTGCCCGCGTGGACCAGTTCGACGAGCGGCGCCGAATCCCGGTAGTAGGCGCGAGCCCTCCACGCCTCGAATTCCATGAGCGCGACAAATTTGTCGCGCGGTTCCAGCGTGTCCGCTGACACTCCGAAGCGCGCGAAGTCTTCCGCCGGCAGATACACGCGATTCTTTCCGGCGTCTTCCTGCACATCGCGCAGGATGTTCGTTAACTGGAAAGCGATTCCGCACTTCTCCGCCAGTTCCAAGGCTTTCGGCGACTCAAATCCAAAAATGTGGACGACGGTCAACCCGACAACGCTGGCCACGTGATAGCAGTAATCGTAGAGTTCGGCGAAGGTTTGCATCCGCCGCGGCTCCAGATCCGAGCTGACGCCTTCGATCATGTCGAAAAAGTATTCATGCGGAATCTGGTAGCGCGCAACCGCGTCCATGAACGCCGGCCACATCGGATGTTCGCCCGCGCGCCCGGCCAACGCCTCTTCCAGATCTCCTCGCCAGCGCGCGATGGCGGCGGCGCGGTCCGGGATGCCCTCGTCGTCGCTGAGGTCGTCGCAATACCGCATGAACGCGTACATCGCGCACATGGCGTTGCGCTTGGGTTTAGAAAGCAACAGAAAGGAATAGTAAAAATTCTTGGCTTGCGCGCGCGCCACGCCTTCGCACCAGGCGTAGGATTCAGTAACGTTCATACAGCCCGTGAAAAAGCCCGCCGTGTGATGGCGCTCAGCAGTAAGCCCACGCGCTCGGTCTTGGAAATCGCCGGCCGCGCGCGCAGCACGTCGTATCCCTGGCGTTCGATTTTTCCAAGGATCTTCAAGCCTCCCCGGCTGAACAAATCCAGGTCAATGGCCAGACGGCGGTCCACTTGATCGGCCAGGGGCAGGCCCTGCAGAAATAATTCGCGCGCCACGGCGATCGCTTCCACCATCGCACCCCGGAATCCCGGGGTGAAGCGCCGAGCGAACAGCTCATCCACGGAGTAGCCGTGCTTTTCCAGCACGTCGAGCGGCAGATACACGCGATCTTTCTCGAGATCCACAATCACGTCCTGCCAAAAGTTAGCCAGTTGCAGAGCTGTACACGTGGCATCGGAGAGCGCCTGCCGCGCGGCGTCGTGATAACCGCACAGTCCCAGAACCAGCCGCCCCACGGGGTTGGCGGAATACTTGCAGTACTGGAAGAGCTCCTCGAAATTGCGATAGCGCGTCACGGTCTGATCCTGCTCAAAGGCCGTGATCAGATCGTCGAACGGCTCCCTGGGCAGCTTGTGCCGCGCCACCGTGTCCCGCAGCGCGACAAACACCGGATGGGCCGCGCGCCCCTCGTACATCGCGTGCAGCTCCCCGCGCCACCAGCGCAGCAGCCGCAAGCTTTCCTGTGTGTCGCCGATCTCGTCGCCCAGGTCATCCGACCAGCGGCAGAACGCATATACGTTATAGAAATCCTGATGCAGCCGCTTGGGGAGCAAAAAGCTCACCACATGAAAATTTTCGTAATGGTGCGTGGCCAGCCAGTGGGTATATGCGAGCGATTCCCCGCTAGGCCAAGTTCGTCCTAACTGATCGGGGGTTTTGAGGAAGTCGACAGGCGCGAGAAACACTTGCGGGCTCGAGCGCAATCAGGGAATAATCGCGGTCTTCAGATGGCCGTTGTGGCTCATCAGGTGCTGCATCACTTCGAGAAGGTTCGTCAATGGTTCCACGCCGTTCACGAAATCCTTGGCCGTGATGTAGCCACGGCTGATGGCATCGAGCGATTTGCGGATCAGCGCCGGCGTGTGATGGAAGCTGGCCTTGCAGGTGAGCTCGGAATAATGCAGCAGATGCGTGTCCAGATGGACTTCGGTGCCGCTGGCGCAGCCGCCGAAGAAATTCACCACGCCTCCGCGCCGCAGCAGGCGCGTGGCCAGTTGCCACAGCTCCGGCATGCCCACCGCTTCGATGACTACATCCGCTCCGCGGCCTTCCGTCATGCGTTTCACGGCGCTGACCACGTCCGTGCCGTCGGTATTCACGATCAGTTCATCGGCGCCCATGCGCGCGGCGCGATCCAATTGCGGCTGGCGGCGGCCGATGGCGATCACGCGCGCCCCGTACATGGCCTTCGCCAGGCGCACGAACATCATGCCGATGGGGCCCATGCCGATCACGGCGATGGTATCGCCGGGGCGGAGATTGCTCTCTTCCAGTCCGCGCAAAACGCAGGCCAGCGGTTCGGCCAGCGCGGCGTCCTGGTAGCCCACGTGATCCGGCAGCAGGTGCAGATTCTTGCGCACGATGCGTTCCGGAATGCGGATGTACTCCGCATAGGCGCCATTATTGAAGAGCAAGTCCGAGCAGAGATTTTCCTGGTCGCGGCGGCAGTAAAAGCATTCGCCGCAGGGCGCCGAATTCGCGGCCATCACGCGCTGCCCAATCCGGAAGCCTGTAACGTTTTCTCCCAGGGCCACGATGTCGCCGGCCAGCTCATGCCCGAACAGCGCGGGAGGTGTAATCATGCGCGCATGATATCCGCGGCGGAACACCTTCACGTCCGTGCCGCAGGTGAGCGCGGCGCGCACGCGCACCAGAACATCGCCGGGACCGATAGGCGGTACGTCCACGGTTTCGATTTGCAGCTGCTCTTTGCCGTACAGAACCGCCGCTGTCATCTGTTGGGTCACTCAGTCGTCACCTTTGGGGCTGCACTATGATCTTCAACGATTCCGCGTCAGGATGCAACGCCCGCTCAATTCCTTGATGAATCCCGCTTAATGGGTAGCAGTGGGAAATCAGCTCTTCCACGGGCAAAAGCCCCGAAAAAACCATTTCCGCCGACTCCGCCTGCAAATCCACTGAGGCGCTGTAAGAACCGCACAGCGTGCGCTCGCCCATGCAGATATCGGCTCCCGAGACTTCGATTCGTTCCTGGTGCGACGTCTGCGCAAACAGCAGGATCCTCGCCCCGGGGCGCGAAATGGCCGCCGCCTGTTCCACAATGCCCTTGGCGGACGCCGCCACAATGACTACGTCGGCGCCACGCCCTTCCGTCATTTCCCGCACCGTGCGCTCGAACGCCGCATCCCGCGGATCGAAACTCTCATGGGCGCCAAACTTACGCGCAAGCGCGCGGCGGGTCTCAAACGTATCGGTGGTCACGAGGCGGACACCCAACTGCGCGGCCATCATGGTAAAGATCAATCCCACCGGACCCTGTCCCAGGATGGCGACCACGTCGCCCGGCCGCGGGTCGATCTGCCGCATGCCTTTAAGGCACGTATTCACCGGCTCCACAAAAGAAGCCGCGTTGAAGGAGACCCTGGCGGGGATCTTCTCGATGCCCCGCTCCACGATCCAGTCCATCACGCGCACGTATTGGGAGAATCCTCCGCCCGCCGGCTCATAGCCCGCCGTGACGCCGACTTTCTTATACACCGGGCATTGCGCGTAGAGCTTCCGGTTGCAGTAAAAACATTCTCCGCAGGGAATGTGGTGGAAGACGATCACTCGGTCGCCCGCCGCGTACTGGGTCACTCCCTCGCCCACCGCCGCGATCACACCAGCGGTTTCGTGGCCGAAGACGCGCGGACCAGGAAGCAGGTTGTAGGCGATTTTCTTCAGGTCGGTCGGACAGATGCCGCAGCTCTCCACGCGGATCAGTACCTCGCCGCGCCCGATTTCCGGGACTGGAATGGATTCTACGTCCACGACGCTCTCGCCTTTGTAGACGGCGGCCTTCATGGTGGACAAAGCCTTTTCGGCGGTGACCAGACTAGAATCGGCTGTGGGCAAGAAAGTCTCCTAAAGCGTCTGCCGCGCGGCGGCAGTTCCGATCGAACTTCATTAATTGTGACATTACCGTGAAGGGCCGCGCCATAGCCGCCAGCGCGATGCGGGTCCGGGAGAAATCGCCGCGCGCGTTGCGGTAACGGTTAAAATCCAGGGGCAAAGAGTCCCCGGCTTCGTCGGAGACCACGCGCACGCATAGATACGGAAGTTTCCACTCCGTCGCGGCTTCCTGGACGGCCGCGGCTTCCATGTCCACGGCAATCGCGCCGGTCTTTTCGCGGAGCAGTTGCTTGTCCCGCGCGGCTACCACCACATGGTTCACGGTATGAATTTCGCCGCGCACAAACTTCGCTGTAGTTTCCAGTGGAGCATCTCCCGAGACAACGATGTCGCCCACGCGCAGCGCCGGATCCAAGGCGCCGCACAATCCCGTGCTCATGATGCCCTGTACGCTCCGCGCCGGCTGGCCCGACAACGCTTCCCGCACCAGAGCGCTGCCGGGACCGTTGGCGATCATCCACCAGCGGTCTCCGTTGCGCTGGATCTCCCTGGCGAACTTCGCGCCCGGCCAAACGAGGGCCGACACGTTTCCCGCGCGCCGCGCAACTCCGTCGAATTCACGCCGTTCGGCGGCTACCAATAGCCAGGTCCGCACAATATCCGTTTGCCTGAAACCATTCCGCGGCGCCGCGCAACGCTTCTACAGCCGGCCGGGCCTGGTATCCCAATTCCCGCGTAGCTTTGTCATGCCGCACCCACATCTTCTTGCGCGCCATGCGCACGGCGTCCAACGGAGCCCGCGGCTCTTTCCCGGTCACGGCCGCCCAGCTTGTGGATGCTACACCGGCCACATAGGCCACCGCATACGGAATGCGGATCTTCGGAGCGGCGCGTCCGGTTACGTCCGCCAGCTTGCCAAAGATTTGTTGTAGTGTCAGATTCTCGCCGCCCAGGATATACCGTTCGCCCACCCTTCCCCGGTCGCATGCGATCAGGTGCCCTTCCGCCACGTCTTTCACATCGACGGCGTTCAACCCCGTGTCCAGGAACGCCGGCATGGAGCCGCGCAGGAAATCCACCACCATCTTGCCCGTCGGCGTTGGACGGAAATCGTGGTCTCCCAACGGAGCCGTCGGATTCACGATCACCACCGGGAAGCCATCCTTTGCGAACTCCAGGGCCACTTGTTCGGCGAGGAACTTGGAGCGTTTGTAAGGGCCTTGCATGTCGTCCAGGCTCACTGGGGAATCTTCGGAAGCGATCATGCCGGCGCGCATCCCCATGCAACCTACGGTGCTGGTGTATACGCAGCGCTCCACGCCGGCGTCCCGCGCGGCTGTCAGTACATTACGCGTTCCGTCCACGTTGGACCGGTACATCTCTTCCGGCCGCGGCACCCATAGCCGGTAATCCGCGGCGACGTGATAAACCACTCCACAGCCTTCCACCGCGCGCGCCAGGGATTCTGCGTCGCGCAGGTCTCCCCGCACCGTCTCCATCCCCGGCAATTCCCGCAGCGCCCGCGCGCCCCGCTGCGGATCGCGCGCCAGACCTCGCACCGGCAGGCCGCGTTCCAGTAGTTTTCGCGCCACGTGCCAGCCCACGAATCCCGTCACTCCGGTGACCAGCGTGGGCTTCATGAATGTGCTCTCAGCGCAGAAGCCAGCTGAGCGACTTGAACGGATCCATCATCTTGGCATTCACTCCGTACGCCGCCGACGGCTCATAGCCGCAGTGCACCATGCAGTCCTCGCAGCGCGGATCGTTGCCCGTGCCGTAGTTTTCCCATGGCGTCCGCGTCATCAGTTCTTCAAACGTGTTGTAGTGCCCGTCCGTGATCAGGTAGCACGGGCCTTTCCAGCCTTTGACGTTGTATGTGGGCATGCCCCACGCCGTGCACGGTAGTTCGCGCTCGCCCTTCAGAAAATCCATGTAAACCGGCGATGAAACCAGCGGGAAACGCTTGGCCATCTTGTCGATGGCCTTGAATTTCTCGTGGACATCCTCGCGCGTCAGGAACATTTCCCGGTCGTTTACCGCCGAATATCCATAACCCGGTGAAATACTGTGGCCATCGACCCCGAATTGTTCCAGAAATTCAAACAACTGCCAGATCTCATTCATATCGGTCTCTTTAAAAACCGTCGTATTGGAAAAGACCTTGAAGCCGCCCTCTTTCGCGGCTTTGACGCCGTCGATGGCCTCTTTGAACACGCCCTCGCGTTCCACCGCGATATCGTGATTCTTCTCCATGCCGTCCAGGTGGACGTTGAACACCAGGTTGGGATGCGGCGTGAAGTCTTTCAGGCGCTTGCGCAGGAACATGCCGTTCGTACAAAGCTGGATGTAACGTCCGCGCTTCAGAATTTCCGCGCACATCACGCCGATATCGGGCAGCAGTAACGGCTCGCCGCCGCAGATCGATACCATCGGAGCGCCGCATTCATCCACGGCTTTCAGGCAATTTTCCAGTGACACTCGCTCGCGGATGGAATCTTCGTATTCGCGAATCCGTCCGCAACCCGTGCAAGTCAGGTTACAGGCGTGCAGCGGCTCCAGCATCATCACCAGCGGGAAGCGCTTGTGGATCATGGGATGCGGCTTGCGCTCGCTCCGGGCCGACGGAATCTGTGTGTGGATGATCTTAAAGGGGTTCGCCAGATCCTCTTCCGGAGCCACTGTCTTCTGCCACTCCGGTTTCGGGCGCAGTTTGTTCTTGGCGATGTACGTCGCCATATCGGCCACCTGATTCAACGGGACTCTCATGTGCGCTCGGCTCCCTGTGTGCCTTTCGCCTTCAGGTACGTGGCTAGCGCCAGCACCGGGAACGAATGACGGTAGTAGTGATATTGCAGATAAAAGACTCCCGGAAAGCCGGTGCCCGTGGCCAACGCTTCGTCCCAGCCGCCATCGGCCCGCTGCGTTTCCATCAAATATTCGATGCCTTTTTGCGCACTCTCGCTGGTCGAATCCCCGCTGGCGAGTAGCCCCAGGACCGCCCATGCTGTTTGCGATGGCGTGCTGGGCGCGGCCACGAACATGTTCCGGGCATAGCTTTCACAGCTCTCGCCCCAGCCGCCGTCCCCATTCTGGATGGAACGAAGCCATTCGCCCCCGCGCAAAATATAGGCCTCGCGGTTATCCTCGCCGGCTGCTTCCAGCCCGCGCAGCGCCAGGAACGTGCCGTATACGTAGTCGACTCCCCAGCGCCCGTACCAACTTCCGTCCTGCTCCTGGGTCCGCTTCAGAAATTCGATCCCTCGCCGGATGGCCGCATGGTCGCGTTTCACGCCGCATGCCGACAGCCCCTCCAGCACCCGGCCCGTGATGTCCGGACAAGTCGGATCGAGCATGGCGTTGTGATCGGCGAATGGAACCGAACTCAAAAATTGCCAGTTATTGTCCACGTCAAACGCCGCCCAGCCGCCGTCTTTCGATTGCATGGCCAGCAGCCAGTCCACCGCGCGACGCATGCAGGCATCTTGCTTGACCGGATCGCTGCCGCGTGACCGTGCCAGGGCCAGCAGCACCTGCGCCGTATCGTCGATATCGGGATAGAACTCGTTGGCAAACTCGAAATACCAGCCGGAGGGTTCCACGTTGGGCCGCTTGACGCTCCAGTCCCCGCGCCGCCGGACTTCCTTGGTCAAAAGCCAATCGGTGGAGCGGGCGAGTGCGTGATCCGGTGCTTGCCCAGATTCGCCCAACGCATACGCGGCGATGCCGGTATCCCACACTACGGAAAAACAGGGCTGGAAAAAGAAGCCCCGCTCGTCATCCACCAGCAGGTTAAAGAACTGCTGCTCGGCCTCCACCATGTCCGGGTGATCCTTGGCATAGCCCAGCAGATCCAGCGCCATAATGACGTACATCATGGGCGGGTAAATGGCCGCCACGCCGTCGCTGTAGCGTGTGCGCTCCAGCATCCACTTCTCGGCCCGCCGGATTGCCAGCCGCCGCAGGGACTTGGAACCATGCCGTTCCCAGAATTTCAAAGCGCGATCGGCCAGCAGAAAGAAATTGCGCCAACTAAAAAAGCCTTCATCGTTGGGGAACCGTAGCGGCACGCCGGGCACCAGAAGTTCGTCCACTGTAAACCCAGCCGGCGCCGGCCGCCCCGTATTGAGAGCGTCCACAATCGCCAGCGGAATAACGATCGCCCGCGTCCAGGACGCCATCTCGTAAATCAGTCGTCCCAGTAACATGCCTTCCACGGGTATGGAAGGCGCGTATTCGCGCGGATACAATCCGAACAGACTCAGGTTGACCTTGACGTAGCTGTTGGCCGCCTGCAAGCCACCCAGCGCCAAAATTCGCTCGCGCAGGCGCGTCAGATGCAAATCGTCGTAGGCGATTCCCGCCAGCTTTAGCGAAGTATAGGCCTTGACGGAGGCGCTGATTTCCGAAGGACCCTGCGCGTAGATGTTGAAGCCGCCGTCCGCCAGTTGCCGCGCCAGAATCGATTGCACGGCTTTCTGGATACGCTCCTGGGAAGGTGGATTCCAAACGCCGTTCACGGGCGGATGCCGCCACAATTCCAGCAGGATGAAATCGGATTCCAGCGTTGTATCCGCCGTCAGATCCGCCCACCAATATCCGTCGCGGTGCTGTTTGCCCAGCAGAAACCCGACCGCGTGCCGCAGCGTCTGCGCACAGCGGGTCAAAAGCGTATCGGTAACTTGGAGGCTCGGACTCATACCCTCGCGATGGTATGCAGCTGTACCTTGCGGCCCAGTTCGTTCGGCAAGCTAAAGCGCACGTCTTCTTCCTTGATCTCAACTTCTTCCACTTCGCTGAAACCCTTGGTTTGCAGGGAGGCGATCAGTTCCTGCACCAGGTTCTCCGGCGCGGAGGCGCCCGCGGTCACGGCTACCGTTTCTACGTCTTTCAGCCATTCCGGCCGGATCTCACTCAAGTCGTCGATCAGGTAGGACCGTATGCCCTCTTTCTCGCAAACTTCCACCAGGCGGCGCGAATTCGAACTGTTCTGGGAACCTACCACCAGCAGCAACTGGCACAAGGGCGCCACGGCCTTGACCGCCAACTGGCGATTCTCCGTCGCGTAGCAGATGTCCTGCGCCGGCGGTCCTTGGATCTTGGGGAAGCGTTCCCTCAGGCGGGCGACGATGTCTTTGGTCTCTTCCAAACTCAGTGTCGTCTGTGTGATGAAACCCACCTTTTCAGGATTTCGAATCACGAGTTGGTCCACGTCCCCTACCGTGGAAACCAGCACGGTCGCTTCCGGCGCTTCGCCCAGCGTTCCGATCACTTCATCGTGATCTTTATGCCCAATCAGAACGATCGAGTAATCCTTGCGGGCGAACCTCACCGCTTCCAGATGCACTTTGGTTACCAGCGGGCACGTGGCGTCGATCACCTGCAGATCCCGCTCCAACGCTTCTTTCCGGACGCTGGGAGACACGCCGTGGGCGCTGAAAATGACGCGGGCGCCGGCGGGAACCTCGTGCAGTTCTTCGACGAAAACTGCTCCCGCGGCCCGCAATTCATCCACCACGTGCTTGTTATGGACAATTTCCTTGCGCACGTAGATCGGCGCGCCGTACAGTTCCAAAGCGATCTTGACCACGTCGATGGCCCGCACCACGCCCGCACAGAAACCGCGAGGCCGCAACAGGATAATCTTTTTGGTGGAGACTTCGGTAGCGGACGCGAAAGTAGCCATAGAGAATACCCATTATAACAGGATGGTTTCTTCCGCCGGCTGAGGAAACGTTAATCGCAACTACAGAGGGATCAACCGTTTAGCGGGGGCCCAGTAATATGCGATGAACGGCGGCGGGGCTGCTGGACCTGAGAATGCAGGTGCGCCGGTGGCTTTGCCCTTCCACTTGGACTTCGCCCTGCCGCCCTGTCACCCGGTAGCCCGCTCTAGCCCCATGGTGCAGAGTCAGGGATTCCAGCGGCCAGTCGGAATCGGCAATCATGCGAATTCCACCTTCCTGCCCGACGAGGATGGTCATTGGGGAACACGCTTCGCCATGGCGGCCCGCCGACTCGGCGGCCTCCAGGATTTCGCGGGCATGGTCCAGGAATAAGTCCACTGCTGCCGGACTTATCGCTCAAAACTGGAAGTACAAGAACATTTGCTGTTCCGGGAGGCTCAGCGCCGCCGTGATCAACCCCAGCAACAACAGCACTGTGCACGCCCAGGGATTCCAGTGGTTCGCGGTGATTGTCTTTGCCAGTTGAAGCCGCGGCTCCAGTAAATGGAATAGCACCACGCCGCACACGATCACCACGGCAATCCATTCGTCAGGTTGAAATCCAGAGAAGAACGGCCCATGGAATAGACCCGCCGTATACGCGGTCAGGTCGGAGAGGCGCTCGGTGCGGAACAACACCCAGCCCGCCACGGTGAGTTGCTGCATCAGCAGGATCGAGTTCATCCGCTTGGTCGCGTGATGGATCACCAGCAGGAACCCGTGATAAATCCCCCACAGCAAGAAGGTCCATTGGTAGCCGTGCCACAGGCCACACACCGCCATGGTCACCAGCAGATTCAAGTACATCGGGATGCGAGATCTTGAACGGTGGCCGGGTAATGAGAAATACACATAGTCACGCAGCCAGTTGGAAAGCGAGATGTGCCAGCGGCGCCAGAAGTCAGCCGGGTTGCGCGCCAGGTACGGCCAGTTGAAGTTTTCCGGCAGCTGGTAGCCGAACAGTCGCGCCGCGCCCAGCGCCATGTCGCTGTAGCCGGAAAAATCGCAGTAGATCTGCGCTGCGAATCCGTAAGTCGCCAGCAGAATCCGGCTCGGGCTCACCTCCTGGTGCATGTGGATATCCGCAAACACGGGATTGGCCACCAGGCCCAGGTTGTCCGCCAGCGCCAGTTTCTTGAACAAGCCAAAGACGATGAGCACAACGCCTTCCCACCGCGCCGCGGAATCGACGAGAGGCCGCTTCGCGAGTTGCGGAAGGAACTCCTCCGCACGAACAATGGGTCCGGCCGTGAGCCGCGGGAAGAAGCTCATGTACAGGCCGAAGTCCAACAGATTCCCGGCTCCAGGTTTCGCGCTCCGGTAGGATTCCATCATCCAGGCGATGGCTTGCAGTAAGTAGAAACTCAGCCCAACGGGCACGGGATTCAACCAGCCTTTCGCAGCCGCCAGACCGCCGGCGGCGATCCACACTCCGGCGATCAGCACACCACGATTGGCCATACGCGCCACCGCGAAACTTCCCGCCGTGACGCCGGCCAGAAGCAGCATATAAATCAACTTCGATCCGGCCGGGAAAAATGACGAATAGATAAAATAGCTCGCCGCGATCAGCAGCATCTTGCGGGCCGCGTTGTGCCGGATCAGTTGGCACGCGCACCACAGTGCAACGACGACAAACCAGAAGGCAGGAGAGTCAAAGGACACGGGTGCGCAAGTACTCCGTAAACTGCTGGCCGCCGTTGCGGTTCAGATGGACCGTATCGGCGAACATGCTGCAATCGGCCTCGAAATCGGGCAGAACCGTCACGCCCGCCACGCCCGCCGCCACTTTTCGGATGGTCTCTTGCGAACGTGCCCGGTACGTGGCCCGATACTGCTCAAACTCCGGATCGTAAACCGGCGCCGCGATCACGTACACCGGCGCCACCGCCGCGAGCGCCCGCAACAGGTGGCGAAAGCGTTGAGTTTCGAAGGCATCCACTTCTAACGGCTTGCCTGCGCGCACAGCATAACCCACCTGCACCTTCGCATAGTCGTTCGCGGCCGGATCCCGCGCCACCTCCAACCGCCGGATTTTTTCATTGAGCTCCGCGAGTGGCCCAATGCCGCATAGCGAAAACGAGTTACTCGACTCATACGCCGGAGTGTCGCGGTTCAGGTCCGCCAGGTATTGGCGAACCCGCGCGGCTTCGTCGAGCCTGCGGGCCGGATGCAGCAGAACGTCGCGCAGTTCGGAATGGTAGAGCGCCGGGCGGATCGCCACCCGCGAGGCATATTCCAGGTAGCTCGCCGAGTCTTGGGTGTGCGTGGTCAAACGTTCGAGATCCTCACGACCCACCACTGTCTTCAGTAACATCAGATCGTTTAGCAAGTAGCTAAAATTCGGACGTAAACTCAGCACCTCCGGAGTCGTCGTCAGAATAATCTTGCGGGGCTGGACTCCTTCGCGCATGGCCAGTGAAAGCATGCGCTCGAACAAATAGACGTGCCCACCAGGAATGCCCAAATTGAGCGCCCTCACGTCCGGCGAATGCGCATGGAACCACTCCGCGTGGAAGTCCTCCGCCGCCGTTGAGTTTCCCAGTACGATAATCGCCGCATCGCGATGCGCCCGGCTCCGTGCGCGCGCCACCTCAACGGGCAGAGAAGCACTCTCATTAGAAAGCAGGAGCGTGAAGCCGTCGAAATAAAACAACCACACGGTGACGGCGACGATGCCCCAGAAGGTCCCCACTCCCAGCGCTCGCGATATACCGTGCCTCATGCCACTTCAACTGCCTCGGGCGCGGGCTCGTTTTTCCAATGCCGCAGACTTCGCGACAGCGCCCCGATCCCGGCCACCACCACGATGGTCGCGATGCCGCCCCACACCACGGAGGGCACCGTTCCCAGCCACGCCGCTGCCCAGCCCGATTCCACCGCGCCCCACTGGTTCGAGCATGCGATGAACAGCCCATTGACCGCCGACACTCTCCCGCGCAAGTGATCCGGCGTCCGCGTCTGCACCAGCGTCAAGCGCAGCACCACGCTGACGCTATCGAACACGCCGGTGAAAAACAGCATGGCGAAGGCCACCCACGCCGACTTGGCCAGGGCGAAGCCAATCGTAGCGACTCCGAATCCAGCCACCGCCCACAGCAGAACCTTGCCGGCGTTTTGCGTTCTTCCGCGATGCGCCAGGATTACCGCCATCAGCGCCGCGCCGAATGCCGGAGCCGCGCGTAGCCATCCCAATCCCGTTGCGCCCACGTGCAGTATGTCCTGCGCAAAGATCGGCAGCAGGGTCACCGCGCCGCCGAAAAACACCGCCAGCAGATCCAGACTCAACGCGGCCAAGATGACTTTCTCGCGCCATACGAAGCGGATGCCTTCGCCCACCTGCCTCCAATTCATTGGAGGCTTACTGGACTCTTCGCGCGGCTTCAGACGCAACAGTGCATAGCACGCCAGCGACGCCAGCGCGCAAAACGCCTGTGCCAGGTATACGGACCCGCTCCCTTTCCAGGCAATGAGCAACCCCGCCAGCGCCGGTCCCGTCACGGTTGCCATCTCGCGTCCTGTTCCCTGCCAACTGATGGCACTGGTCAAGTTCTCGGGCTCCACCACCTGCAGCAGCATCGCCGAACTCGCGGGCCACTGAAACGCGCGCGCCGTGGCCACCAGCAACAGGCACGTGTAAATTAAGAACACTCCGCGCGAAGCCCCCGCGCCCGCCAATAGGAATCCCACCAGTGCCACGATGGTCTGCGTCAGGATCGCCGTCTTGCGCCGGTCGAAATGGTCCGCCGCGTATCCCGCTGCGAACGTAAACAAGATCGGCGGGATGATCTGCACCAGGCCCACATTGCCCAGCACGATCGCCGAGTGCGTCGCCTGGTACAAGTCCCAGCCGACCACGATCGACAGCATCTGCTGCGCGAGCATCGCCAAAACGCCGGACGCCAGCAGGAACTGGAAATTCCTGGATTTTAGGGAGGCGTAAGCAGCCACTTCTGATTAGTGTCGCATCTTGCCCGGCGTTAATGCGGCAACTTGGGCCGCAACATGCCGTAGAGCCAGGTCCCGGCCAACGCGCTGGCGATTGCCGCGAGCATGACCGTGATTCCGTTGCCCACCAGCACGAACAGAGGCCCCGGACAAGCGCCGGTCAGCGCCCATCCTAAGCCGAAGATCGTGCCGCCCAGCACATAGCGCACGCCGGTGCCCATGGTTTTCGGCGAGATGACGATTCGCTCGCCCGTGATCGCTTTCGCGTTCAATCGTTTGATGATGGCGACCGATGCGGCAGCCACCACAACGGCGGCGCCGATGATTTCATACATGCGCGGCGACTGAAACCGGAACATCTCCTGAATTCG
Source organism: Candidatus Sulfopaludibacter sp. SbA3 (assembly GCA_945861625.1). Classification (GTDB taxonomy): domain Bacteria; phylum Acidobacteriota; class Terriglobia; order Bryobacterales; family Bryobacteraceae; genus Palsa-187. Next base: position 23,861 of record CAMAVI010000011.1, read on the forward strand.
GAACCAGGAAAGCACTTCCGACATCGTCAATGTGATGCCGAAGCACACGCCGAGCAGCAAGTGCGCGGTGAGTGCCCAACGATTGTGATGCGTATTCATGGTGCTCAAAATAGGAACGGAAAGATAAAATGCGTGGCCAATAAGCCCCCAGCAAAAAAGCCTGCCACTGCGACTAACGACGGCAACTGCAAATCCGCGAGTCCCGCAATCGCATGTCCAGAAGTGCATCCGCCCGCGTAAGACGCGCCAAACCCTACCAGGAATCCGCCCACGATCACCGGGACAAATCCCTTGACCGTCGCCAGCGTGGACCAAGCGAACACCTCACGCGGCGCGAGCCCCGAAAAATCGTGGATTCCCAGATTCCCCAAAGCGTCTCTTGTCGCTTGCGAGATTGCCACGTCGTGGGGCCCCATCCATTGCGAAGCCAGAAATCCTCCCACGCCCGCCCCGCCCACGAACAGCAAATTCCACAGCCCGGTCTGCTTCCAGTCATACCGGAAATACTCAAGCCGGCTGGAAAATAGAGCCGAACACAGATGCCGCAGGTTTGCTGAAACTCCGAACATCCGGTTTTCAAGAATTAATAATGCCGGAACGAACAATCCAATCACCGGACCGGCAACATACCAGGGCCAGGCTTCGGAAAAGACTTCAGAAAACAGACTTGCCATGCTTTGCTTCCTCCGAGAAACTCCCCGCCTCGCCAGAATAGGCGCGCTAGAATAACAGTTTGAACCATTTGAGCGAGATTGAACAGCGCCGCCAGGACGTCTCGGCGGGCCTGGCCGGGCTGAAAGCGGACGCCCTGCTGGTCACCTCGGCCGCCAACGTCCGTTACCTTTCCGGTTTCGACGGATCGAACGGCTTGATTCTGCTGACGCCCACGGAAACCCACTTCTTCACCGATCCCCGCTACGAGATTGCCGCCAAGCAGAACATCACCGGCAAAGTCCACGTGGTCAAAGGCCCGCTGATTGCCGCGGCCGCCAAGATCATCCAACGCAAGCGGATCAAGCGGATCGGCTTTGAAAGCGGCTGGACGCAGTACGACGCCTATCAACGCCTACGGGACGCTCTGCCGCGCTCCCTGTCGCTGGTCCCCATCGGCCGCGTCATCGAAGAGCGCCGGATGATCAAGTCGGCCGCCGAGATCGATATCATCCGCCGTAGCGTCAATCTCAATTCAGAAGCTTACTCTCGCGTGCTCAAACGGATTCGCCCCGGTGTGCGGGAGCTGGATATCGCCGCTGAAATCGAGTTCCAAATGAAGGTGCTGGGCGCCGAGAAGCCCGCCTTCGATACTATCGTCGCCGCCGGACCCCGCGCGGCGCTGCCGCACGCTCATCCCGGTTCTTACCGGCTGGCGGGCAATGAACTACTATTGATGGATATGGGCGCGAGCCTCCAGGGCTATTGCAGCGACATGACCCGCACGGTTCATCTGGGCAAGCCGCCGAAGAAGATCCGCGATTTGTATAACGCGGTGCTGGAAGCTCAGCTTGCCGGAATCGCCGCGGTCCGCCCCGGCGTAACCGCGGGGAAAGTGGATGCCGCCACCCGCAACGTCCTTAAGAAACACAAGCTCGACAAGGCCTTCGTTCACTCCACCGGGCACGGCCTGGGACTCGAAATCCACGAGCCGCCGCGTCTCGGCAAGAAAGATCCCACCAAGCTCGCGGTTGGCATGGCTATCACCATCGAGCCCGGCGTTTACATCGAGGGACTGGCCGGCATCCGCATCGAAGACACCGTCCTTGTAACGCAGAATGGTTGTGAAGTTTTGACGCCATCCTCGAAAGAGTTCATCGTTTTATAAATCACACCTATAATGAACAGCGACGAAATCAAAGAACTGATTCAGATTTTTAACGAGAGCGGCGTGGCCGAGATGGAAGTCCAGCGCGGCGAAAATCGCCTACGTCTGCGGCGCGGCCCGACCGCGCAGGAGCTGGTTGTCCCTGTTGCATCCCACGCTCCCGCTCCGGCTGCGCATGCAGTTCCCATGGCGGCTCCAGCCAAGCCCTCCGCGCCCGAGCCCAACCACACGATCGTGAAGTCGCCGATTGTGGGCACCTATTACGATTCGCCATCCCCCGATGCGCCGTCCTTCGTCAAGATCGGCGATTCGGTCGAGCCCGGCCAGGTCCTGTGCATCATCGAATCCATGAAACTGATGAACGAGATTGAGGCCGAGATCGCCGGCACCATCGTTCACAAACTAGCCGAGAACGGGCGCCCCGTCGAATACGGCGAAGCACTGTTTGCCGTTCGCCCGCGTTAAGGACAGCATGTTTAACAAAGTCCTGATCGCCAACCGCGGCGAGATCGCCCTGCGCATCATCTGCGCCTGCAAAGATCTAGGCATTCGAACGGTCGCTGTGTATTCGGAGGCCGACCGCCATAGCCTGCACACGCGTTTTGCCGATGAAGCCATCTGCATTGGCCCCGCCAAAAGTGCCCGCAGCTATCTCGACATTCCCTCCGTCATCAGCGCCGCCGAAATTACCAATGCCGACGCGGTCCACCCCGGCTACGGCTTCCTTTCCGAAAACGCCGACTTCGCCGAGGTCTGCGAAACCTCCGGCCTGCGCTTCATCGGCCCCAAGCCGGAAGTGATTCGCCGCATGGGCCTCAAGCAGGAAGCCCGCACGGCGATGGATGAAGCGGGTGTCCCGATTCTGCCGGGTTCAAAAGGCATCCTGAACAGCGTCGAGGAAGCGCTGGAGGTGGCCGAAGGCATCGGCTATCCCATCATGCTCAAGGCTTCCGCCGGTGGCGGTGGCCGCGGCATGCGCGTGGTCCGCTCCGCCGAAGAGTTGCCGCAGTTGATGGCGCAGGCGCAGACCGAAGCGGCCGCGGCGTTTTCCAACGGCGACATGTATATGGAAAAGCTGGTGGACAACGCACGCCACATAGAGTTTCAGATCCTGGCCGACACGTACGGCAACGTCGAGGTCTTGGGCGAGCGCGAGTGCTCCATCCAGCGCCGCCATCAAAAGCTGATTGAAGAATCGCCCTCGGTCGCCGTGAACGCGGAACTGCGCAAACGCATTTCGGATTCGCTCAGAGTCGCCTTCCGAGACATCGGGTACACCAACGCCGGTACGGTCGAGTTCCTGATGGACGCCCAAGGCAACTTGTATTTCATCGAAGTTAACGCGCGCATTCAGGTGGAGCACCCTGTGACCGAAATGGTGACCGGCATCGACCTGGTGAAAAGCCAGATCCGCATCGCCGCCGGCGAACGCCTGGATCAGATCCTGCCCTTCCCGCCGGGCAGGACCATCGAACTGCGCGGTCACGCTCTGGAGTGCCGCATTAACGCCGAGCATCCCGAAACACTCGTTCCCTCACCCGGCCGCATCACCGGGCTCAATCTCCCGGGCGGCGTGGGCGTCCGAGTGGACACCGCGGCGTATCAGGACGGCGACATTTCTCCGTACTACGATTCGCTGGTGGCCAAGCTGATCACGCACGGCCGCGACCGCGCCGAAGCCATCGCCCGCATGAAGCGCGCGCTTAGCATGTTCGTGGTGGAAGGCATCTACACCGCCATCCCTCTACATCAGAAGATCCTCAACCACCCCGACTTCGTCGCAGGCAAGATCGACACGGGGTTCCTGGGGCGTTCGGGGCTGTTGCCGGAAAAGAAGTAAGTTCCTACGCTGCCACTTCCACGTAATCTACTGAGGAGCTCGGTTCGGGGATGGGCTCGCCGATTTCGCGCATGACCTCGAAATGGTGAGCCAACGCCTCCTGGAGGTCCCTGCGAGTTGCTTCTTCCGTGTCCCCGGCGGCAACACATCCCGGCACGTCCGGACAGTAAGCGGAGAAACCCATGCTCGTCCGCTCGATCACGATAGGGTAGAGTTTCCTGTTCATTTCAGGCCTGCTTTCTTGAGTATAGCGTTCAGGGTTCCTGGCGCGAGCTCCTTGCCATCGTTACCCGGGACGGTGACCAGGCTCGGCCGCGAACCTTCATCGGCATGCCATCGAATAGTTGGCTCTGCCTGCCTGAAATCTCAGAACTGCTGTGGCGGTAGGCATGTTATTCTGGCCGCATGGTACGCTGCGAGATCGAAATCGACGACGATACGAATCGCCTGCTTACGGAACTTGCCTCCGAGTATGAAGGCGATTTAAGCCTAGCCTTGGCGGATCTGGTTCACGCGCGCGAAGGGCTGGAAGAATACGCGGAGCGAAGCGAAGCGGCCCACGAAGATACGCTGTTCGCTCTACGCGACAGATCCGAAGTGGATTTCCGGGAAGGGCGCACGGTTAGCTGGGAAGACGTCAAGTCTCGCAACGGGTTGTGACGATTCGGTTCGCCGCGGCAGCCTCCGAACTCCCCCTATCCACGAAGAGAAAAGCAGCCGGTTCGAGGGACCTGCTGGAACAACACTCCCGGATGTATCGCATTCCAGGCGCCATGCGTCGGGCGTGAGGACTGGGAGGATCTCTACAGCCTCACTCCCCCTTCGCGCGCCGCCGCAACTAAGGCGACCTTAGCCAGGAAGTAAGTAATATCTCGGCGCCAAACATAAGAGGTCCCTGATTTGCGCGGGTACTAGAACCGCATATCATCGGGACGGAGCAATGAGTTGGAGCTTATGGAAACCATGACCCCCCCCGTCAACAGCGGCCCTGAGTTAAGAGAAGTCAGGAAGGGAACCATCCGTCTGGTGATTGCCGATGACCACCCGATCGTGCGCGATGGTCTCAAGAAACTACTGATGCTTGAGGACGACCTCGACGTCGTCGGTGAAGCGGGCGATGGCCGCGAAGTGCTGGAAAAGGTCCGCGAACTCGATCCCGACGTGCTCCTGCTGGATCTCCGCATGCCCAACCTGGACGGGCTGGGTGCGCTACAGGCCCTGGCGCAGGTGAACAAACGCACCCGCGTCATCGTGCTCACCGCATCGGAGGACAAGAACGAATTCGTGCAGGCCATGAAGCTGGGCTGCAGCGGCATCGTGCTGAAGCAGACCGCGCCGGAGCTGATCGTCAAGAGCATCCGCAAGGTGCATTCGGGTGAGATCTGGTTGGACTCGCACACCACGGCGGCCGTCATGCGCCAGTTTTCCACCTCGCTCGAAGGCAGCAATGGCACTGCGCCGGGCGGAGGCAAGGGCCGCGAACGCAGCCCGCTTTCCACGCGCGAGCGGGAAATCGTGGCGCTGGTCGCGCAGGGCTACAAAAACAAGGAAATGGCCGAGAAGATGTTCATCAGTGAGCAGACCGTGAAGAATCACCTGCACAACATCTTCGATAAGCTCGGCGTCTCCGACCGCCTGGAGTTGGCGCTCTACGCCATCCACAAGGGCCTGCATCTGCCGGGCGAACCGCCCATTCGCTAGGCTGTTTTATCGGCCGCGTTACACAGCGCGGACAATCTACATTCCGCGCACTTGGGCTTGCGCGCCACGCACAACGCGCGGCCGTGGTGAATGATCTGATGCGAGAACAGAATCCACTTTTCGCGCGGAATCGTTTGCATCAAATCCTTCTCGATCTTTACCGGATCGCTTTCCTTCGTCAGGTCCAGCCTCTGCGCGATGCGCTGCACATGCGTATCCACCACCACGCCTGACGCGATCCCGAAAGCCGTTCCCAGCACCACGTTGGCGGTCTTGCGCGCGGCTCCTGGCACCGTCAGCAGCTTGTCGATCTCGCGCGGCACGTCACCGCCAAAATCGCCCAGGATCTTGCGCGCGGCCCCGCTCACGGATTTCGCCTTATTGTTGAAGAAACCCGTCGAGCGGATGTCCTGCGCCAGCTCATCCTGGCTCGCGTTGGCGAAATCCTGAATCGTGGGGTACTTGCGGAACAGACCCGGCGTGACCATGTTGACCCGCTTGTCGGTGCACTGCGCCGAAAGGATCGTCGCCACCAGGAGTTGCCAGGGATTGGAATGCTCCAGCGCGCAGGTCACGTTGGGATACAGCTCGTCCAAGCCCTTGAGGATCCTCTCCAAGCGCGCGCGCCGTTCCGCGGCGTTTTTTGGGCGGGGCGAGGCGGACCTGGATTTTTTCGGGGAAGTAGCCACTAGTCGAAGTCGATATCGCGCAGAGGCGGCGGGGCGTCGGGATTCTCTTTGGCGAGCTTTAGCATCTCATCAAACTTCTTGCTCAGCACATCGTGGTGAACCTTGTGGCTCTCCACGGATTTCTTGAACGCTTCCTCGCGGCGGCCGGCTTCGCCCTTTTGCTTTTGGACCGCGGCCTCCAGGTCGGCGAAGGTGGCCGGTTTGACGTGCTCCACATGGCGGATCACCGCCGCGGTTGCGGGGTCAATGTGCAACTCGGCTTGGCAACACGGACAAGTGACGGTGATCAAGGGATTACTTTTGGCCATCGTATCCGCTAGTGTATACTGCCCGGTACGGAGGTGGGGAACCCACATGTTCAAAGAATTCAAGACATTCATCATGCGAGGCAATGTCCTCGATCTGGCGATCGGCGTGATCATCGGTGCCGCGTTCGGAAAGATTGTGGATTCATTAGTCAACGACATACTGAATCCCGTCATCGGCCTGGCGCTAGGCAAGGTTGATTTTTCGAACTTATTTGTTTCCTTGAATGGCGAGATCTACGCGACCATTGCTGATGCCAAGAAAGCCGCGGCACCCACGCTCAATTACGGTATGTTCGTCAATGCCGTAATTCAGTTCGTGATCGTGGCGTTCGTGATCTTTATGATCGTCAAGCAGGTGAACCGCTTGATGCCCGCACCGGCGCCACCGCCGCCCGCGCCTGCCACCAAGGATTGCCCGGAATGCACCAGCGCCATACCAGCCAAGGCAAAGCGCTGCCCGCAGTGCACCTGCGCTCTTGCGTAGGGAGATAGTTTAGCGGAACTGATCCGGCCGGCGCTTCAAGGTCGGCCGGTCGTCGTCGCCCGCGCCCTTGTCTTTTCCGTCTTTGCTATCGCCGCTGGTTCCGGAGCCCGGAGCCTTGCGCAGCGTGGGACGGTTCAGGTCCTGGTTATCTACCTTGCGGCGGTTATGCATCGCCAAGAGCCGGGTTTTGACGTCGTTGTACTCTGACGTGGTAACCACGTATTCCGGACGCTCCTTCAGAAGCTGCTGAATATTCTTCTGCGCTGTCTCAATGCGGTCGCCGGTCAGCGGATGCGAGGAGAAAACCTTGGACATGGTGCCAGGCTTTTTCTTCTCCAGCGACTGGATCTTTTCGAAGAAGTCGACGAACGCGCCGGGGTCGTAGCCGCTCTTGTATAGGTATTGCAGCCCCAACAGATCGGCGTCGGATTCAAAGCCGCGCGAAAAAGTCAAAAAGCCCACGGGGATGGCGATGCTGGCCGCTTGCCGGATACCGTAGCCCGTCCAGCCGCCCATGAAGATCAAAGGAATGGTGGCCAACTGCGCGATGTTCCCCCGCGTGGCTTGCCGGGTGCCGTGCCGCGCGGCGACGTGCGCGATCTCATGCGCCATCACGCCCGCCAACTCCGCTTCCGATTCCGTCTTCAGCATCAGCCCGGAGTTCACAAAGAAAAAACCGCCAGGCAGCGCGAAGGCGTTGACCTCTTCGGTATCGATCATCTTGATGGTGAAGGGAACCTTGGCATCGGAGTTCCGCACCAGGTTTTGGCCCAGCCGATTGATATATTCCGCGATCACTGGATCGTCGATGATCTTGGCCTGCCTCTCGATCTGTTGCGCGAGCCCCTTGCCCAGCGCGATTTCCTTCTCGATCGAGTAGAAGTTCACGCCCTTGCCGACGTCGCGGTTGCCGATTTCATCCGGGTCCTTCTTCTTGTCGGCGGCCCACAAAGAGAAGGCCAGCAGCGAAACTGCAGCCACGGAAGCAAGCGGTACGAGGCGGCGCATAGAGATATTCCTCTGATTCTGAGTATACGCTTTTAGGACGCGTGCGGGGCCGGAAAGATTACCCTAAATGCATGCACCGTGAAATGTTCCCTGTCACCAAGAACCTGGTCTACCTGAACCACGCAGCCGTGGCGCCCCTGTGCCTCCCGGCCGCGCAAGCCATGGAACGCCTGACCAGGGACGCCCTGGACTGGGGATCGTTCCACTACGGCCAATGGCTGGATTGCTACGACGGCCTTCGCCGGGGGACGGCCCGGCTCATCAACGGCACCCCGGAGGAGATTGCTCTCGTCAAGAACACGTCCGAGGGGATCGCTACTGTTGCCATGGGGCTGGATTGGCGTCCGGGCGACCGCATCGTGGCCTTTGCAGAGGAGTTCCCCGCTAACCAGTATCCCTGGCAGAGGCTAGAATCCAAAGGAGTTAAGGTGGACTGGCTGCCCGCCACCGCGCCGTTGGACCGCATCGAACAAGCCGCCATAGGCGCTCGCCTGCTCAGTATCAGCTTCGTGCAGTTCCTGACCGGCTATATGGCCGATGTTGTGGGGATCGGTGAAATCTGCCAGCGCCACGGCGTCACATACTTTGTCGACGCAATCCAAGGTCTGGGCGCGTTCCCCATTGACGTGCGGGCGGCGCATATTGACGCCCTCGCCGCCGACGGCCACAAGTGGCTCCTGGGACCAGAAGGTTGCGGTATCCTCTACATTTCACGCGAGCTTCAGGAGCGCGTCGAGCCGGTGGAATTTGGCTGGACCAACGTGGCGTCCCATAACGACTACGCCAGCCGCGACATGACCCTGCGCCCCGACGCCGGACGCTACGAGTGCGGAACGCTCAACACGGTTGGCTGCTTCGGTCTGCGCGCGGCGATCGACTTCCTGCTCGAAGCCGGCGTGGAAAACATAGCACCCGTAGTGCGCGGATTGGCCGGTCAGATTGTCGAAGGCGTTCGTAAGAAAGGCTATGAAGTGCTCGGCGAGCCCAATGCCGGCATCGTCAGCTTTCGCAAGGCGGGTGTGGACAGCGCTGCCCTTTGCGCCAGCCTGCGGGAGCGCTCCATCATTACGGCCCCGCGCGCCGGCTGGGTGCGTGCGTCACCGCACTTCTACATCACGCCGGAGGAAATCGCTAAGATGCTGGAGTTACTGCCCTGACGGTGGCCTCTAACCGTGACCCAGATACATCAGCCAGCTCAGGCCGAAGATCGCGGCGAGGAAGTAGGCGAAGCAGCGGACGCCATAACGGAGCCGCTCGCGGTCAGTTCGTTTCGTAATTACGCCGAGTACCGCTGACGTGAACAGGGCGAACAAGAGCGACGCCTCAAAGTGAGATAAATTCATTTTGGGCATAGGGTTAGTTTAGCAACGCGCTAGTCTTTTCTTCCCGTGGCGATTTCCCAGGCGTCCACCATGGCCAGCAGGTTCAGAAGCCCCGCCGCCACCAGAAACTTGGTGCCGTAATCGTGAACGTGCCCGGCCTGATCCGGTTGCGAATAGCCCAGCCACACGGTCAAGAAATACAGCACGCCGGCCAGCAGGTCGCCAATGAACCCGCCGTAGTAAATGACCATGGTGAGCAGGTCGCCGCTCTGGGGTTGAAACAGCGTGCCGCGCATCATCAAGCCCAGCAGGAAGATGAAGATCACCGAGACCGACAGGATCGCGCCGCGCGCCGTGCGCTTCAGCATGACATGGCCCGCGCCGGGAATGAGCCAGGCCATCGCTACCACAGGAACCCAACTCTTCTCAGATTTCAGATTTTCCGCCACGGCCCATTTTATCGCATCATGAGGGGATGCAGATGTCTCGGCGGATCGCCCTCGAACTCCTCCGTGTCGAAACGTGGATTCCGTGGATCTTCCGCGGGTTGCGGGTGCTGATGATTCTGGCCGCCGCCTGGCTCTTTACGCATGTTGCCCGCCGCCTGTTGCGCCGTCTACGCGCCTACGCCGTGCGCTCCATGGACCGGCGCGGAACGGCGACGGACCTGGAGCTGGAAAAACGCGCCGCGACTATCGTGACGGTGCTGGCCAAGCTGGCCAGTTTCGTCATCTGGATGGTGGCAGTGACGATGGCGTTGAATGAGCTGACGTTCAACGTCCAGCCGCTGCTGGCCAGCCTGGGTGTGGCGGGCTTGGCGCTGGGCTTGGGCGCGCAGGCGTTGATCAAGGACTGGTTGGGCGGGCTGCTGATCTTGCTCGAAGACCAGATCCGCATTGGCGACGCGGTGACCATCAACGGCGTCTCCGGGTCTGTCGAGGAAATCAACCTGCGGACCACGGTGCTGCGCAGTGAGAATGGCGCGGTGCATGTGATTGCCAACGGGTTGATCACAACGATATCGAACCTGACGCGCGAGTACGCCTACTTTATCTTCGAAGCCACGCTCGCGCACGGCACCGACGTGGATCACGCGCTGCGAATTCTGAACGAAGTGGGGGTCGGGGTGGCTCAGGACGAACCATTCCGCGCCTTGATCCTGGCGCCGATGGAAGTGATGGGCGTGGACCGCCTAGCCGAGCGCGGCATCCTGCTGCGCTCGCGCATCAAGACGCTCCCATCCAAACAGGCCATCGTCGGGCGGGAACTGAACCGCCGCGTAAGCGCTCAATGGGCCGCGGCCGGGATTGCGTTTCCAGCGATGAGCTGAGACGGGATTCGCAACGCTATTATTCAACCAGCATCTCCGCATGGCGAATTACCGCGACGCGGTCGTGCTTCCTGTCGAAAAATACCACGCTCAGGGGGCCGTCCTGGGCGGAGGTCATCGCGCACCTCCAGCATGCACAAGCCTAGCAAGGCAAGGCGTATTACGTAAGTATAGAATTGCCCTTATTGGGATGCTGCCAAGTTGTAGTCATCACAGACGTAAACTACAATCCCAGCTTCTTATCCAGCTCCGCTGAAACTGCCGCCAGGCGCTCCGGATTACGCATCAGGTTGCGGACGCCGTCGCTGCCGAAGTTCTCGTAAAGTGCGTCCACCGCGGCGAGCGCCAGCGAGTAAGCGACTCGCGCGCCCGCGGAATCGAGCTGCGACCAGCCCTGCTTCATTTGTTCGAGCTTGGGCAGTTGCCCGGCTTTCGCCAGGGCGGCGATCCGCGCCTTGGCCGCCGGGCTGAGCGCCGCTCCGGAAAGCTTTTGCGCCAGACCTTCGTGCAGCCAGGAAGGCCATTCGCCCAGCATCGCCAGGCAGGCGTGCGTGGTCTCATGGGCCAGCGTCTGTTCGGCTACCGCGTTCATCTCCTGCCCGTTCATCGCCGGGACACGGATGCGGCCGTCGAACTGGCCGCCGCTCCATTCGACGGCGTCGGTGGCTTTGCGGTACGCCTCGCGACTCTGCACGATGGTCACGATTTTTTCTTCCGCCGCGCAGCCCAACTGCGACGATACACGCGCATAGGTAGCGTCCACCACCTTCACCATCGCGCGCGCCGTATCCACCGGAATCGTGCCGGAATCGTAGCGCAGAACCACTCGCACGCCGTAAAGTTTCTCGCTGCTTTGATCGTTGACCTGCTCGCGCTGCACCTGTTTATAGAGCTGTTCCAAGCCCGGATTGGGGGCCGCGTCCAGCGCTTCACGCCATAATTCCAGCGCCTGCTTGGCTTCGTCGGAGCGCCAGGCGGCCACGCCGGCCAAGGCGAGCAGAGCCGGATCGCGGCGCTTCTTCAGTTCCGGTTCGAGCAGAGCCAGCGCGCGCGCGGGCTGGCCCAGTTCGATGGCCTGCTCGGCTTGCGCGAGGATGACTTTGGCCGACGCGGGCAAGGGGGACTGCCCGCTTGCGCCTTTCAACGCAGCCAGTGGCTGCGTGCCGCGCGCCGCGTGCAGCGCCGCGCTGGTGGTGACCCAGGCCGCTTCGCGCCGCAACTTGTCGAAGGAATTCAGATCTTCAATCGCGGCGGAAGGCAGGTAACCTTCCACCCGCTTGCCGTCCATCTCGATGGCGACCTTATAGCAGGGAACACTTTCGCCGCTCAGGGCGAAACGCAGTTGAATGGGCGTGCCCGCCGTCAACGTGGCTACCGTCCGCGCGTCCGCCGCGCAGCCGCTCCGCAAAGCGGTGCCGTCTTGCTTGACGCTTGCCGATAGTAACAGGAGTAGCGGGAGCAATCCCATATTTCGACGATACGCCTAGTGTGCCTGGAAAGCGCTCCGGGGAAGACCTTAGTCCGGTTTAAGGCAACGCTCGATTCGCGGCGGTGGCGGCTCCTGGGGCTGGCGCGATCTTATAGACTGTACCGATCCCGGCGGTAAAGACGGGAGTCAGTTCCGGGTTGTTCTTTATCAGGAATTGCACTTCTTCCCGATCGTCACTGCCGGTCTCGCGTCCCAAATCGTCATTCGTAAAGTAGATGTACTGCAATCCGCGGCTCCGGCAATAGTCCGGGAGTTCTCGGTAAGCTTCCAGGATCGACGCATGATCTTCGCGATACCACCACAGCGGATCGAGCGGCCGGTGGAGCCCGCGCCGTCCCGTGTACAGGTAGAGCAGGGGATCGTCATAGGAAAGAATGGTGGCCGATGCCGGCAGATTCGCCCGGATCCAGGCGTAGGCCGCCCGCTGATCGCGCAGTTTGGCGCTTTTTTGATCCACGGTTTCCTGCAAAAAGAATAGGCTCATGAAAACCTGGAGCCCCAGCGCGCCCAGGAAGATGAGCGCCGCCACCGCCGAAAGCGCGCGCGCGGCAACGCGCTGGCTGGCATCCTTGTGGCGGAATCCTGCCTTAAACATATGCCCCATGTGTTCGAGCTCCGCGAGCAAGCCGGCCAGCAATAAAGGATAGAGCGGAATCATGTAACGTTCCGTCGAGGGGAAATTGCACACCAGCAGAATGCCGCACGACACCAGCGCGTAAAGCCCGTATTCGATTCCGAATTTGCGGCGGGCCAGGCGCACCGTGCCCGCAATCATCGCGACCGCGATCACCTGAGTCAGAATCTTCAGGGGCAGCAGGCCGTAGATGCGCGGCAGCGCCATCGAACCCATCGCGTAAAGCAGTTGATCGATGTTCTTCCAGAGGAGCACGGGCATGTCGTTCCAGGTCACATGCATCATATAGCGCACGTAGTCGGTGTAAAACATGGTGGCCAGATCGGTTGTGTGGGAGATGTGCGAGCGGGTCCATAAGCTCCAGCCCGCCACGAACGGAAGCATGCCGGCCGCAAATGCCGCGGCGCGCCGTGGTTGGCGCCGCCAGAGATACCACGCGGGTAGAGCGATGAGCAGGGCGATTCCGGATGACCGCGCGAGATACGCGGCTCCTCCCAGAACTCCGGCCAGGAAGGCGGCGCGCACGCCGCCGCGCAAGTCATTGCCCGCATCATTGCCCGCGTCATTGCCCGTATCATTGCCCGTATCATTGCCCGCATCATTGCCCGTATCATTGCCCGCATCATTGCCCGCATCATTGCCCGTATCATTGCCCGTATCATTGCGCGAAGCCACGATCAATGCGGCGATCAGCCAGCAGGAAAAAAACAGGTCGGAAAACAAGATGCTGCCGAACCAGATCACGTACGGATTCAGTCCCAACAGCGCCACCAGCAGCCAGATCCGCCACTCCGGCACGCCGTTGCGCCGGTACCAGATCCACGCCAGCGCCAGATAGCCCGCCAGCATCAGCCAGCCCAGGAAAGTAGCGATGCGCAGGTTTTCCGGAAAATGCGGATCGATCTTCCAGGCCGCGGATAGGTACAGCGGATAGAGCGGCGGGAACTTGGTCTGCAGCGGGTTCTCCGGCAAACTCGAAATGCGGTAGCCGCCGTCTTGCGCGATGCTCTTCGCGCCCACGAAGAGGAGCCCATCGTCATGCAGATAGGCGAATTGCGGCATGTCGCGGTTCTTCCAAACGAAGTGGAGCGATGGGAGCAAGATCGCGGTGAAAATTAGAATGGTACGGATGCGTGCGCTCATGGATTGCGGTTACTTCGCGGCCAGCACGCAGTACTGCGCGCCCAGCGGCAGATGCGAGAAGAATTCTTCCGTTGGCCGCAGGAACGCCAGGGGCCGCGGGAAGTAGAATAAAGTCCAACTGTGCGGCGCGGCGATAAAGCCACCGGCGCGCACCAGGCGGCGGGCCTCGGGAATGGAGAGAGGGATGGCATCGCGGTCGAAAGGGATGCGGCTCATTACCAGGCGCGTTCCCGGATTCCACGGATTATTTTCAAACAGCGCCAGATGCCCGCCGGGACGCAGTGCGCGATAGATAGACTCGATCGCGCCCACGCGCTGCTCCGGTTCGATGTGGTGGAATACGCCGTTGACGTAGCACAGGTCGAAACCATTTTCGTCCGCAAGTTCCGCCAGAGGGCGGAAGCGCACGCGGCCGGAGCCGTAACGTTCCGTTCCGTATTCCAGAGCCTTTTCGCTGGTGTCCACGCCAACGATTTCCGCATGAGGGAATTTTTCGCTCAGATGCCGCGTCGCGGTTCCGATGCCGCAGCCGAAGTCCAGAATCCGCCGCGGCCGGAAATCGGGTGGCAGACGGGAAGGCAGGCTCTCGATGCGTCCACGGATGAAAAATTCCTGGCCTTCTCCGGACAAACGGATGCCCTGGTTGAGCATCTGGTTGTATTCGGCGCTGAGGTCAAACAAGGCTTCCGGCATCTATTTCTTCCTGAGGTCCTGCCAGTACGCGGCGCGTTCGCGCACCAAGTCCAGAACATAATCCAGCGAGCGAGTCACCAGCAGAACCGCCATCGCTGAAAAACAAGATGTCATCACGATGAACCGCGACCAGTGCTCGTAGGTGGATCCGGTTTCCAATCGTTCGAGGAAGCTGCCTAACACCAGCGATCCGCCGGCGGCGGCCAGGACCGCGTTGACCGTCCAGAACCAGCCGCCCCGGAAAAATGTTTCCCAGGCTGAAGCCTTGCGCGATCCGACTTCTTCGGCGAGCGCAATTTCGATAATCCGTTTGCTCAGATAGCTGGCGCACACGCACAGCACAGCGCCGATTCCCAGTAAGTGACTTACCAGGAAGCGGTAGATCATCCATTCGAGCACGCGATGGTGCCGCAGATAGTAGACCGCCGGCGGGTACATCAATACGGCCGAAGAGGCCATCATCACCAGTGCGGCTGCATTGAGCGGACGGGAAGGCCGGTACAAGAACGCCGATTCCAGAATCACGCGCAGAAAGCGCAGCCCGTCCTTAATGACGCGCAATTTCGATTCGCCGACGCGCTCATGATAGGGCATGTCGACTTCGCCGATGCGCAACGCTCCCGACAGCATCGCCCGCGCGCTCATGGCCGGGGTGAAGTGCAGGCCGTCGGGCAAAGGAAACAACCGGTTCAGACTGGAGCGCCGGACCACGCGCATGCCGCTGGCTGTATCGCGCACGCGGGAGCGCGCAAACAGGCTGAGCAGTGAAGCGAAGATGACATTTCCCACCCGGCGCAGCAGCGGCATTTCGCTCTTAGCGTTCAAGCGGCAGCCCAGCACTACGTCGTTATTGTTGTCGATGAGTTGATTGCAAAGAGGAGCGAAGAACTCCGGGTCGCAGGTGCCATCCGCGTCCAGGAACCCGAGAACGTCGGCGTCGGATTTCTGCCAAGCTTCCTTAATGGCCGCCCCGTAGCCCTGGTTTTGCGTGAATACGATGAGATTGATCAGATCGCCGTATTTGGCGGCGCGCTCGACGGTGCGGTCCGTGGAACCGTCGCTCACGACGGTGACTTCCACTTCCGTTACAGCGGAGTGCTCCTTTATATAACGCTTGGCGGCCAGCGCGCGTTCAATGATGCTTTCTATGTTATCTTCTTCATTCAACGCGGGTATGGCAATGCCTAGTTTCATCCGTGGGTCTCCTGGAGGCCGCTTTACTTCCAGTCCTTGCTATCGGCTCAATAACTTGGGAAGTTTAACCGCAGCGGCGCCGGGCTGCTTGCAACCCGCTTTCTCCCCGCAAGCGGGGGTACCGTACTAGTTCTAAGGGTCTGCAAGTACTTCAAAAAAAGGGTTTCTTAGACGTTTTCTGAGGGCAGACTAGGCCTAAACCCTGATTTAACGGAAGCCGGATTCACGATAAAGTTCTCGTAGCGACAGAGACAGTCGCCGAAGAGATTAGACGGAGAGGAAACTAGGAGACTCATGAAAAACTTACTGCTTAAGCTGAAGATGATGAAGGATACCCGTGGTCAGGACCTCATCGAATACGCGTTGATGGCTGGCTTCGTTGCCGTTGCCGCTGGCGCGATCATGCCGGGCGTTGCGACGTCCATCAGCACGATCTTCTCGAAGGTCGCGTCCGTGATGGCCGCTGCGACCAACGCCGGTAGCTAAATATCTACCTTTCGGCGACCGGAGGAACGGGCGGGCTGCGGCCTCAGCCCGTTCCTCCTCGCTTTTATTTGTCCCCGCTATTCCCGCCCCGCGGATTCCCCCATCGTATTTCCCCTTTGACCCGTTCTATCCTTGAAAAATGCAGCAAGTACTGGTCTACGCCGATTCGCTGACGTGGGGCATCATCCCCGATTCCCGCCAGCGCTTACCGTTTGATGAACGCTGGCCCGGCGCACTCGAGGGGAAGCTCAGCGCCTCCGGACGGCGCGTGCGGGTCATCGAAGATTGCCTGAATGGCCGGCGCACGGTCTGGGAAGATCCGTTCAAGCCGGGCCGCAATGGGCTTCAGGGATTGCAGCAACGCATCGAGATCTGCTCGCCCTTATCGCTGGTGATTTTGATGCTGGGAACCAACGACGTGCAGTACTGTCATCCATATAATGACGGATGGGCCGCCGGGCAGGGCATCGCGGCGCTGGTCCGCGAGATCCGCGTTGCGCCCATCGAGCCGGGCATGCCGGTGCCGCCCATACTGATCGTGTGTCCGCCCCGCATGAGCACTCCCAAGGGGCTTATCGCGGAGAAGTTTCGGGGCGCCGAAACCAGGTGCGAGGGCATGGCCGAGGCGTATCAGGAGGTTGCCGCCGCGCTGGGCTGCCACTTTTTCGATGCAAACACGGTAATCACCGCGAGCAAAGTGGACGGTGTCCATCTGGATCCGGATCAGCACCTGGCTCTGGGGGCGGCACTCGCCGGCGTTGTGGGGCCGCTGCTGCTGACCGCCGGTTCACAGGAACCTATCACATAAACCCGTTCGTGACCGGGAGTTGCGCGCGAGTGAATTCATGCCCAAAAAACGTCACGGGAGTGAATCGGTAAACACTGTGCCGTTGCGGGTTCTATCCACTCGTGGCGTTAGCCAAGGAGCTAAACTAGAGACATGGCACGCCAGTTTGATGTCGTTATCGAGCGAGATGAAGACGGGCTGTACGTTGCCTCGGTACCCCAATTGCCAGGGTGTCACACCGATGGCACCTCGCTCGACGAACTCATGGTAGAGATTCGCGAAGCCATTGAGCTTTGCCTTGAAGTGGAAGGTGGGCAGCCGGCCAACTTGGAATTCGTCGGCATTCAGCGGGTCACAATCGCCGCATGAGTACTCTCCCGCGTCCTGCGGGAAAAGAGCTTGTCAAAGCCCTGGAGCGGGCAGGCTTCATTGCGGAGCGTGTCCAGGGTAGTCATTATTTCCTGCGTCATCAGGACGGTCGAGCGACCGTTGTTCCACTTCGCACCCGTACGCTGGGCCTGGGGCTCTTACGGAAGATTTTGTCCGATTGTGGCATCAAGCCGGAGCAGCTTAGCGATCTGCTGTGAGCGGGGCGACGCCGTACATCACTGACGAGCACGCCGTTGATCATTCTCAATCCCGGCGGGGTGGTTCCCTGGCAAAGTGTGGTTTTCGCTAAGCAGCACCATTTTGAACGGCTTAGGAATCAAGTATCCGTTTTGCTGCGAGCGCCGATCAGCTTTTCTCCTGAAATCTGGACTAGGTTCGCGCCCCCTGATTTGGGC
Organism: Candidatus Sulfopaludibacter sp. SbA3; assembly: GCA_945861625.1. Lineage (GTDB taxonomy): Bacteria > Acidobacteriota > Terriglobia > Bryobacterales > Bryobacteraceae > Palsa-187. The sequence goes on from CAMAVI010000011.1 coordinate 41,573, forward strand.
GGAATCGCCGCGGGTTCGGACCTGCTCGATTTGCCAATCCAAACATAGGGACCGGCGCCCTTTAGTCTGGCACGGTCGTTTGGGTTTACTAGTTTGCAATTTGCTAACGAAAGGCATCCGCACCCGATACACCCGGTGAGACCTCCGCGCAGGCGCTGCAGCTCCGCAATACGCTCATCAACACGCTCACTCCAGCGAGTCGAGATTTGAGCCCAATCAGAGCCGCCTGGCACGCGGTCTGTGGGTAACCGGCCGAGTTCTGCGCCGACCTCTTCAAGGGTGAGCCCGATTCGCTGGGCGAACACGATGAAAGCGATCCGGCGAAGCACTTCACGCGGATATCTGCGGTGCCCTGATCCTGCACGCTGAGATTTGATCAGGCCCCGCTCCTCGTAAAACCGGAGGGCCGAGGAAGCCACGCCGCTTCGGCGTGAGACCTCGGTAATCGTGAGAAACGAGTCCATGCCAGAACTTTATCGTATTTTTTCCTTGACTTCAAGTTCACTTTAACTTGTAGACTCAAAACCGTACCGAACTTCGATTCACAGGAGAGAACTTACATGGCTGAGAAATTTCTGATTACCGGAGCGACCGGGAAAACCGCGGAACTCGTAGCGCGGCAGCTTCACGCAAACGGCAGGGACGTGCGTGCCCTCGTGCGCAACGAGGCAAAGGCGAGCGCCCTAAAGCAGGCGGGCATCACGCTCGCGCTCGGGGATTTCAATGACCCCGCGTCGCTCGCTCGCGCACTCGACGGCGTGACGAGCGTGTTCCTTGTCGTCCCACCGGACGAAAACGATGGAGCGATGATCGAGCGGTTCCTTCAGGCGGCCACTTCCAGTGCGCTGCGACCGCGGATCGTGAGGCTGAGTGCGATCAAGGCGACGGAAGGCGGGCCGTCGGAAAGCACCCGCAACCATGGACGCGCGGACCGAGCGCTCTTGGAGTCCGGGCTCCCCTACGCGATCTTGCGCCCCAACTACTTCATGCAGAACTTCTTCGGCTCGACAGAGTCCATTCTCACGAGTGGCACCCTGGTCCACGGCATGGGTGAGGGCCGGATTGGATTCATCGACGTGCGCGACATTGCCGATGTCGCTGCCGCCGTGCTGCTCGACCGGAGCTGGGATCGCGGTATCTACGACCTTACCGGACCCGCATCCGTGTCGTTCCAGGACGTGGCACGAGAGTTCAGCGCCGCACTGGGCCGTGAGGTGACGTGCGTGCAGGTGACGCCCGAATCCGTGCGCGCGGCTCTACTCCAGAAGGGCTGGGGACCATGGGGCGCTGGCTTGATGGCGGACTACTCGGCGGCCTATGGGAAGGGCTGGGGCGACTTCACAACGTCCTTCGTCCAAAAGATCGCGGGCCATGAGGCACGTAGCGTTGCTCAGTTTGCGCGCGAAGTCTTCGCCCCGGCGCTGAAGCGTTGATGAAAGCCGCTGCCGGACGCGCAAATGACGAGTAGCATCAAAGTGGTCGGCCTCGGCGGGTCGCTGGCCCACGCATCGAGCAGCCTCGCGGCTCTGCGGATCACGCTGGAAGGGGCGGACAAGGCTGGAGCCGTGACGGAGCTTCTCGATGTTCGCGAGCTCAACCTTCCGATGTACGATCCGACAGAAAAGAATCCCCCCGACTCAGTACGCCAACTCTGCAAGGCTGTTGAGAATTCGCATGGTTTGATCTGGAGCAGTCCGCTCTACCACGGGACCATCAGCGGCGCGTTCAAAAATGCGCTCGACTGGTTGCAGCTTTTAAGCACTAAGAACCCGCCGTATCTGACGGACAAGGTTGTCGGGCTGGTGGGCGCGGCCGGCGGCGGGCATGGATTGCAGGCAATTAACACAATGGAGTTCGTCGTTCGCGCCCTGCGCGGTTGGGCCGTACCCTTGGTCGTGCCTATCTCCCGATCCTGGGCTGCGTTTGACGAAAACGGAGGAGCCACCGATCCGAAGCTCGTACAACAGCTCCACTCGCTCGGGGAAGAGGTTACGCGCATGGCCCGGCGAATCTCAATCGAGCCTCTAACCGGCAACAAAGTAACAACCCAACTAAGAAAGCGGTGAAAACTGATGCAAAGAAATAGAGCGTGGCGGATTCATCGATACGGCGGCCCAGAGGTTCTACACCTCGACGAAATTCCAATCCCACAACCAACCTCCCGCGAGGTTCTGGTTCAGATAAAAGCCACCGGCGTGAAACTCTCGGTTGGCGGGCGGTGCTAGATGAATCAAACAGAACAAGTCATTCGACATGAGCTATCAGCAAAAGACGGCGCAATGGTCGCGGCCATCCGCGCTCAGGTCGCGTCCATGAAGGGCTCTATGGCCGGGATCGAAGCCCGTCCGATGTTCGACCACATTATGGAACAGACGCCGGAAGCTGCTGGGGTCACCTACCAGGATGGCGTGGTTGGCGGCGTGCCCGGAATCTGGTTCCGCCCAAAGTCCGCGCGCCCTGGAAACGTGATTCTATACTGCCATGGCGGAGCGTACATCATGGGCTCGGTCCGTGCGTATCGGAATTTTGTCGGCCAAATCGCCGCCCGCACAGTTACGGCGGTGTTCTCCGTCGACTACAGGCTTGCTCCGGAGCACCCGTTTCCCGCCGCCGTCGATGATGCCCAGGCCGCGTACCGGGGGCTTGTCGAGCAAGGAGCTCAGCGAATCATTGTTGCCGGAGACTCGGCCGGAGGCGGCCTCGCCCTCGTTCTGCTCTCACTCGCGCAGGTCAACTCAGCCGCGGGCAACGGGCTTGCGCCGTCGGCGGGCATCATACTGTCGCCGTGGACCGATTTGGCGGTGACCGGGCAGAGCGTTCATAATCGTGCTGACGAGGAACTGTTCCTGACGCGGGACGTGTTGGAGGCAGCGAGAAAATTCTACATCGGCATTCGAGATCCAACCGATCCTCTCGTGTCTCCGCTGTACGGCAAACTGAAGGGTCTGCCTCCGATCCAGCTGCACGTGGGAACAAGCGAGATCCTTCTTGACGACAGCATCCGATACGCAGAGCGCGCCCGCGCCCAGGGCGTCGACGCCACGGCTCACGTCTGGGAGGGAATGCCGCATGTCTTTCCGGCGAGCGTTGGAACATTCGACGCCGCGGATGAGGCGCTAAGCATCATGGCTGCGTTCGTCCACGACAAACTTCGCGCCCAATGACCCGAAGCCGCGCTGAAGGCCTGCTTTGTTCTGAACGGAACGATCAGTCGCGAAGGGCAGAGTTAACGGACGCGGTACAGGATCGCGCTGGAGTCTTCGTAAACGCGTTCCAAAGCCGGGTTGGCGGCCATGACGCGCAAAGCGTCTTCATTGCGCTGCAGGCCGATCTTCGTGATGCCGACGTAATCCAAATGGTGCTGGCGCGCGAACGCGGCCACCTTTTGATAGCGCGTAGCCACACCGTCGTCGCCGCCGGAAGCGTACCACTCGCGGGGTGGAACCACGTAATTGGTGGCGGGATGCCCGCTGCCGAAATAGAGCGCGGTGTCGCTTTCCCACATCACGGCCGCATTCGCGGGCAGGTTCTTGGAGATCCATTGATACAGGCGGGCGAACTGCGCGGCATTGGAGCGGTCCGTGCGCGCGATTTCCGGCATGACACGGGCGTCCATGTAGACCTGGAGACCCGCGCCGCACAGCAGAATGAGGCCCAGAACTCCCGCGAATCCATAAGCAACCACGCGCTGGCTGCGGTCTTTATGGTGGAAAGCCGTGCGGAAAAGGCCCGCCAGGTGAGCCATCTCAAAACAGAATCCGGTGAGCAGGAGCGGGGCCACCGGCAGGATGAAACGTTGATTGGGTTGGAAGTGCCACACGACGAGCATGGCCAGCGATATCGCGCCAAACAGCGGATACAAGAGCGAGCCGTGCTTGCGGGACATGCGGACGCAACCCAAAATCATGGCAATGCCGAGCGGTTCCAGGATGAGTTTGGCGGGCAACCCCACCAGCATCTGTGGAAACACGAGTGACCCCATGGCCAGCAGCAGCGCGTCGACGTTGTTCCAGAGGACCTGCCCGAAGTTGTCCCAACCTACGTTGTAGAACTGGTAGGCGACGTAGTTGGTGTAAGACATGGTGACCACATCGCGTCCCGGCGCGGCGTACCCGTGTGTCCACAGCGTCCATCCGGCGACGGCGGGCAGCATGCCGGCCAGGAACCAAAGCGCGCCGCGATAATTCCTTTTCCAGAGATAGTACACAACGGCCGCGGGCAGCAGAGCGATTCCCGCCGTGCGAGCCAGGAACGCGGCCCCCGCGATTCCACCGGCGAGCAGAGGCCACTTCCAGCCGCGCCCATCCGGGTGTTCGGCGGCCCAGATGGCACCAAACAAAAAGACCATGAAGAAGACTTCGGAGACCAGGTTTGACGTGAAAAACAATACGTACGGATTGAGAGCGAACAGTCCGGTCACCAGCCATGGCACGGGCGCCGCGAATCCGTGGCGGCGGCACCATTGGTAGATCAGGCCCAAAACGACCGGCAAGCACATCCAGCTCAACAGTAAAGCAATGGAGAGATTCGCCGGATAGGACGGATGGATCCGCCAGGCCAGCGACAATAACAGCGGATAGAGCGGCGGATACTTGGTTTGCGCGGGCGCCGTGGGAATGCTCGCGACCCGGTAACCCGAACCCTCCGCGAGGGTTTTTGCGGAGCCGAAATACAACCCGTCATCCTGCAGGACGCCGAAGTGCGGCACGTCGCGGTTGAGCCACACGAACAAGAGCGCGGGCAAGCAGAGCAGCGCAATGATGAGGGCAGGCTTGGGACTTCCCGCGGAAACATGCGGGCGGGTCACGGTAGCTTTTGGCGATTCGATGAGCATGGCCTAACTGTTTCATCGGCCGGGCTTACGTCTCACTTTACCCTGGCTAGTTTGTCCCGCCTACTTTGCGCAACTTACTTCAAACCGAGCTTCTGGCGCAATTCCAGGAACCGCGGGAATATCAGGGATTGCAGTAGCGGTTCGCCGATTGCTTCCGGCAGCGGCCAGCGTTTCAGCAGGGCGCGGGCGTCCTCGGTCTTGCCTTGGCTAGCCAGCGCCGCGGCGTACAGAATTCGCGGGAAGCCGTCGGCTGAGGGGTCACTGGCGAAGTAGGCGGCCCGGATCTGGGCCAGGTCATCGGGAAAATGAGCCTGTCCGCGCCAGATCATGCGTTGCCGGTCGATCACTACCTTCTGCGCGGCGGGTGCGGAATCCAGTTTCTTTAGAGCCTGTTCGGCGCGGCCGGTGGTATAGAGCCAGGTGGCCTCGCGCCAGGCGGTGTTGGGATCATTCCGCGCCGCGCTAGCTGCGAAATAGCGCCGGGCAATGCCATCCGCGCCGGGCAGGTCGCCGGAGAGCCAGTGGGCGTAGGCGGCTTTCAGCAACGAACGGCCCTGCAGAAAGCCTGGGTCGCGCGCCGCCACTTGCAGAAAATATTTTTCGGCGTCCACAAAACGGCCGTTCATGAAATGGACTTCACCGAGCGAATCGAGGGCATTGGTTTCCTGCCCCGGCTGGCGTCCATAGGTACCTAAAATGCTCTTGGCCGCCTCCAGATTGCCGGCTTCGCCCTCGGCATAACCCAGTGTGTTCATGACACCGGCATTAGCCGGCTGCAACGCAAGAACCTTGCGAAAGTGCCCAGCCGCCGCCGCGAAGTTGCGCTGCGTTTGCTCGGCTGCCGCCAGCGACAGCCAGCTCGCGGGATCGCGGGGAGCGATTTCCGATAACGCGGTTAAGGCCGCGATTTGCGCCGGGCCGTTCTTGCGCAGCACCGCCGACTCGTATTGCAAGCGGGCCTTATGATAGGGAGTCCGCAGTGACGCGCGCGCCAGGGCGCGCTCCGCCGTCGCGACGGCCAGATCGGGCTTGCCTGCCCTCGCGAGTTGCCGCACCCAATCGCTCCACGCGGCGCCGAAATCGGGATCGATGGTAGTGGCACGTTCAAACTCGCCGCGGCCCCAGGCGGTAGCGGCGTCGGGCCGCGCCGTGGAGAACGGCTTGGCGTCCGGATCCAGTTTCCGCGCCAGCGTGTTGGCGGCGAACAGTATGGTGCCATCGGCCGCGCCGGTTTCCACCATTTTGTGGCTTTCCACGTCTTCAAAGGAGTACTCGAAGCGCAGCGCAGGTTCGGCATCGGAACTGCTTCCGCGCTTGGAATAAGTACAGTGCAGCATCCGCGTGGCTCCGCCAAGGATGGCGTCAGCGGTGGTGGCGGCGCGGAAGGCAGTGGCCCGCGGCAAGCCCACGAATTCTTCCGCCAGAATCGCGGGCCCCGCGTTGCGGACCCAATCGAGCGAAGCGTCGCCCGTGACGTTATCGAAGGGCAGCAGCGCCAGCCGCTCCACGGCGCGGGGCGGCGTGCGCGAACAGGAGAGCAGGCAAGCCAAGGCTGAAACGACCGCGGCGAGCGCGAGAATGCGGGACGAAACCAGATAAGAGCGGTGCTTCAGAGGACCTTCGGCTCCAGCGTCATCAGTTTTTGGAATTCAGGATCGCTTTGCAGTTGGGAGAACTCGGGCTCCTCGGTGAACTTCTTGCGTTCCTTGAAGCCTTCCTCCAGAGCCTTGCGGATGTAATTGAGAGCCTGTTCATTGCGTCCCGCCTTGGCGTAGTTCTTGGCCATGTAATAGAAGAAAGTGGGGCGGTCGCCCACGGTGCGATCCTGCACCACGGTGCCGGTGCCGCCGCGGCTCTCGAAGATCTCGGGGTCGAGAGCCAGCGCCTTCTGATAGGAGTCCGAAGCCAGCTCATATTGCTTGCGCGCAAAGTACGCCGACCCCAGATTGGCCACGGTGGAGGCTGAATCCGGGCTCATGCGCAGGACGCGCTTGTATTCGCCAATCGCGCGGCGGTAGTTCTTCTTGGAGTAGTAAATGGTCCCCAGGTTGTTGATCGCCGCCACGAACTTGGGGTCGAGCTTCGCGGAGCGCTCATAAGCCTTCTGCGCGTTGTTGATTTCGCTCAACTGGTGATAAGCGATGCCGATCTTGTTCCAGATCACCGCGCTTTCCGGCGCCTGCTTGTAGGTTTCAATGGCGTCGCGGTACATCTTCCGCGCCATCTGGATGTCGCCACGCTCCTGGGTGGAAAGCACCGGACGGGGAGCGGCGGCCGGTTCGTTGTTGGCCGCGTTCTGCACGGGCGCGGTCTGGAATGCGAGTCCTGCAATGAGCAATAAGGAGAGCTGGAGCATAACGCCTCCTGTCTGGTTACTACTTTAGCACCGGCAATTTGGACTGGCGATCATTACTTAGCCAGCGTTACTTAGCCAGCGCGGGCAGAGTGGTAAACGTCAGCGCGGGCGGGATGCGGATGCCCAGGGCCCCGATCTGTCCGCTCACAAATTCGATGGTGCCGCGCTTGCCAGCGGTGACGGGGAATTTGTCGACGCCGAGAGTGAACGCCGTGTGGCCGTTGGCGGCCAGAGTCAGCGTATCCGTGGCAATCTGGTTACCGGCGTCATCGCGAACGATCACCGGAACGTTGATGTCCTGAGCAGCGATACTATTGACGGCGATGCCGGTGGCCGTTCCGGACGTATTGTCAAAAGCGATCAGATAGCCGCTCGCGATGCGGTTTTCCAGCGGCACGACGGCCTCCTGGCCGTTGGGATTGTAACGGAAGATGACGAAGCCTCCGATGTTGCCGGTGGCGGTGAGCTGCGCCGAGCCGATGATGGGCGCGGGATCGGACGCGGGGGCTGTGCTCTGTACGATCAGCGTCGCTCCCGCGGCGATGGTTTGGGTGACGGAGTTCGCGGTGTTCGAGCTTCCGGTTTGCGGGAAGGTGAGCGGAATGGAGAGCGGCGTCCCGGTGCCGGTAGCGAAGAACTTCAGGGTAGCTTGCGCGGCAGTCGCGTCGGTGTTGACCAGCACGAACGTGGTCTGCCATCCCGCTCCGGTGGCGATGTGCGCGATGCTGCCGCCGTTCGTGCCGACATCGGCCAGGGCGGGAACGGTGGTGAGCGTCAACGTGTTGGTTCCGGTGGAAGTGGTGAGCGGAGTGGTGCGGATGCCCAATACGCTGATACGGCCTCCGGAGGGCGTGGTGAACTCGATGGTACCGCGCTTGTTGGCAGTGAACGGATACTGTTGCGACAGCACGAACGAGGTATGGCCGTTTGCTGGTAGCGAATACGCGGTAAAGGGTGGACTAATGACCGCTCCGGTGTCGTCGCGGATCACAATGGGGATGCTGGCGAAGTTGTTCGCCACGTTGTGTACGGCTACACCGAGCACGACTCCGCCGGTGTTATCGAAAGCGAGCACGTAGGAAGAAGCGTTGCGCGTCTCCAGCGGCACCACGGCTTCCTGCGAGCCGGGGATCAGGCGGAAGATCGCGAAACCGTCGATGGAACCTGTGGCGGAAAGCTGGGCAGAGCCGATTTGTACGGGAGGCGTTTGCGGGCCCGCGGTAGCCACGATCAGCGAAGCATTTGCAGGGATGATCCGGTCGAACGAAGCTGCTAAGAACTCCGGCCCGGGCTTGGGTGGTTGTGGCAAGATTCCCGGCAACGGGATCGGCGTCGATGGTTGTTGCGGAAACACCAAGGGCAGCGTCAGAGGACCCGCCTGATCGCTGAACAGATTCAATCCCGCGGTCGCCGGGGTTGCCGATTTGTTCACGAGCGTGAACGTTGTCGTCCAGACGTCCTGCGCCGCGATGTGCGGCATCGCCCCGACGAAAGTCAGGCCGGGAGTGGAGAGCGCCGCTTGTTCGATGGCAACGGTTGTGCGTTCGATCGTCACGCTTCCGCGCAGGGATGATCCAAAGTTGGCGCTGACGCTAAACGTGACCACGCCGTTGCCGGTTCCCGACGTGGCGCTGGTGAAGGCGATCCAAGTGGGTCTGTTCCAAACGCTCCACGAACACCCAACTGGCGCCGTGACTGAAATGCTCCCGCTGCCGCCCGTGGCCGGGAGGGCCTGATTTCCGGGGCTGAGTGTGTAGGTGCACGGTGGCGTTGCCGGCGGACTCTCCACCACCATGGTGACGCCGGGAGAACCAAGCCTGAAGACTTTGCTCGAAGAATTGATGATTATCCCCACTGTCGCAATCCCAGTGGGTGCATCTTCCGGGACCATCACGTCAATCCGGCTCACGGGTCCGTCAATCCTCCGTATTTCCGTAGCGATAGCTTCTCCAATTGACGTGTATTGGTCGGCAGAAAAGTCCTTCTCCACGCCAGTGGCATATATGGACACGACGCTCCCCCGGGGGGCCGGATGGCTGATCGAATTCAATGTGCCGTCTTGATTGACGATTCGGCCTTGGCCGGCGCCGGTGTCGTCCAGAGTAAAGATGCCGGGCGAACCACGGGAATCATAGCCCCAGGGGAAGGAGTCAGAGGCGGCACCCCGGTACACCACTTGCACTTGAAGCGGTCCAAAAGGCACAATGTAGTCGGGCACGACGGGGCAATCGCGGTAATCCGGCCCTCCTGAATGTAGAGTAAAGACGCGGGAACGCCCGCTACGAGAACGGAGGTTTCTGCGAGCATAGTAGGCAAGTGCGATATGTCGCCATCGAAGGGCGCGGCGACGCCGATATCCGGTCCCAGCCCAGCCCCCACAATGCTGATCAACTCATTTTGCACACCAAGTTGCGCCTGGTGGCTGGCCGCATTCAAGACTGCCCCGAAAACAGGCTTCCCCGGCGGAGACTGAGTCAGGATCACCTGCACGGCGATGGCGATCGCGCCCGTGCCTCCATCGACGCCTGTGATCGTAACGGTACCCGTATGAACTCCGGGACCAAGGGTGGCGGAGTCGATGTATATCCCCGCATCCGCTGTGCTTTCGGCCAAAACGATAACATGCGAGAATGTGAGCCAAGGCCGGTCTGCGCGCATCGATAAGTACACTGCGTTTTGCGTGCCACTGTTGCGGAGCGTGGCAATCTGCCCTTGGCGGCCTCCGAATGCCACGCCTGTGAACGAAAGAGAAGTGGTGGATGCGGAAACCGCAACATTGCCGGGCGGATCGAGAGTGAGTTGAACGGGGATGGCGATTCCGGAAATCTTTACGGCATAGCTGTAGGACCCGGGCGCAAGCCCAAACGTTTCTACCCTCACTGGAATGCGCAGGCTTTCGCCGGGGGCGATCGTCCTATTGGCCAGTTCGATGGTCGCAGACTTGTCACTTCCGGTGACTATGAACGCGTCGATGGTCCCGGTGTTGACAACCGTTAGCTCTTGCGGGGATGGCCTAACGCCATTCGCCAGCGCACGGAAGCTCAGCGCTTGCGGAGAAATCGACAATTTCACGGCCGATTCGCGTACGGCAAGGTGAACCGGAAGGATCGCATCGCCAATTGTGACGACATCATCGTAGGCACCGGGCGGGAATCCAGTGCTGAATACGAAAACCTGCATCTCAACACTGGCGCCTGGCTCGATGTAGCCTAAGAATTTGGCTATTCCGGCAAACTTTGGACCTCCTAAAGTCCCGGCGAATATTTTCGTTGTTCCCGTGTTGATAACCGTAACCGTTTGTGGCGGCGGGGGCAGGGAAATTGCCTCAGCGGAAAAACTCAGTGACGATGGCGTGACCAACAGGGTCTGTGCTGACGCGGTCGCAGAGAGGAAAGCGGCGAGCACTAGCAGGACAGGCTTAGCGCGGACGATCGTCTTGCAACTCACTGTGAATCCCATAGCACGCGTAGTTCCAACGGCAAGTAGCTGAAAAAACAGGAAACGAAGGACTTGTAATGTGTCGCGCGGACTCAGGAAAACTCGCGCTTGTCACACCCGGTTTCGGCCAGCGCCCGCGATTTTACCGGAAAATATCCTTCAGCCGTCCAAAAAATCCCTTGGATTTCTTGACGGGTTCGGGTTCCGGCGGTTGGGCGGGCGTAATGGGAATGCTGCGGACCTGGGGACGCGCGGGGGCTTTCACGGGTTCGACGGAGGCGACGGTGGTCTTTTCCGGTATCGCGGGCGTGGTGGAGGGCTCCCAGCCGGCGATCTGCGTGCGGCCTCCGTGCAGCTTACAGGATTCGACAGGCTGCGTGCCGGCGATGAACACCTCGCTGCGCACCTTGGGGCAATTGGAGGTGGCCAGCATGCCGGTCTCGGCGTCGATGTCGGCGGTGACCACGCCCTCCGGCGCTTCGAAGTCGTGCACGTTGCGGTACTGGCGGTGCGAGTGGGCGCGCTTCATGAATTCGGTCCAAATGGGGAGAGCGCTGCGCGCGCCTTCGAGTTTAAAGTCGCGGTTATCGTCGAAGCCCACCCACACCACACAGATCACTTTCGACGTGAAGCCGGCAAACCAGCCGTCGCGCGAAGTGCCGGTCTTGCCCGCGGCGGGCAGAATGAAGCCGCGCCCGCGCACTCCGGCGGCGGTCCCGCTGCGCAGAACTTCCTGCAAAACATTGGTGACCACGTAGGCCACGCGCGGGTCGATGGCCTGCGATTCCTGCACCTGCGCCTGAAACAGCGAGCGCCCGTCCTGATTGCGGATAGTGCTGATGTAGCCGGGCTTCTTGAGGATGCCTCCGTTGGGGAACACCGTGTAGGCGCCGGCGATCTCGATGGGCATCACTTCGTAAGCGCCGAGCGCGATGGCGGGCGTGGGCTTGATGTCCAGGTTGAGGCCGACCGCGCGCGCGATTTCCGCCACTTTGTCGTAGCCCACCATCTCGGCCACCTTCACGGCGGGGATGTTCATCGAATGCGCCAGCGCCTGGCGCAGGGTCACCGCGCCCGAATACTTGTCTTCGAAATCGGCCGGCTCATAGGGTTTGTCGTCGAACATGAAGGTGGTGGGCTCATCCACCACGGTGGTGGCGGGCGTGATCACTCTGCCGCCTTCTTCCAGGGCCGCGCCGAAGGCGGCGGTGTAAACGAAGGGTTTGAAAGATGACCCCGGCTGGCGCTTGGCGACGGCGTGATCCAACTGGCTCATGCCATAGCTGCGTCCGCCGACCAGCGCCTTCACTTGCCCGGTTTCGGTGTCGAGAGCCACCAGCGCCACCTGCGCCAAGGGCATCTCATCGGTGCCGTATTTCTTGTTGCGGCGCTTCCATTGCGCGTCTGTCTCCTGAATGCCGAGGCGTACGGCTTCCACGGCGTCGCGCTGCAGGTTCATGTCGAGTGTGGTGTAGACGCGGAAGGAATTGTTTTGGAAGTCGTAATCCTGAAAGCGGCTTTGCAATGTGTCGTTGACCAGGTCGACGAAGTAGGGAGCGTCGGTCGATTCGGCGGCGCCTTGCACCACGGTGAGCGGAGAAGCAGCGGCGTCCTGATATTCTTCCTCGGTCAGGTAGCCGTTTTCGTGCATGGCCTTCAAGACCAGGTTGCGGCGGCCGCGCGCGCGATCCGGGTAGCGGAAGGGATTGCGGCCAATGGGCGACTGAATCAGGCCGGCGATCAACGCCGCATCCGCCGCCGTGACCTGGTTCAGATCCTTGGCCAGATACACCGAGGCGGCCTGCGCGAAGCCGTGAATACTGAAGCTGCCCTGGTGGCCCAGGTAAATCGCGTTGGCGTAGTCTTCAAAGATTTGTTCCTTGGTGAGCTGGCGTTCCAGATGCAGCGTGATCAGTGTTTCGGGAAGTTTGCGGCGCCAGCCGCGCTCGGTGCCGAGCCACAGCGTGCGCGCCAATTGCTGCGTCAGCGTGGAGGCGCCCTGCGACCCGCGGCGGTCCTTGATGTCCACCAAAATCGCGCGCAGGATGCCGATGGGGTCGAAACCGGAGTGGGAGAAGAAGTGCTTGTCTTCGGCCGAGAGCACGGCGTTGAGCATGACCTTGGGAATGTCGCCGTAGCGCACGATGCGGCGCTTCTCCCGCTTCTGGTCGAACAGGTTGGTGATGGGCTCGGGCTCCAGGTTGTAGAGCGTGCGCTCGCTTTGGTCGCGCAGGGAAATGATCTGGCTCACCACGCCGCGCTGGATCTTGATCACCGCGCCTTCGCTGTCGAAGGCTTCCGGGCCGGGATTGATTTCGATGGCGTCGGGACGCACGTGGTACCAGCCCAGTGGGTTGCGGTTGGATTCGGAGTAGCCGGTGCGCCGCAGGTAATCGGCAAGTTCTTGCGGGCGGGTCTGATCGCCCACCGCCACTGGTTGCGGGGCCGCGTAGAGCATTGATGTGTTGGCAAACGGGCCGTTGCGCAGCTTGTCTTCGATGACGCGCGCGTACTTGTTGTAGTAATAAGTGAACACGCCCAAGGAGATGGCGCTGAACGCGACGAAGGCGAGCAGGGAGTAGCGCGCCCAGCGGTTGGCGAGAAAGCGCGTGATCAGCGCGTTCTTGGGCAGTTGAAACTTAAACTTGATGGCCACGCAGGCTTCCGGTCACTTTTTGGTTTCTTCTAGTGAATATAGTTCTTTCCAGATGTCTTCGTGAGGTTCCCAGTCGGGTTCGTGGCGGCCGGTGATCTGCAGGTCATCCACCTTTAGAGTGCCGTGGCCGTACAGGCAGATGTATTCGGTTTGCGGGCCGCCGAACAGGACGTGGGTCCAGGAGCCGGTGTGCACGGGCATGCGCAGGCGGCGCAGGCAGGTGCGGCAGCGGTACCGCTGGTCGAGCACGATAAGCCAAAGCAAACCGGCCGCGAACAGACAGTAGAGCATGACCGCGAACGTGTAGCCGAGGTCAGTGGCGAAGGGGTCTTTCATCTGGATATACTTGACCGATTTCGGCGGCGGCACCAGCCAGACCACTAGTTTGCGGAAGCCCCATAGGACCGCGGCGGCGGCAAGCAACTTCGCGATCAGGTAGGACCAGTACTTCATAAAGTTCCGATCTCTCTATCCTTAGTGTGGCACATCCACTCTACTAGTAGAGATGCAAAATGGACACGTTGGTTTCATCGGCAGGGAAGGGGGCGGGGAGTAGGCGGATCTCAGTGTTGAGATCTATTGCCGCCCATCTTCAAGACGAGTTATGCGGCTTTCGTGGACAGGGCGATCCGCGCCAGGCTAGCGACGCTTTCGATGACGTGTCCGAGTAGAACCTCGTTCTTCTGCTGCATGTGGGCGATCAACTCCACGGTCTGTGTCAGCGCTTCGTGGCGCTCGGTCAGCTTGGCGAGGCGTTGGTCGATGTCCATTTGAGCAACAGTATATCGGACGCCGGATTCTTCTCAGGAGATGCCTTGTGCTCGCGTGGCGGCTACAACCAGGCACCTACCTATCACCAGCCATTTTCGAGGCCAGTGACACGGTTTTCATGGGCGTGGGCGATCCGCCCGCCGATGAACACGGATGGACGCGGATGGAGAACCATAAGCTGGCGGTTCGCTATCGGCGATCATCTGCGTTGATCAGCGGGCCAAAATCTTCTTGCTTTAGCCACACAGACCACGGACGCATGTTTCGCGAGGGAGCGGCTCATCCGGAGCGGGGTGGTGCATATGCACCACTCTGAGAGACCATAAAAGATTTTATAATCAATAGCTTACGATTGGCTTTGCGCGTGCTGATCAGAGGGTGACTGGTGAATGCCATGAAACGGCTGACGATCGCAATGACGGTGTTGATGGCGGCAATCGGCGCGCCCATGCTGGTGCATGCGCAACAGCCGCCCGCGTATCCGGCGGGTCAGGATGCCGCGCAAAATGAAGACCCGGCTGATGCGGGCGAGCACGGTGTCGCGCGGGTCAGCTTGGTGAACGGTTCGGTGAGCGTCACGCGCGGAGATGCGTCTGAGCCGGCGGCTTCGACGGTGAACTCTCCGCTGGTGACGGCCGATCGCATCGCGACGGGCGAGGGTTCGCGCGCTGAAGTACAGTTTGACGCTTCCCACGTGATCCGCCTGGCGCCTAACACGGAAGTCCGCATGGGCGATTTGCAGTATCACCGCTATCTGGTGCAACTCATGCAAGGCACCACGACGTTCCGCGTGCTGCGGGACAGCTCTTCCGATAGCAGCGCCAAAGTGGAAGTCAGCACGCCGAGCGTATCGCTGATACCGCTACGCGCGGGCATCTATCGCGTGACCGTTCGCCCCGACGGCACCAGCGAAATCACCGTCCGCGGGGGCGAGGCGGAGTTGCTTTCTCCCAGTGGATCGGAGCGCCTGGCCGCCGGACAGACCCTGCTGTCGCGCGGGCCGGCCTCCGATTCCGAATTCATGACCGCAGCGGCCATTCCCGCGGATGAATGGGACCACTGGAACGCGGAGCGTGACCGCGCCTTTGAGCATTATGGCGAGACGGCGCGCTATGCGAGTCCCGACATATACGGGACCGAAGAGCTGGCGGGTCATGGGCGTTGGATCTGGGACGCGCCGTACGGTTGGGTGTGGACGCCGAACGGAGTGAGCGCGGATTGGGCGCCGTATCGCGACGGCCGCTGGGACTATGTGAATTACTACGGGTGGAGCTGGGTCAGCTATGATCCGTGGGGCTGGGCTCCGTATCATTATGGCCGCTGGTATCGCGGCAACTTCGGCTGGGGGTGGTATCCGGGCGTTATCGGGCCCCGGCATTATTGGAGGCCGGCGCTGGTGGGGTTTTTCGGCTTCGGTTCCCCGGGCTTTGGCGCTAGTTTTGGTTTCGGCTCCGGCGGTTTCGGATACGGTCATGTGGGCTGGGTGCCGCTGGCTCCGTATGAAGCGTATCGCCCGTGGTACGGACGCGGATACGGGGGGCGCGGCGTGAACGTCATCTCCAATATCAACGTCTACAACAGTTATCGTAACGCGCGTCATGAAAACGCGATCACAGGGCTGCGGGCGGGCGATTTCGGGCGCGTGGCGGTGGGCAGAAACGCGTTTGTACGTCCGGCGCATGCGGAACTTTCCCGCGCGGGGATGGTGAACGGCGGACTTCCGTTCGGTCCTTCCCGCGGCGGCGGATTTGATAACGGCCGGGCAGGCGGAGTGGTTCCGCGGAGTGGCGAGGGCTTTAACCGTGGTGCTGGCGGCGGTTTTGATAGTGGCGGTTTTAATCGCGGTGGTTTTAATCGCGGTGGTTTTAATCGCGGTGGATGGCGGCGGCCCGACGCGCAAGCGGGCGGCGGGGATCGCGGCAATGGAGGCTTCCGCGGTTTCGCTCCGCAGAGGGAGCCGCAACCGGTGCGTATTAGCCCGCCGATTGTGAACGAGAGGCCGAATGCCGGCGGCCGGGATAATCGCGCGCCGCGCCGGGAGTTTGACGGTTTTGGCGGGCCTCGCCAGGGCCGTGACGGTGGAGGATTCGGTGCGCCGCCGGCTCCCACCATGGAACGCGGTCCACAAGGGGGGCCGCCTCAAGGTGGACCGCCGCAGGGTCGTGCGCCACAGGGTGGCGGACGGTTTGACAACCCACGTGGGGGATCGCGCGAAGGTGGGGCGGCACCCGCGGGACCAGGTGTCGACCGTGGCAGTGTTGATCGTGGCGGATTTGGCCGAGGTGGTTTCGGCGGACGTGGCGGCGGCAACCCTGGCGGTGTTAACCCAGGTGGTGCTGGCCCCGGTGGCGGGAACCCAGGCGGCGGCAGCCCCGGTGCAGGTCCCGGTGGCCGTGGTGGCGGGTTCGGCGGCGGCGGAAATCCCGGTGGCGGTGGCGGCGGAGGCCGCAGTGGTGGCGGTGGACAAGGTGGCGGCGGTGGACAAGGTGGCGGCGGTGGACAAGGTGGCGGCCGTGGACAAGGTGGCGGCGGTGGACAAGGTGGCGGCCGTGGACAAGGTGGCGGCCGTGGCCGCTAATCTCCGAACCTAACGATTTTTCCCCTCAGGCCCGTTAGAGATCCCGATGCCTCACGCGGCGAGATCCCTAGCGGGCCCTTTTTTATTTCCGCCAGGGTGGTGGCGCGGTAGATGGAACGCGTGGCATGGATAGGGATGTCGCCAACTTCCTTACTATTATGTAGGCTGGAAGCGTGCACACACGGCGCGGAGTTCGCAGGGCTGCCGTTAACTTCATCGTCACGGCTATCGTGCTCTCGTGTGCGCTGAGCGTCGTTGGAATGGCGCAGATGCGGCAGCGCGTGTGGGCACGCTACGAAAGAGAAATGCAGGACCCGGTGGAAGATCCTCCCGACGTGGGGCGCAAGGGAGACTTCGCCTTGGGCCGCCTGCGCTATGCGTCCTCCTACGACCGCGGGAATTTCCGCTGGCGCTGGGGGATCGACGCGAACAAAGGCGACCGCCTCTTCATTGGGCTGCTGAGCCGACTCACGCGGATTGACGCCGAACCGATTGAAACCATCATCGACATCGACAGCGATGATGTGTTCAACCTGCCCTTCCTGGTGGCGATCTCGATCGGGGACTGGAAGGTCTCGCGGCAGCAGGGCGCGCGGCTGCGGCAGTACTTTGAGCGCGGAGGCTTCCTTCTGGTGGACGATTTCCATAACGAACGCGAGTGGGCCAACTTCATGGCCGGCATGCATCAGATTGATCCCCAGGCGGAGGCCGAGGAATTGGGCGGCGACGATCCCGCCTTTCATGTGATTTTCGATCTGAACGAGCGCATCCGCGTGCCGGGCGCCAACGTGGTCCACGGGTCCGGGATTGAGCGGGGAGGCGTGGTGCCGCACTGGCGCGCCATTCGGGATTCCAAGGGCCGTATGATGGTAGCGATATCATTCAATCAGGACCTGGGCGACGGTTGGGAATTCGCCGACGACCCCTATTATCCAGAGCGATATTCAACCGAAGCGATCCGCATCGGAACGAGCTATGCGGTATACGCCATGACGCACTAATTGATAATCCATCGATTGAGGAGACCTCTGCTATGACACAAGCAAGATTGCGGTGTGGGACGTTGCTTCTTGCGGCGGCCATCGCCGCAATGTTCGCGGCTCCGCTCGCTGAGGCGGAGGTACTTGAGAAGACTAAGAAGGTGGGCCGCACCACTGTTCGTTATAAAGTCGTTCTTCCCAACGCATATGATTCCGCGAAGGCGTACCCGGCGATTCTGGCCTTGGGCGGAGGTCCGCAAAACATGACCACCGTGGACCGTATACTCGGCCGCAATTTCCGCGCGGAGGCGGAGAAGCGCGGCTATATCGTGGTGGCGCCCGCCGCGCCGGACGATCAACTGTTCTTCGAGGACGGGGCGCGCATTTTCCCTGAATTCTTGAAATTAATCCTGACGGATTACAAGATCCAAGACGACAGGTTTCATATCGCCGGGCCATCCAACGGCGGGATCGCGGCATTCCACGTGGCGGCCGCGAACCCTCAGTACTTCTTGTCCGTGACCGCTTTCCCTGGCTATATGTGGGAGCCCAGCGCGGCCAAGCTGCAGGCGATTTCCAAGATGTGCGTGTTCATGTATGTCGGCGAGAACGACGAATACAGGTGGCACCCGGAGATGAGAAAAGAAGCGCAACTGTTGCGCTCCCTGGGGACCGTGGCCCGTTATACAGAGGAGAAGGGGCAGCCGCACCGGATGGAAACGCTGGCCGGCGCCAGCGCCGCGCGCCTGTTCGAAGGCTTCGAGGAAACCAAAAAGGGTTGCAGCAGGTAGGAGTGGGGGCAACTGGGCGCCGGTTTCAAAAATCGGACGTAGCGCCGCCGCCTCCCGAATCTCCCCCGCCGAAGCGGACTGCGGGGTTGTCTGCCCGCGGGCCAGGCACGATTGCGTTCGGTGTAACGAGCCCGATTACCGTCGCCCCAACGTTCATCCAGAGGCCGTCCTTTGCGGAGAGGCGGTGGGCGGTAAAGCCGTGGCGAATTCCGTCCGTTCCCTGCGCGAGCCAACGCCGGATGAAGAGCGCGGCACCAATCAACAGAGCACCCAGGAGCATCGGGTCCCAGCTATGCCGCAGCCAGCCGAGATACGGCTTATTGGTGACCAGGGTCAGGATGGCGGTGAGGACGCCCACGGCGATGACGAACCGGTCTTTCCCGCGCAGGCCGCGCGCCAGCACCACGGGCGGCAAGCACCAGGTCAGCACCCACGTAGCCCAGTAAAACGGCCTTGAGAATTCGGTGGCCGTCCGAGGGGCAGCCAACCAGTTCTTGGCCAGGTCCAGGGGAGACAACTGGAGGTTGATCGCCAGGTAAATGCCGAGCCAGAGGAGCGCTTCGGCGATTGAATATTTCTGGTTGAGATACGTGAAACGGTGGCGGGGGCGCACGGCGGTCACGATGAACAGACTGATCGCATAGAGCGCCGCGATCGTCAGATGCTGCGCCGGACGCGACGGGGTCCAATGACGGGGCAGCCAGAGGGTGAAAATCATCGCCGCCGGAAATGCATACGGGAACCCGAAACGATGCCATATCCAAAGCGACAGGATGGCGCCGGCGGCGGGGATCAGAATATCCATTCTTTGGGAAAAGGCGGCGAGGCCAGCGCAGAGAAAACCGGCTGAACAGACGGCGAAGCCTTCTTCGATCCCATAGCGATAGAGGCGGGCTTGAGCAACAGCGATCTCGGCGGCTCCGTACGAGAGGGCAGCGAAGATGAGCAGAAAAACGCCGGCGGTTTGCTTTCCTGGATGCGAGAGAAAAACCGCGAAGAACAGTCCTGCCACGGCGACCGTGAGGATCAGCGTAAAAAGTAACAGGACCAGGCGCAGAAACACGTTGGTGCGCCGGAGATCGCAGGGAGTTTCCTGTTCCAGGCGCTGGTACTGCTCTTGGGTGACAAAACCTTCGCCGGCCCATTCCTTGAGCAGATCGCGGGCGCGCAAAGCTTCCTCGCTGGATTCGCTGTAGGCTCTCACGTTTCCCTTCCGAAGCGGCGCGCGATCTGGGTCAGCACGACGAGCATGGCGAGGCCGGTAACGAAGAAGTAACTGAGCATCGCCGTGATTCCATGCAATTCGCGAATGAGGATTGCACTGACCCCCACGTAGCCGTAAACGGCGGCATAGGCGACAAAGGAAAACTGGCGGCGGGAGAGACCCCAGGCGAGAGACGCGCTGCAGGCGGCCAGAAGCCACAGAAGCCACACGAAGTATCCCTCCCGCTGGAAGGTCCCGGAGAGCAGCGACCAAAAGAGAACGTTGGCCGCGATGTTCAGATACGTTCCGAAGAAATGCGGTTTCAACCCGCGGCGTTCCAGCGCGACCCCGGCGCCGCCCACTGTCAGGCTGTAGAGAATCGCATATTGCCGGTACGCTGCGTCCTGATGGGACGGCCAGTGCGAGATGGTGAGTCCGAACCACCCGGCGAGCGAGGACAACGCCAGCGACAAGACGAAGCGGTTGTCAAAACGGTAGGCGAGGGAAAAGCACACTCCGGCGGTGGCCAGCAGATACAGATCCCATTGTCCCGAGAGAATGTGAAACCGCCTCTCGACGTATGCGAGTTCCACGGTCCAAACCAGCGTACCGAGGTAAAGCACGTAGTCGAAGACCAGACTGGGCGAAGGTGTTTCCCCGGGTGACCAGGCGGGCGCGCGGGAGAAGCAGTACCAAAAAGAGGCGGCCAGCATTGCCGAGAGGACAGTCAGGATGGCCGCATCACCGAGCTGCTGTGACCATGTGGTGACGGTCCAGCCGAGACCGCCAACGAACGCCAGGATGCCCGCGTATAGGAGAATGTTCAGTTCCAGAAAGAGGGAAAAAGGTTCTCCACGCGAGAGGCCGGCCAGGAGTGTATGCTGTTCAGGCGATATCTCGCCGCGCTCCCTCCACTGCTCCAATCGGGCGAGTATCGTCAAGAGGTCCTATCCCTCGCTTGCGAAGCGCTGCATGAATTTACCCATGGTACATGGTAGTAGGCTCGATATCACTGCTGTCCGGTTATGGTCCGAGGGATTCCCGCTAACTAACTGAACAGTAGATAGA